>NZ_JAAEQH010000213.1 GCF_024231755.1 Neptuniibacter sp.
AAAATTGCCTGAAAGGTACTAGACTAGGCACTTCTGAAGTGGGCGTGTAGCTCAGTTGGGAGAGCGTCGCCCTTACAAGGCGAATGTCGGGAGTTCGAGCCTCTCCACGCCCACCACTTCAAAGATTCATTCCTTGTTTTTTCTTCTACTTATTCTGTTGTTTATAACTTTTTGTATTTATTTGTTTAAACATGTATTGTTTATGCCCAATAAATTTCCGCAATCATAAAAATAAACTAGGAATTATTTGTGAATAACGTAGATGAGAGAGTACTGGTATCCTTATGTCCTGATCCTGTTATTGGGGTTGATGGAACTGGGATTATTCAGCTTTTCAATGCTGCTGCAGAAAAGCTACTGGGTTATGCTGCTGCAGATGTTGTAGGGAAGCTTAGTATTACCTCAATCTATCCTGATCTTGATTCTGCTCGTCAGATAAAACGCCTCATGTTTTCTGATGAATGCGGGGAAAGTGGTTCAATTGAAGGTTATGAAGCGACTGTTATGACCATAAACGGTAATACAGTCCCTGTCAGACTTTCTGCTGCAATTGTGGATAAAGATGAGGGAAGCAGCATCGGCTTTTTCCACGACCTCACCGAGCGGCACAACCTTGAACGGCAACTACATAAGCTTTCTATCACTGATGAGCTGACAGGTTTGTATAACCAGCGTCATTTTTATCAGGTTCTGGCAAAAGAGCTGGATCGATCCAAGCGTTACAAGCATGATCTCAGCCTTATCTGTTTTGATCTGGACAACTTTAAAAAAGTTAATGACTCGTTAGGCCATATAGAGGGCGACCGTATTCTTAGAACGGTTGGTGAGTTATTACATGAGGCGCTTCGCCTGTCAGATATAGCAGTACGTTATGGCGGTGATGAATTCATGGTGCTTCTGCCTGATACGGGTATTGAAGCAGCAGCGAAAACTGCAGAGCGTATTCGATACCTATTCAATACGAAGTGTCCTTACAGTGTTGAGAAGGGGAGCGGGGGTATTGCTAAAGTTTCCATGAGCCTTGGGGTCACTGAGACTAATGGTTCGGAAAAACCCGACCAAGTAGTTCAACGTTCAGACCTAGCTATGTATCAATCTAAGAGTTCAGGGGGTAACAGAACTGTCCTTATCAACCAGCATATTGGTGATGTGGTTCAGGATTCTACTTCCTCTTAACCGAGGGAAGCTACAAACAAGTCCTATACGACTCAGGCTTACAGAGCAATTGAAGCACGAGGCAATGATTACAGGCATGATGGTTGCCTGTCGAAAATCATTAACAAAGTGATTCAGTTGCTCTGTAAGCCCCGTAGGGTGGGTTCTAAAACGACCATCTACTTTGTCAGTCAGCTTGAAAAGGTCTCGACATTTCACTGCGTTGACTTTCGCGTATCTGGTCGTTTTATAACCCACTGAGAAAGTATGAGACTTATTCGTAGGTTCCCTAGTTACTTAATACCAAATAAAAAAGCCGCGTCATTATGACACGGCTTTTTTATTGAATGTTTTTACTCATCACATCGTTGGACAGAACATTTCATGTAGTGTGTGAATGATACGTTTTGCGGTATCACCTTGCAGTGAGTAAAAAATAGTCTGAGATTCTCGTCTGGTTTTTACCAGGCCATCTTTGCGAAGTACCGCTAAATGTTGAGATAGAGCTGATTGGCTCAGATCCAGGCAATTGTTTAATTCTGTTACGGAAAGCTCTTTTCCATCAAGGTAGCAAAGAATAAGCAAGCGGCTCTCATTGCCTAGCGCCTTCATCAGCTTGGCTGCCTGACTTGCATTTGCTTTCATCATCTCTAAGGTTTCAGCATCTAATGTTGCTGCATTTGTATCGTTCAACTTATCACTCCGAACCGCTGTGTTTTACTTATCGTTTTGGGAGACTCTTCTCCATCAGCGTCGCGCTTTGGGGTCGATTAATCGACTTTATAGTTATTAGTATTGGTGTTTTTATAACATTACAAATACTACCGAATTACTGCTTGTTTCGCAATTTTCTAATTTAGCCTAGTTGAAATATTAGATAATACTAATATAATTGCCATATTAATAATTTCTAATGAAGTTTCAATAGGTGTGGCTAATGGGTTTTAAAGCGTGGATCGTTGCGGTTTCTATGGAAAAACCGAAGCAGGTTTTCTTCACGATTCTGGCTATGGTTATTCTGGCTGCTATACAGATTCCGAGTATCAAAGTTGATACTGATCCGGAAAATATGCTGCCTCATGATCAGGCTGACAGAGTATTCCATGATGAGATGAAACAACGCTTCTCTCTGTATGACATGATCGTGGTTGGTGTTGTTAATACAGAGCACCAAGATGGAATCTACAACCCACAAACTCTATCTGATCTGCATAAACTTTCTACTGCTGTACAGGCGATGGATGGTGTTATTCGTCAAGATCTCATGGCGCTGAACACGGTTGATAATATCAGTCAGATGCCAGATCAGCCTGGAACGATTCGTTTTGAATGGATGATGAAATCAGCGCCAACCACATCCGAACAGGCGCTCGTAATTAAGCAGTCTGTAGAACGTTTACCTCTGCTACACAATACATTGGTTTCCGGCGATGCTAAGGCGGCAGGCATCTATATTCCGATTGTTTCCAAATCTGAGAGCTATCGTCTTTCAAAAGAGATTCAGAGCAAGATTGATGAGCTCAAGTCCGCTTCACCGCAATCGGGTAATCAATTCTATATGGCTGGCCTGCCGGTAGCAGAGGATACCTTCGGCGTTGAGATGTTTATCCAGATGGCGATCTCAGCACCGCTGGCGGGCTTGATGATCTTTGTGTTGATGTGGGTTTTCTTCCGCTCTATGTTACTAATCACTGCGCCAATGCTGGTTGCCATGGGAGCGGTTATTATCACTATGGGGTTGCTGATAGGTCAGGGTTATACCGTTCATATTATGAGCTCGATGATTCCGATCTTCCTTATGCCCATAGCTGTTGTCGATTCAGTACACATCCTTTCAGAATTTGCTGATCGTTATAAGCCGGGTGAAAAACCACATAAGGCTCTAAGAGAGGTGGTAGGTCATCTGTTTACACCGATGTTGTATACCTCGGTTACCTCTGCAGTAGGTTTTGCATCACTCGCTTTTACGCCTATACCGCCAGTACAGATCTTTGGGCTGCATGTAGCTTTCGGTATTTTGCTGGCTTTCCTACTCACCATTACATTGGTTCCGGCTTATATTGTCAGTCTTTCTGACCAGCGTTTGGCTGCCCTTAAAGATCATTCAATCGATGAAGAGTCATCGGGTCTGTTGGGTAAGTTGCTTGCTGTAACAGGTCGATTCTCTATTGCTAAATCAAAAGGTCTGGTTGTCACGTTTATCGCACTAGTAGCGGTTTCTATCTACGGACTTACAACTATTCAGATTAACGATAATCCGGTGCGTTGGTTTAAAGAAGATCATCGCCTTCGTATTGCTGATAAAGTGATGAACAGCCACTTCTCAGGTACTTACGATGCATTTCTGGTACTAGAAAAAGCGACGCCTTCCAGTGAGAGGGAAGCGTTGATCAGCTCACTGAAGGGAGAGGTCAAATCATCTGATGTATCGGCTAACCTGGACCTAATGTTGAAGGAAAACCAGGGGCTGCCATTTAATTCAATGCTGGAGAAACTCAGTTTTGCTCTGGATGATGCCGCTTATGAAGATGCGGATAATGAAGAACAGTGGCTGGCGATGTTGGATATCGTTGAAAGTGTTCAGGCTGAGAGTAAATATTTCCTAACGCCAGAAGCGCTGGGCTACCTGGAAGGTTTGCAGAATTATCTGAATAGTTCGGAACTGGTCGGTAAAAGTAACTCTTTGGTTACTCTACTGAAGACGGTTTACCGTGAGCTGCAAGGTGGTGATGACAGTCAGTACCAGTTGCCAGCTAATGCGACCGCTGCGGCGCAGACTATCCTTAGTTTCCAGTCCTCCCATCGTCCAGATGACCTGTGGCATATGGTAACAACAGATTACAGTTCTACCGCGCTATGGCTCCAGCTGAAGAGCGGTGACAATCAAGATATGAGCCGTGTGCTTGATCTGGTTGATCAGTACGTAGCGGAGAATCCTCTGCCGCAGAATGTTGAGATGAATTGGGCGGGGCTGACATATATTAACGTAGTCTGGCAGGAGCAGATGGTCAGCGGCATGCTCAACAGTTTGATCAGTGCCTTCTTTATGGTACTGCTGATGATGCTGTTACTGTTCCGCTCAATCAAAATTGGTCTGCTGGCGATGTTGCCTTTGTCAGTTACGATTCTGTTTATCTATGGCCTGATTGGTTTTATCGGCAAGGATTACGATATGCCTATTGCGGTGCTTTCTGCTCTGACATTAGGACTTTCCGTGGACTTTGCTATCCATTTCCTTGAGCGTTGTCGAGCTATCTATCGTAAAACCGGCAACTGGCCTGCCACTATCGATGAGGTTTATAAAGGCCCAGCGCGAGCTATTAGTCGGAATGCGGTTGTGGTTGCGGTTGGTTTTACACCGTTGTTGTTTGCGCCGTTGGTTCCATACATCACCGTAGGATTCTTCCTGGCGATGATTATGGCTGTTTCTGCTGTGGTGACCGTGATACTGCTACCTGCTGTTATTAACGGAATTAAAGATAAAGAAAGTCTGTTCTCTGTTCACGCCAATGAGGAGAAGGAAAATGCTTAAACAAGTTTTTACTACAGTGGCTATTAAAGCAATTACTGCAGCTGCTCTGATGATTACCTCATTGAGTGTATTTGCAGCTGATCTTACCGATGCTAACGAGATCGTGACCCAAGCTAACCTGACCTCTTACTACGCTGGTGACGATGGTCGTTCAGAAGCACGAATGCTGATCAAAGATGCGCAGGGTCGGGAGCAGAAGCGTCAGTTCACTATTCTGCGTCGTGATCGAGAAGAGGGTGGAGAGCAAGACTTTCTGGTAGTTTTCAGCCGCCCGGCTGATGTGCGTAATACGGTATTTCTGGTAGCGAAAAAGCCAGGTAATGATGATGACCGCTGGCTCTACTTACCGGGTTTGGATCTGGTAAAACGTATCTCTGCTGGTGATAAGCGTACTAGCTTTGTTGGCTCCCACTACTTCTATGAAGATGTATCCGGACGTGGCACAGAGGAAGACAGCCATACCCTGTTGGAAACTACTGCAGAGCACTATGTAGTGGAGAATAAACCGTTGGATAGCTCCAGCGTTGAGTTCAGCCAATACACTGCCTGGATCAACAAAGTGACATTCCTGCCGGAAAAGATCGAGTATCTGGATGAAAACGGAGAGCTTTATCGCCGTGTTGAGGTATTGGCCAGCGAAGAGATTCAGGGACATGCTACTGTAACTAAGTCGCGGGTTTCCGATCTGCGTAGCGGCGGTTCAACTACTTTGGAATTTCGTTTCCAGAAATACGATCTGGGGATGGAACAGGCGGTCTTTAGCGAACGTTCTTTGCGTAGACCACCACGTGAATGGTTACGGAGAAGTAAATAATGCCGTTTGCAACCCGAGCAATCTCACTACTGCTAGCTCTAATGGCAACACCTCTCTATGCATCAGATGATTGGGGAGATGATGCCTGGGGTGATGAAGATAAACAGGAGACCCAACTACATGGCTTTATAGAGCTGGCAGGGGGAGGGAGAACGGATAATGATCTGGTCATGGCTGATGATGACCTGACATTGGCTGAACTTAGAGGTCGTATAGAAGTGGAAACCTACCGCGGGGATGTGCGGTTCAGTGGTAAGCTTGATCTTTATTTAGAGAGCGCTGATGGTGTTGATAGTGGGCTGCAGCTGCATCTACGTGAAGCACTGATGGATATGTCACTGAGTGATTCAGTCGATCTACGCGCTGGTCATCAGATACTGACCTGGGGAACGGGTGATCTGGTGTTCCTGAATGATCTATTCGCCAAAGATTGGCAGTCGTTCTTTTCAGGACGGGATGATGAATACCTTAAGGCTCCATCAACCAGCTTGAAGCTTTCCTACTATGGAGAAAGTGCCAATCTGGATTTTGTCTGGACGCCTGTGTTTGCCCATGATCAGTTTATCGAAGGTGAGCGCTTTTCCTATTTCTCGCCCATGAGTGGTTCTCAGGCAGCTGCTCCAACAGGAAAGTTGTCCCCGGAATATCCAGCTGAAACATTCTCCAATGGTGAATTTGCCGCTCGTTTACATGGCTCGGCCCAATTGTTTGGAAGTAGTAACACCGAGTGGGCTGTTTACGCTTACCGAGGGTTCTGGAAACAGCCTAATGCATTAAACAGTAGCGGTCAGGCATACTTTTCACCGATGAATAGCCTTGGGGCTAGTCTACGCACGAATGTTGCTGGTGGTATCGGCCATGCAGAGCTTGCCTGGTACAACGGTGAAGATGACAGCGGGGCAGATCCAACGCTGCCGAACAATCAGCTGCGTTTCCTGCTGGGTTATGAGCAGGAGCTGGTGCCTAAACTGACTATGGGTGTGCAGTACTACCTCGAACATATCCAAGACTATGATGATTTGGCTGCCAACGATGGTGGCTCTCCTTATCGTCCTGATGAAAACAGAGAACTCTGGACCCTGCGTCTGACCTACAGCGCTATGCAGGACAACCTGGTCATGAGCTGGTTCAGTTTCTACTCTCCAACAGATCAGGACTACTATCACCGTCCATCGGTGAAGTACCGGTTTAATGATGAGCTGAGTTTAACTGTGGGTGGCAATCTGTTTGGTGGTAAGCAGGCGCATTCATTCTTTGGGCAGTTTGAAAATGCGTCAAATATTTATGCTAGAGTGCGTTGGAGCTACTGAACTATAAATTCTGTAGGTAAACGGTTAAGTCATTTGCTGGAGGAGTAGCAGGTACTTGGTACATCATATCTGCTACAAACCCTCGGTGATAAGTCCCGTGATTTACCACGTGAAGAATAATATCGGATCGCGTCATTTCCCCTTCTTTTCCGTCTACAAATCTGAACTCAATAATGTCAGATAGAAAGCTTTCTTCGAGAGTTTCGATGTAATCTAAATACCATAAATCCATCTGTTCCTGTTGTTGCTGCAAAGTCTCTAACGGAGGGTGAGACACAGTGTTACGCTCGGTGTAGATATGGGGTTGGGAAAGAAGATGTGCCTTAAAAATATCATCGATGACATAAACATGATTCAAGGTATGCAACATGTTGCCAAAGCGGGTTGGGCGAGGTTTGACAAGCTCCTCTGTTGGCAACTCCCCTAGCGCGGCAAAGGTTAATTGGTTCGCCCAGCGTTTATATTCTACCAATTGAACAAGTTTTTCTTTGAGTTGCATTGTTGATGTCTTTTTGGGAACAGATGTTTTGAGTATAAAGAGAGAAACCTTCGGGTGAAATAACAATGGTTGCCCGGATTTGCTATGGGTGTTGTTTTGGAGAATCGTTTTGGAGAAGTAATGGAACGTAGAGAGTGCGTTTGTTTCTTGTTGGTCGAGAATGATCAGATTCTTCTCGAAAAACGCTTCAATGATGCATGCGGCGAAAGTTATCTTAATATTCCCGGTGGGCATTTTGAGGCAGGTGAGACACAAGTTGAAACGTTATTGCGCGAGGTTGAAGAGGAACTAGGGGTAACACCTCTCGCTTACACATTCTTATGCTCAGAACAGTTTGATAAGTTTGGACCACAACTGTTGCACTATTTTGTGGTTACAAAGTGGTCGGGCAGGGTGCTTAATAATGAGTTACAGCAGTTGGTTTGGAGCCCTCTAAAGAATGTGTCTCTCGCAAATAAGCCGGATAGAGTCGCCGTTAAGTGTTATCAGGATAGCTTGGTTGAGGATTCATCGAGTAACTGACTGTTAAGCGTAGTCATGCCTTTGTCCCCGGCGCCTTGATTTCTTCTCAGGCTGGAAATTCGCTGGCGTTGAGCAGTTTCTGCCATTTTTCTTAGAGGTGTATAGGGCTTCGTCAGCTTTTTTGATAACCGCTTGTGGATCGGTTAGTTCGGCTGTTTTTTCACAAAAACCGATACTGATAGTCACACTGACAACTTCCGTCTCTGGTGCATTCTTACGCAACTTTTGTCCTTGTTCATTATCTTCAGGGCGGTTCTGATTACGGATGTGCATTGGATAGTTAGCGATGGTTTCGCGTAGTTGTTCAATGTATGGCAAGGCTTCAGCTTCGTTCTTGCCGGGGAAAACCAGAGTGAATTCTTCACCACCATAACGGTAGGCTTTGCCTCCGCCACTGACCTGGTTCAGCTTAGCTGCCACCATTTTAAGAACCTGATCGCCTACATCGTGGCCGTAGGTATCGTTGAATTTTTTGAAGTGGTCGATATCACACATTGCTAGTGTGTACTTCTTACCCAGTGTTGATAGTTTATCCTGCAGCGCTCTACGAGCAGGGATACAGGTTAGTTCATCGATAAATGCCATTCGGTAGGAGTTTTGTACTACCGAAATGGCCAGGGCAATTAGGCTTGCTGATACAAACAGTGCCGAGATCAGTGGTTGGTTAAACCAGCTCAGCATAATCAGGGCGGAGATAATGGCGGCAAACAGGGCAGCATCAGTGTAAGTTTTACGCAGAATAAAAGAGACAAAAACCGGAATGAGGCTGAGCCCGAAAGTCAGTGCAGCTGCTTCACTGAGGTAATATTCGTGCAGGAGCATCTCTAGCATCACCATTGGAAGATCAGGTAGATAGAGTGCCAGCGAACCATTTTTCAAGAGTACGTAGAGCGGCAAGTAGCTCAGTACGATCAGCAGTACACGGATGATGCCGATAGGGGTTAACAGCCCACGCTCTTTGTAAAGAGAGATGAGGGCAAGGTGTACTGGAAGCAGCAGAGAAAGCATGCTGAACAGCACAAACGCATCTGGCTGATTGAGGCTAGTTTGCAGTCCAATTTGGATCAACCAGTAGGCGGCTATAAGGTTTAGCGCGGCGAAAAGGATGCGACTGCGATTAAAGCCGTAACCCAGTAGTGCGACTATTAGTGCCAACGGATAGGGTGTCAGAGTGACAATGTGCTGATATTCGGGACTGAGCTGTGCCGCCATGGGTAATAGAAACCCTGCTCCAATTAGAAGGAGTAACGACGGGACAATTAAACCGGCAATCCTAAGCAACAAAAATCCAACCCGCTTGTTTGAAATATGGGGCTATTGTAGCTCTTCGTATAGAAAAAATATTGTTTTTAGTTATAAAAAAACCGGACTCAGAGAGCCCGGCTAAAGCGGATATTTGAGTGAAATAATCCAGGAGAGTAGTGATTCCGCGTGTACCTATTCGGCTAAGCAGATTCCGTTTTCTTAAAGCCCAACAACTGAGCTACTGACATCGCAGGGCACCATCCGGTGAATGCCGATTGAGCCAGGCTCACACCCACAACTGCAGTGATGATCAGAAGATTTGCAGGCATTGCCAGAACCATAACGGCAGCTACGGTCAACAACACAACAGAACCAGCAATGATATGCAGCCCCTGGTGAACACTCATGCCTTCACTGACACAAGCTTCAGCTTTTAGGCCAAGTTTCTGGAAGAAGAACACCGCAGGGCACCATTTAGTGAAACCTGACTGTAGAAGGTTTAGGCCAACAAAACCGGTCAGGTAATACCAGTTAGCATTAATATAGGTTCCCAGAGCAAGGCTGATCAGGATAACTGTACCTGCCATAAGGCGAAGGGCTGCATTGATAGACATGTAATATACCTGCGAAATTTTCGAATTCAGTTGGGTATATTATATATAAGTAATATCTAATATGAATATTTTGATTAGCTTTATTTCTTATAAACCGCCCATTTCCCTTGTTGAAAAGTTATAAGCCAAATGGCTAATGACTATGGGCTGGCGCTGATGCGATTTTCTGTCCAGAATCAAAGAAGAGGAGACGTTTGATCTGGAGAGGGTAATGGACAAAATCCTGGTGAATATCGACCTTAAACATGATCCTGCAACGCTGTTGCAGAAAGCTGCGATGATGGCGAGGCAGTATGGGGCTTCACTTGAGCTATTCAACTGTTGTTATAACCGTTCGATCAAACAGAGTTATCTCTTTGATCGGGACCAGGAACAACATGTGGAACATGCTTATGTTCGTCAGGTTGAGGCGAAGCTGGAAGATTTGTGTCAGCCGCTTATCGCCGCGGGATTAAATGTCGATTTTGATGCTTCATGGAATCGACATCAGGGGGAGGGTATTGTCAGAAAAGTTCTGCGCTATCAGCCTGACCTAGTGATGCATCCAATTCAGCCGCATAATCGGCTAGGACATTACCTGTTTGCTTCGGTTGACTGGCAGGTGGCGCGTAAGTGTCCGGTCCCTGTCTTGTTTGTAAAGGATCGCCCTTGGAATGAGATAACCCGGATCACCGCCTGTATTGACCCTTTACATGAGGGGGATGAACATGCGGAATTGGATAAGGAGATATTATCCAGCAGTTTGACCCTGGCAAAAGAGGGGTTGTCTGAACTGAGGATACTGCACTGCTATAACTCTCTTCCTCATGAGGCGATCTTTGATGAACATCTAGTGACAGATTATGAAGCGCTCCAGGGTAAGGTTGAAAAGCTCCACTTTGGCAGTTGTGATCAGTTACTCAAAGAGTTTGATCTATCAACTGATTCTCATCAGGTGGATGTATTGAAAGGGGAGACTGATCTGACCATCAGTAATTATGCTCAGCATAATAATATCGATATTGTTGTGATGGGTGCGGTAGCCCGCAGTGTGCTTGATAGAATACTGGTAGGCAGCACTATTGAACATGTGGTAGATCACGTGGATTGTGACGTGCTTTTAGTGAAGAAAGCCGATTTTGAATGTCCGGTTCCTGAATAATGCGCTACTTAATAGGCGTTTTTCTGCCAGCTGCAGCTCAAGTGTTGGTGGTGTTTATTATTGCTTCAATGAATCAGGGAAATGGGTCTTGGGCTGGATTAGCCGCTTTTCTGATAGGCATGATCGCGATACCACTTACTGCGCTTATTAACGGGCTTTATGTCTGGAAAAACCCACAACACAGTATGATTCAGGTAATTGGCAAATGCTTTACTTTGGCGTTTATTACGCCATTACTGTGTACGCTGACCTTGTTTCTCTGAGCCCTCTTGCTTAGTAAACACAACACTCTTGCTCAGTAAACACAATAAGTAGGGATCAGTTTGATGGAGTAAAGCTGATCTCTACAAAGAAAAAACCATACTCTGTTTCAAAAGGGATAGTGATAACCGGTCCTTTCAGTGAATGCTCTATTCTATGGTCTTTGCCACTGACAATTACGGGAGTGGCCATATTAAAGTTGTGACCGTCATCAGCCAGTTTTGCTTTCGCGCCGCCTGTTGAGATGTTGGTAAGTTCGCCTACCAGGTCTATGACAGTTTCATCAATGTCGCTAAAGGTTTCCCCAAGCATATTTTCAGCCACTTGTAGGATAAGTGGTTTGCTAAAAGAAATTGCAAAAGAGCCCTTAACCTTGTCTCCGGCCATGCCTATGATGCCGGTGATCTCTCCACCTGCACTGGCTCCTTTCTTTAGTGCAGGTTTGCCTGGAACAGAGGCTAGCATAGCCATCGTTTCTAGCGTATTACAAATCGAAGCGAGAAATGGGTTTATAAACTGAGAGTTCATCTATGAAATCTATCTACAACTACTAATACAAAAAATAGATTACCCGTTAAAGGTGACAACCTGATGATCAGGGTGTTGCTATCCTATGAACAGATCAGACGAGATACGTTGCTGACAGATCTTTCACGACAGGTAATACAGATATAACCAAAAGGGCAGCCATTATAACATTAAATGTTTTCTGGAATACTTCATCTTTTAAGTACTTTTGTATTAAAGATCCAAAAAACAGCCACACACCCACGCAAGGGAAAGCTGCGATAAAGAAGACTGTGGAGATCACTATCACCTGTAGCAGGATAGAGCTGTCCTGACTCGTATATGCAGCGATCGCGCCTGTAGCCATAATCCAGGCTTTGGGATTCACCCACTGAAATAAAACGGCCTGAATAAATGTCATCGGTCTGGAGTTATTGTCCTTAGTTTCCAGTGGGCCGGTTGACGCGGTTGCTACTTTCCATGCCAGATAGAGCAGATAGGTAAGTCCCATTACTTTAATCAGCTCATGGAAAATTGGGAAACTCTCAAATACCGAGCCAAAGCCCAGGCCCACCGCGGCTACCATCAAGGGAAAGCCGATACAGATCCCTAATAGGTGCGGCAAACTGCGTTTTACGCCGTAGTTAACACCGGAGCTAAGAATCATGATGTTGTTGGGGCCGGGAGTTACTGTTGTTGAAACAGCGAACACCAGAATAGCGATATAGAGTTCCATTATTTTGCCTTCAATATTTTAACCGTTGTTGTGGCAACTGTGATTGGAACTATTATCGTTTGAGTTATTAATGCATTACAGATTCAGGTTGGTATAAATAAAATCAGTACAGTTTGGTGGTTTGATCTCTGTGTTGGTTTTAAAAACAGCACAGTTTGCGGTTATTGCTTTTGCGCATCATTTTGGGCTTTCAGTGCCGCAGCTTCACGGAGTTTATCTTTCTTACTCTTACGTTTGCCCTTAACTGGCGCTTTCCCTTTTTTTGCGGTTACTGATTCCGGTATATCTTTGGAGCGTTCAAAGCCTTCAATCTGCTCTCGAGATATTTGTTGTTGAATACGTTTCTCAATGAGCTTGAAGTGTGCATCACCTTCATGATCAACAAAAGAAAGGGCCTGACCGATCTCTCCGGCACGGGCTGTACGGCCAATTCTATGAACATAATCTGCTGGAGAGCGTGGCAGATCGTAGTTAAGTACACAGGGAAGATTGGGAATATCGATTCCACGCGCAGCTAGGTCGGTTGCGATCAGAATTTTACAGCGGCCAGTGCGAAAATCTTTTAACGCCTGTGTACGCTCAGTTTGTGTCAGGTCCCCATGCAGGGTCTGGGCTTGAATACCAGAACGGTAGAGTTTCATCTCTACGTTATTGGCCGTGCGTTTGCTGGCGACAAAGATCAGTATCTGGGACCACTGTTTCTGTTTCAGAAGGTACTTAAGCAGCATTGTTCGGTTGTTTCGATCAACTTCAATTGCACGCTGGACCAGCTGTTCCGGAATTGTACTTTCCTGCTTTATCTCGATTTCAACTGGGCTATCCAGCAAGTCTTCAGTAAGTGTTTTAACACCCTTAGGGAAGGTTGCTGAGAACAATAGGTTCTGGCGTTGGTTGGGGAGTTCATCAAGAATCTCATCCAGTTCATCAGCAAAGCCCAGATCAAGCATACGATCGGCTTCATCAAGTACTAGTGTGGTAACCGCTCTGAGGTCAACTGCGTTACGATCAACCAGATCCAGTAATCGCCCAGGTGTTGCCACTACGATGTCACAGCCACCACGCATGGCCTGCATCTGGTTATTGATGGAAACGCCACCAAAGACTGCCAGTGTTTTTAATTTTCTAGGGAAGAAGCGAGCGTATTGTCTGATGGCTTCCTCTACCTGAACGGCCAGCTCGCGGGTAGGTACCAGCACCAATGCTGTCACCAGATTTCCCTGGGGTGGGAGCGCTTTAACAAGCCGCTCCAGAATAGGCAAGGTAAAGCCTGCTGTCTTACCTGATCCGGTTTCCGCAGCGGCTAGAATGTCATCACCTTCCAATATGGCTGGGATAGCTTTTTCCTGAATCGGTGTAGGCTGTTCATAGCCTAGGTCTTTAAGAGATTTAAGGAGAAACTCGGACAGGCCAAGGGAGGTAAATGACATAGAAAAGGTACTTTATAAGGGACTCAGTGGGAGGTAATTCTAACAGAAACTGCAGATCTGTTTGTGGTGAGGGGCCTTGTACAGTTAGACCCCTGGTGACGGATCGCCTTAAATGTCCAGTTCTGCCCAGATTGGCGCGTGGTCAGAAGGTTTTTCCATGCCTCGTAGTTCGTAATCGACACCGCTGTTTTTGCATTTCTCCAACAGAGACGCTGTGAGCAGAATGCCATCAATACGCAGACCACGTTTTGGCTCTGCATCAAAACCACGGGAGCGGTAATCGAACCAGCTGAATACCTGATCTTCGTCAGGATTCTGGTGACGGAAGCTATCGGTCAGCCCCCAGCCTGTCAGCTTCGCATACCACTCGCGCTCTTCGGGCTGGAAACTGGCTTTACCGGTTTTTAACCAGCGTTTGCGGTTTGGTTCCCCTATACCAATATCTTTATCTTCTGGGGAGATATTCAGATCCCCCATCACAACGATATTCTGTTCTGGGGAACACTGTTCTTCCAGGTGGCTCTGTAGGTCTGCGTAAAACTTGCGTTTTGCTGGGAATTTAACTTCGTGCTCGACGTTTTCACCCTGCGGGAAATAACCGTTCAGAACCCGTACAACCTCGCCGCTGTCGGTTTGGTAGTCACCCATAATCATACGACGTTGTGCATCTTCTTCGTCGGTCAGGAAGCCTTTCTGTACGTTCTGCAGTGGTTTCTTAGAAATCAGGCAAACACCGTAATGGCCTTTCTGACCATGGATCTCAACTTCGTAACCCATTGCCTTCACATCTTCCATCGGGAAAGCCTCGTCATGAACTTTGGTTTCCTGTAGACCGATAACGTCTGGCTGATATTTGTCGATAACTGCCTGTAGCTGATGCAGGCGTGAGCGAAGTCCGTTGACGTTGAAGCAAACCAGTTTCATAGGTGGCTAATCCTTATCGAAGAATGGAGAAAGGGGATTCTATTGGACATCCCGGACAATTAATACCGATCACGAATTAGTTTTTTTTATCAGCGTACTAAACTTTCTTAATTGGTTTGATCTAAAGTGGTTCGGTAGAGTTGGATCATCGACAAAAGACACAAGAATTAAAGGGGACTTTGAGTATCTCAAATTCCCCATGAGATAGAGGAGCCTATTGTGGCTGAATATGATTTTGATCTGTTTGTAATTGGTGCTGGTTCAGGTGGTGTCCGCGCGGCACGTATGGCTGCTGGTATGGG
This sequence comes from Neptuniibacter sp., assembly GCF_024231755.1. GTDB lineage: Bacteria > Pseudomonadota > Gammaproteobacteria > Pseudomonadales > Balneatricaceae > Neptuniibacter. The sequence goes on from NZ_JAAEQH010000213.1 coordinate 14,990, forward strand.
TGTTAAGGTTGCCATTGCTGAAGATCGTCACTTGGGTGGGACTTGTGTCAATGTAGGCTGTGTTCCAAAGAAACTGTTTGTTTATGCGTCACACTATGCTGAAGGTTTCGAGGAAGCAGCGGGTTTTGGTTTAACCAATAAAGGTGTTGAGTTTGATTGGCCAACTCTGCGTGATAACAAAACCAAAGAGATCGAGCGTCTTAATGGCATCTATCAGAACCTGTTAGTGAACTCAGGATGTGAGCTTATCAATGGCCGTGCCACTTTGGTTGACCCGCACACGGTTGAAGTAGCAGGCAAGCATTACACCGCAGAGAGAATTCTGGTTGCTGTAGGTGGCTGGCCCAATGTGCCGGAGATTCCGGGTAAAGAGCACATCATCAGTTCCAACGAAGTTTTCTATCTGGATGAATTTCCGAAAAGAGCGCTGGTTGTAGGTGGTGGTTATATCGCAGTTGAGTTTGCAGGTATCTTTGCAGGCCTGGGAGCGGAAACAAAGCTGGCTTACCGGGGTGATCTTTTCTTACGTGGATTTGATAATGAGATCCGTCAGTTCACTGCACAGGAAGTGGCAAAGAAAGGCGTTGATCTGCTGTTTAACAACAATGTGGAATCTATTGAAAAACAAGCTGATGGTTCCTATCTGGCTCAGATGACAGACGGTTCTACTATCGAAACGGATCTGATCATGTATGCAACAGGCCGTAATCCAAAGGTTGAGGGGCTTGGTCTGGAACAGTTGGGTATCGAACAGGCGAAGAACGGCGCTATTGTTGTTAACGATGAGTTTCAGACGAATGTACCTTCTGTCTACGCGGTAGGCGATGTAATCGATCGGGTGCAGCTGACGCCAGTAGCGCTGGCTGAGGGTATGGCTCTGGTACGCAACCTGTACGCTGGGGCTAAACAGAAAGTGGATTATGACCTGATTCCTACCGCTGTATTCTGCCAGCCAAATATTGGTACTGTGGGTTTAAGCGAAGAACAGGCCCGTGAGCAGTACAGTAATATTGAAGTCTATAAATCTGAGTTCCGTGCCATGAAGCACACATTAAGTGGCAGTGAAGAGCGTACTTTTATGAAGATGCTGGTGGATGCTGATTCCCGTAAGGTCCTGGGCGTGCATATGGTTGGTCCAGATGCGGGTGAGATTATTCAGGGTATCGGTATTGCTTTGAAGGCGGGAGCAACCAAAGAGGTGTTTGATAGCACTATTGGTATCCATCCTACTGCTGCGGAAGAGTTTGTTACTATGCGTGACCCAGTTTCAAACTAGCTCTACGCGTAACTTGTACTTAAAGGCCCAATTTTGCGGGCCTTTTTTATGTAATAAGGTACGGCTTTAAACGAAAAGAAATATGAGCTTAGATTATTAGATGTATTGATTATGAGCCTTTGATTAACCACACAAACAGCATGTGATAGGATCATTGAGGTAGTAGATAATATTTTAATAATACTGATAATGCGTTTACTCTTCTTGCTCTCTTTGTTCACTTTTCCTGTGAGTGTTTCTGCTCAAGAGCCAATTATGCCTTTGACGGCGGTGCCCGGACTGTCGGCCGAAAAAGTAGAACTTGGACGTCAGTTATTTAAGGATAAACGGTTATCCCGTGACAACTCCGTTAGCTGTGAAACTTGTCATGATCTTAAAACCAATGGCTCAGATAGTTTGCCTCGTTCAGTTGGTATCGATGATAAGAGGGGAGCTACCCGTTCCCCCACGGTTTACAACACTACCTATAATATCGCCCAGTTTTGGGACGGGCGAAGCCGCACTCTAGAGAATCAGGTATCAGGCCCTGTGCATGATCCAGTGGAAATGGGGAGCCATTGGGGTCAGGTGGTGAATAAGTTAAGTCAGGATAAAACGTTACAAAAACGTTTTGAGAACTTATATCCCGACGGTATTACGGCTGCAAATATTGTTGATCTGATTGCTACGTTTGAGCGTTCTTTAGTCACCTTGAACTCGAGTTTCGACCAATGGTTACAGGGTGATGAATCAGCTTTAACTGAAGATGAAAAAGAAGGCTACTCGCTATTCAAAGCATATGGCTGTATCAGCTGCCATCAAGGGAAAAATGTTGGCGGTAATATGTATGCTTATATGGGAACAATGGGGGACTATTTTGCTGATCGTGGTCAACCTGTTACTAAAGCAGATTTCGGCAGGTATAACGTTACGGGCAATGAAGTAGATAAGCATTTGTTCAAAGTGCCTAGCCTGCGTTTGGCAGCGTTACAGAAATATTTCTTTCATGATGCCAGTGTTTCCAGCCTGGAGGATGCTATTCAGATGATGGCCCATTACCAGTTGGGTCGACAAATAAATCGTAGCGATGTGAGTAAAATTTCTAAGTTTTTACATACTCTGGTTGGCCAGCACCCGGAGCTATCTCAATAATGAAGCAAGGAGTTTCCAATTCGGTTTTTCTACAGGCTGGACTGGTTGTAGCTCTATGTGCGCTTCTGCTGTTCTTTTTTAGGGTAAACACCCAGCACTCCGATCTGCACTCCGAAAGGGTTAGTTCTCTTCTGATAGCGGATGAACTTGATGCTCAGTTAGACCTAATAGCGTTACAGATCCTTACTGCTAATATGCAGCAGTATGACTCACTGGTCGGTTTATATGATCAGTTCACTAATTTACGTATAGGTTTAGGTAGTAAAGAGGGTGAAGGCTTTGTTGGTGTCCCATCTGATGTAGCCGAAGATTCTGCTGAATTACTTAACAACTTGCAGATCAAATTAGAACTTATCGAAAGATTAAAAACCCAGTCAGCTTCGGTGCGTAATGGGTTGTTATACCTGCCTACACTGAGTGCGGAGCTGGATCAGCATCCCTTCAGGTATCTGGTGCATCCACGAGAGTTTGTAACTTGGTTGATGTCATATAGCCACTTGGGAAGTGACTCCAGTAGGGAAGAGCTTGTGGGTAAAATGGATTTGGTGCAGCGTTGGTTGAACAATCACCCGGATGATCTGTTATTTAAAAACTTTTCCCAACATCTGACATTCAGCTTGAATAATCAGAAGCGTTTATCCGCTCTAAAGGCCACATACCTTTCAGTCCCAAGCAAAGAGGCGTTAGGCGAGCTTCGTTCTAGTTATCTGGCATTTCATGCTTCCGAGGTTGCCAGAATAAAGACTATGAGTATTCAACTCTTGCTGCTTTGTGTGGCGCTAGTGGGATATCTCATATTTATTTTGCGCCGTTTAGATAAGGCCCGTGTTGAAGCGGAAGAGGCAAGCAATTTATTACATGATGCTGTTGAGCGCTTGTCAGAGGGATTTGCTCTTTATGCAAATGACGGCACATTACGCTTAACCAATAGCCGTTGGCTGGAGCTGTATGGACTGACAGATATCAGGAAATACCCCGCTACTTTGGATGAATTAGAGCATCGCAGTTCTGAATTTATCTTTGAGAGTTTTTGCCATGAAGACGACAAAACAGGTCAACAATTCACCCTGCAAAAAACGACTAATGGGGCTTGGTTACAAGCCACGGACACCAAGACCAGTGATGGTGGTCTGGTATGTGTACGGGTTGATATCACTGATTATAAAGAGGCAGAACTTCAGCTGCGCCAGTTAGGTAGCGCGGTTGAGCAGAGTCCCGCGTCAATAGTTATTACCAATATTGATGGCACTATCGAGTATATCAATCCTAAATTTGAACAGGTGACTGGTTATAGTTTTGAAGAAGCTGTCGGTCAGAATCCGAAGATCCTGAAATCGGGTTACTCTTCAGAGAAAGAGTACGCTTCAATGTGGCAGGAGTTGCTTTCTGGAAAAGAGTGGCGTGGCACATTTTATAACCAGAAAAAAGATGGCACTAATTATTGGGAGTCTGCTTCCATATCGCCTATCAAAGATAGTCATGGCCAGATCACCCATTTTGTTGCAGTGAAAGAAGATATTACTCAGCAGAAAAAAGCCAATGATGATTTGAAGATGGCTGCTGCGGTTTTTGAGGCCACTCAGGAAGGTATTATGATTACCGATCCTGACCTTAACATTACTGCAGTTAATCCTGCATTTACCACAATCACCGGCTACAGCGAATATGATGTTTTAGGTAAGAGCCCAGCGATTCTCAGCTCGGGTAAGCATGGCGCCGATTTTTACCAAAAGATGTGGGAAGAACTTTGGAGCGAGGGTTGCTGGTCTTCTGAAGTATGGAACAAGAAGAAGGATGGTACGCTCTATCCACAGTGGTTATCGATCAGTGTGGTACATGATGATGAGGGTAAAGCTGCTCAATACATTGGTGTGCTTTCGGATATGTCAGAGCGTAAAGCGCACGAAGAGCAGATCCACTATCAGGCCTATTATGATGGTTTAACTGGTTTGCCAAATCGTACTCTGCTGATGGACCGAATTGAGCATGATATTACTGTTTCTAAACGTAGTGGGCATCTTAGCAGCCTGTTGTTTGTTGATCTGGACAGGTTCAAGCGGGTCAACGACACAATGGGGCATGAGGTAGGAGATCGACTACTGGTTGAAGTGGCTGAGCGTCTCAAATCGGTTGTGCGCGAGAGCGATACCATCTCTCGTTTTGGCGGAGATGAATTTGTTATTCTGTTAACGGATATCCCCTCAGCAGAAAGTGCGGCGGTTGTGGCTGAAAAAGTCATTAATGCTCTGGGGCAGCCGTTCGATCTTAATGGTTATGAGGTCTTCTCTGGGGCCAGTGTGGGCATCACTATGACACCTACTGATTCTGATGTGCCTGTTGAGTTACTTCGCCTGGCTGATCTTGCGATGTATAAAGCGAAGGAATCAGGACGAAATCAGTTCCACTTCTTCGCAAGAAAGATGCAGGAGCGGGTCAACCGCCGCGTTGTTCTGGAGCATATGCTGCGTAAAGGGCTTGAAGAAGGAGAACTTGAGGTTTTCTATCAGCCGATTATCGATGCCAAAACTCACAAAATCTTTGGTGTAGAAGCTCTGTTACGTTGGTTCCAGCCTGAGGAAGGTAATATCTCTCCCTATGAATTTATTCCAGTAGCTGAGGAGAGCGGTCTGATCGCGCCACTGGGAGAGATGGTGTTGATGCGTGCTTGTCAGGATATTCAAGAGATCCATCAGATCGGTAGAAAATTCCATTTATCCGTAAATGTATCTAGCCAGCAGTATCGCCTAGGTTTTGATGCCGGCAAGATAGCAGGCATTTTGGAATTGAGTGGTTTTTCTGGAGATTACTTGTCGCTGGAGCTCACAGAGAGTCTGCTGTTTGATGGTGATAGGGATATCATGGCGTGGCTGAAGGCGATTAAGGACCTCCAGGTTAAACTGTCCATCGATGATTTCGGCACCGGATACTCATCTCTCAGTTATCTGAAACGCTTCCCTATTGATATCCTGAAAATTGACCGGGCTTTTGTAGCTGATCTAGACGGTAGCGGGGACGCTTCTTCTTTAGTTAACGCCATTATCTCAATGGCGGAAAGTTTAAATCTGGATGTTATTGCTGAAGGCGTGGAAACTGGAAACCAACTGGATATCATCGCCCAGCTTGGCTGTGATTATGTTCAGGGTTACTTCTACGCAAAACCGATGGCAAAAGAGGATCTGATCAGTTGGATTGAGCATCATGAACAGATGTATCCGCAATCAGATTCTGATGAGCTTTTACTACCGGAATACGTTATTTAAGTTACCTATCGAAGCAGTATACCCATTAAAGCAAAACCAGCTACCAGCAACAGAATAGGTGGTTTAAATCGTTGCAGTATAAAGAAACCGATAATGACCGCGGCCATATCTGCAGGCGAACTTACCGTGCTGATAAAAACAGGTTGATAGAGTGCCGCCAGAAGTAGTCCAACTACTGCTGCGTTGATTCCCCAGACCGCCCCGGCTACTTTGGATTGATGAGCTAACGATTCCCATGCACCCTGCAGACTAAGTATCAGTAGAAAACCGGGTAAAAAAACTCCGAGGGTCGCGATGATGGCTCCTAACAGGGGAAGGTTTTCCATCATATCTGCACCTAGGAATGTTGCTAGAGTAAACATTGGTCCAGGGATCGCCTGAGCTGCGGCGTAACCGAGAATAAACCTATCCGGTGAAATAGCCTCTCCGATGCTTTGTTGTAACAAAGGCAGAACGACATGACCGCCTCCAAACACCAGACTACCCGCTTGATAAAAAGCTGAGAAAAGGGCTGCCCAGTCCGACATCATTGCTAGCAGTGGTAATAGCAGAAACAGTACTAAAAAAGTTATTAAGGGCAGTTTATTGGCTTTGATTGGTTTTTCTATCGTCTTAATCTCCCCTTTGTAGAGAAGAATGCCGGCGCCTGCAGCAAGAAGTAGTATGCTCATCTGAGTCCATAACCCCGGAGCTAACAGCAGCGCAACAGCAGTAAATATAGCGATGTACAGTGCAGAAGTTTCTTTACAGAAACTACGCTGCATATTTAAGACAGCATCAGCAACTATAACCACCGCAAGTAGTTTCAGGCCATGCACCACTGCAGTAATGATTGAGTCTTCCCCCTGAATATTCATAACAGCTAGGAAATATAGGATCAGAAATGAGGGTAGGGTAAAACCGAGAAATGCAGCGATACCACCGGCAAGGCCAGCCCTGCGTAAACCGAGAGCAAAACCCACTTGGCTGGAACCAGGGCCAGGGAGAAACTGACTTAGTGATATAAGGCGGGCATAGGCTTCCTGATCAATCCATTTATTTTCCTGGACGAATGTTTTCTGAAAATACCCTAAATGTGCTGCAGGGCCACCAAAGCTTGTACAACCCAATAGTAGAAAACGCCAGAAAACTTCCCAGACCTGGTTCATCACTGATCCATTATTAAAATAGACAGCAGATTAAGACTTTGCTGTTACTGTTTAATGACGATGTGGTCGTTTAAGAAGAGAGAGTTTTATTTTTTTCTTCAATCCATTGTGACATGTATTGTGTGCTTTTCATGCTGTGATGGTTGAGCATAGCGCCGGTGAAGTTCTGTAAGCGGTGATGATCTAGATTCCCCTTGAGGTCTAGTATCCGATCAATGAGCTGAGGGCCGCAGAGAGAACCGTTATAAATCGTTGTAAGTAGAGGAGTGGTTTGTTTCTGTTTGTGTTGCCAGAATTCTCTATCACAGTAGAGTTTTACTGCTTGCTCTATAAATTCTTGATCATTTCTTGCAACAATCCCGGGCCATTCCTGACCATTAGTCATACCTTCTGAACCTACGTTTGTAGTGGCACTGGGAGTACCGCAAACCATTGCATCCAATAGTTTACCTTTAATACCCGCGCCAAAGCGCAGTGGCGCTAGGCAAACTCTAGCCTGTTGCATCACCTCGTAGGCATCATCTGCCCAGCCTTTAACCAGAAATCCCGACTTAGGATTATTAAGTGCTGTGGCTTTGGGTGGTGGGTAGGAGCCGTAGATATGCAACTCTGCATCTACAACACCTCTCGCTTTAAGTTGCTGCCTTATCTGAGGCCATAGCTGCTGCATTTGCAGAACAGAATCCCAATTAGGTGCATGCCGAAAGTTGCCGATCATTATGAAATTTTTACGCTGCTCATAGGATGGAGTATTGGCAGGTAGAGCATTAAGATCCAGCATAAAAGGAAGGTGATGAATCTGTGCTGCAGGCATATGAAATTGTTCTTGCAGCAGCTGCATTTCATAACTGGAGATAATCAGGGATAGGTCTGAACGGTAAATTGCGGCTATCTCTCTTTTCGCTAGATCGCAGTAGAGGTCTTTTAATTCCATCTCTCTGTCTTGCTTTACAGCCTGATGACGAGCATTACGTAGGCATTGCAGGTCTTCTGTATCAAGAATACGCATGGCTTGAGGGCAGTTTTTTTCAACTCTCCAACCGAACTGTTCCTCCATCATAAAGCGATCAAACATGACAATGTCGGGTTGAAGCTCCTGAATAAATTGATCAAAACTGCTGCAGTTTAAGGTGATGTTTCTACTTGTGATGCCTTCGCTTTGTAGATCAATCATATGCTCTGTTTCTTGCGCTGGACTGGCAAAGGTTATCTGCCAACCTTGTTTCTTAAACAGGCGTAAAAGCGACATCATATGGCTACCCGCGGCTGAGGAGTTGGGTTCGGGCCAGACATAACCTATGACTAAAACAGAGAACATAAAAGCACCATCATGAAGAGAGAGCTGTATTTTACCCAGAGCAGGCAAGGAATCTATAAGTTGTCATCTTTGCTTGTTTTAATGGATCCATCAAAAGGAGAAAAGAATGACACTGAAAGATCATTTTGAATTGATGGCTCGCTATAACCAATGGATGAATGAAACTATTTATGAAGCGGCCAGTGAGTTGAATGGAGAGGATTTAGGCAGGGACCAAGGGGCTTTCTTTGGTTCGGTCATAGGCACGCTGAATCATCTTATGGTTGGTGATCTGATTTGGTTAAGGCGTTTTGCCGAGCATCCCTCACGATTTCCTGCTTTACAAGAATTGGATAGTTATCCATACCCCGAAACATTAAGCAGCACCTTATATACAGACTTTGAAGAGCTACGCGATGCCCGTTACCTACTGGATAGGATTATTGTTGATATGTGTGATGAGGTGGAAGCATACGATATGTCTTACCCTTTGGCTTACTGCAATATGCAAGGAAACAAGTTTGAGAAACGTTTTGGATATCTGATGCAGCATTTCTTTAATCACCAGACCCATCACCGTGGTCAGATCACAACACTGCTGAATCAGAATGACATTGAACTGACGGCGACTGATCTACTTGTGGTTATCCCAGAAGCCTAAAACTGTGAAATTCCCTTATACTGCTATCAGTAAGCTGTAACCGATATAAGGGAAATAGGTGTGAAGTTACATATAACGAACGGCGATGTGGCAGGGGAGATGCTAACTCTTCTGTTTTCTAAGGATGACGAGATTCTATGTTGGCGGGACCTGCTACATGATGGTCCTATGCCGGCTGGTGATTATTCGCTGTTTGTAAAAGCCAGATCAGGCTATCTGAGTGAGTTGTTAGCCGAAGATCCAGAAGGGCCGCAGTTAACTGCAGCTGCAATAGCGGAGGACTTTATAAAGAGACAGGGTTTGTTTGATTCCATTACGGACGATCAAGCTAAATACGATGAGATTGTGCTTTGGTTTGAGCATGATCTTTATGATCAATTACAGTTGGCAGAGATCTGCTTTCGTCTGCTGCAGTTGGACACTAACAGGCTGCCGGTTATTTCAATTATCTGTATTGATAACCATCCGGAAGTACCTGTATTCCATGGTCTTGGGAACCTTACGCCTCCTTTACTTGAAGAACTGTTTCCGTCCAGATCAACACTGACCGGTTATCAGCTACAAGCAGCTGCAGATGTTTGGCAGGTTTTACTGTCAGATACTCCGGATAGATTAGCGGCATTAGTAGGCTCAGAGGTTGAGGGCTGGCCGTTTATGGCAGAAGCCTTACGCCGCTTTTGCTGCGAATATCCCGCTTTAGAAACGGGATTAACACTTACCCAAACCTATATTTTACTCGCCTTGCTTAAGGCTCCAGATGAGTTACCAGCACTGCACCTTCAGTTACAACAAATGGAGAGGCAAGGTGTACTTTCTGATGGTGAAAATGCTGATCAGCGCTATTATTCCATTCTTACAGGGCCTGCTACCTTTGGCCGTATTTTCCATCATCTGCAGCAATTGGAAGTTGCCCCCTTTATGGGCGACCTGTCTGTTCGAATGGAGTTAAATCGCCTTTGTAATGCAGCGGTACCCTATGTGGCAGCTATACCGGGGGATAAACCTGTGTATCGCTTAACAGAGACCGGGGCCAAAGCTCTGATGGGCCAAGCCCATTGGCGGGAGCTAAACGGTTATGACCTATGGCGCGGTGGAGTACATATTACGGATCAGCAGACCTGGTACTGGGATCAGGCTAATAAGCGATTTGTGAAAGCCTGACAGCAAGAACTCAGGCTGCTTCTTCCTTATCATCAAACTCCGCCGCGATGGCCACAAACTGATCCTCTACAGCCAAAAAAGCTGCAATGACATCGGGGTCGAAGTGATTACCCTCACCTTCGAGAATAATTGATTTAGCTTTGTCATGGGAAAAAGCGGGTTTATAAACGCGTTTTGAAATTAGCGCATCATATACATCAGCTACAGCCATCAAGCGCCCTGATAACGGGATCTCATCGCCTTTGAGGCCGTTAGGGTAGCCTTTACCATCCCATTTTTCATGGTGGGTCAGGCTGATCTCTCTGGCGATCTGTAGGAAGGAATTGCTCCCTAATTGATCCTCTGCAACCTGAAGAGCATCCGCGCCAATCTGTGGGTGCTGTTTCATTATGGCAAATTCTTCATCCGTCAATTTTCCGGGTTTCAGAAGAATGCTATCAGGAATACCTACTTTGCCTACATCGTGTAGAGGGGCGGATTTATATAACAGGTCGATTGTCGCGTTATCTAAAACTGCTTGGTATTTGTCTTGCTTGCTCATATATTCAGCGAGAACGCGGACATAGTTCTGTGTACGAAGGATATGTCCACCGGTTTCGTTATCTCGGGTTTCTGCCAGACTGGCAAGGCCGAGAATGCTGGCGTCACGGGTAATGCACAGCTCCTCAGTACGTTGTGCAAGCGCGTTGATCATCTGATTTGTTTTTACCGCCATCAAACCAAATTCATCATTGCTAGTAACAGGAACCTGTACATCGAGTACGCCCTGTGAGACCTGTTGCAAAGTGTAGTTCTCAGCATGAATAAAGAACTTCAGGTTGCGTGAATAGCCGAGAATAATGGCAAGAATATAGGTCATCATAACCGTGATGATGAAAGTGACCTCTGCCAGAATATAGCGCTGAGAGGTTTCCAATGGAATAGCATCACCGGTGTGGATCAACCACTCCAGATCTTTGTTTATTACCAGAAAAACCACCCCAATCACCGCCAAAGCACAGATTGTTGCAAACCAACTGAACTTTTGTGTCAAAGGGTAAGGTGTGTCGTCGGGTTCCAGGTGTTGTCCGCTCTTTTCAAGCTGAGTGGCCAATAGATATTCCCTATACAGAGCCAGTTCGCAGGCGATCATATAACCCAGAATGGCCATACCAACTAAAACTTTACCACCACTCTCAAATGGAAACTCGTAAACCACCGCGTTATATAACCCCAGTAGTACACCTGCTGTCAGAAACAGAGTGATATCCAGTTTAAATTGCGCTTTAACCTGACGCTTATACTCCAGCTCAGCTAAACGTTTTTCCCGAGGAAAACGGATAAGTGCCATGGCTAAGAAGGTCAGTAGGATTGGGATGAGTAACTGAGTTGTGCCGAGAGAATCAATAAATGGGCAGACCTGAATTCCGTAAACAGAGAATAGGGTCATGGCTAACAGATAATGAAAAGCTGTTCGTTTTTTAAGATTTTCTGACATGTTACTTAGCCTGCTTGAACACACTACAGATACAACTGCTTCAGGTACAACATAGTAACCTAGATTTGTTACGCCTTCATTGGAACATAAACAGCTTTATCTGTCTTTTAAAGCTAGTTCAGAAAATAGGGTATCTACAGAGGAGAATCAGAAATTGGGTGATATGTCTTTAACAAGGTGTGAATGTCGATAATCTTCATATTATTTGTCAATAGCTTGTTATGAGGATACTAAACAAGGTTTTGTCAGTTCCTTGCTTGATATGGTTAGATCAGAGAATATTGGAGTTTGGCAGATGGAACAGTTTGTGAACATTCTATAGGTACAAAAAAGCCGCGATAGAGGCGGCTTAATTACTTGAACTGAATAGCAGGCTTTTTTAAGGCTGTTTAATCAGAAACAACTACTTGGTTGCGTCCGGAATCTTTAGCTTTATATAACGCTTTATCAGTTCTTTCTACCAGTTGCTCTGCTTCTTCGCCGGAGATTAACTGGGAGACACCGAAGGATGCTGTTATCGAGCTGATCACTTCACCAGATTTTTTCTGCTTGATGCGGATAGCTTGTATCTTACTGCGGATCTGTTCGGCAATGGCTGCCGCCGCTTCCTTATTGGTTCCAGGGAGTAAGATAGCGAACTCTTCACCACCAAAGCGTACAGGTAGCATTGGTTCTGGACACGTTTCTTTCAACAGTTTACCGACGTATTGCAGAACCTTATCACCCATTAGGTGACCATAGGTGTCGTTGAAACGTTTAAAGTGGTCGATATCAACTAGAACGAAGGAAGTGACAACCTGAGGATCGGTAATACCTGTTAGCTGTACCAGTTCTGCATCAAAAGCACGACGGTTGAACAGGTTGGTTAAAGGATCAACTTGCGCGTCCTGACGGGTTTTGTTCAGTTCCTGTTTCAGTGATTCAATCTCAGCCTGAGCTTCAGTCATGCGGTTCTGGAATAGGCGTGTTGTTTCACTCACTTTCTTGGTGTGGCTGTAGAGAGCCTGAATGATAGATTCCAGCGGAAGGCTGCTTTCGCCATCCTCTGCTTGTTCCAGGTTGGATAAGCTATCTTCCAGAACCTCACTAAAGTTTTCGGATTCTTTTGCCGCATCACCTGCATGTTCATGCAGATCGTTGATAAGACTGATCAGGCTGGCCTGAATATCTTCAGAGCCTTGTATCTCACTCTTGATCATATGATCTCGGAACAACTGCTCGCTCAGCATGGTTGGGCAGGTTCCGTAGGTTGTCAGGGTCTTATCAAGCTGCGCATTGAGTTCAGGTACACGATCACTGACGTAGGTATACCACAGCGCATAATTGAGCGGATTCGGTGGGATATTGTGCTTAACCATCAGGGGCACGGCCTGACGGAGGTATTCAGCAGCTTGATTGTTGTTTTCAGCGAACTTCATACTTCCTCATATCGCTTGGCTAGTTAACTACAGATCCAAACGTTGCTAATAGCTTTTAACTGTTTGAACGGTAACCCATTTACTTTAAAACACTTGTTTGAATTAAGGAACCGTTAAACTTCAAAAAATTGTAGTTCTATAGTAGTTCTAAAATTTAGTTATGAACTACGACGATAAATACAGATATTGAATTCTAGTATCGGCCTGAGATCCGAAATCTTCAACATTTATAGGTATGAACTATTTAGGTTACAGTAATGTGACAATGTTTCAGTAATGTGACAATGAAATGGAAATACTCAGTTACCAACGCTCCTTCTTATCATCATAATGGGTCTGGTGGCGATAAGGAGTCAGGCCTTCTCTGAGCTGAGAGAGCTGTTGATCACTGCCTTCACCCTCGATGGTAAGCTCTTCCTCCCAGTGTCTTTGTAGTATGCTCACTTCACTTTTAGCCAAGAGATGCTCGAGTGGGCCAACCAATGTATGCGGCAGGGTAAGAGTGAAGGGCTTTTGCTCAATTCTTTCAGTGATAGGTAATTTTTGAACTGCTTCCTGAACTGCCTGACTATAGGCTCTGACCAGACCGCCGGCTCCGAGTTTTATTCCACCGAAGTAACGAGTAACTACAACACAAATCTCACATAGCTCGCTGTGCTCAAGTACATTGAGCATGGGTTTACCTGCCGTGCCTTTAGGTTCTCCGTCATCATTACTACCCCAGCAGTTGAGGTCTGTTCTTGAGCCTGCAATTTGTGCCCAGCAGTTGTGGTTAGCTTTAGGATGTAGCTCACGTATCTGATCCAGAAATTGCAAAGCGCTGTCTGTATCGGGTGTATGAGCGATATATGTAATAAATCGACTGCGTTTAATCTCGATCTCATTAACAAAAAGAGTTTGTGACGGGTAAAACTGCTTCACTTAATAATTCCTGAGCCAAGATAGACTTTACCCAACCATTTAGATTGGGAGGTGTTGTTGTACAGCTCGCTTTTAATTTGTTCAATTATTACCGGGATCGCTGGCCCTTGTTGGCTCAATTTATCTATATCTGCCTGGTGTAACAGAATTTCTAAATCAACCAGCTCACGAGAGTAATGTAAGGTCAGACGGTAAATTTCTAGCTCAGGGGCATATTGCCTGAAAAATTTTTCAATAATGGGTTCTATTTCCTGACGCAGGGGAAGGTCATGACTAGAGTTATCTTCTTCATCGTCGTATGTATCGATATGAAAGATAATATGCCCGATCTCTCCCTGATCCATAAATTTTCTACAGGCATAATCCCCCAGTAAGTGCCCTTCTGATGCACTGATTTCAGGGGATACCTGTATATGCAGCTCAAGAATGCTTTTACTGCCCATTTTCCTGCTTTTAAAACTGTGTACATCCAGGATGCCATCTATAGATTTTGCTAACTGTTTGTATTGCTCTATCTCTTGTTGAGGTAAAGAGGTATCAACCAGTTGTTTCAGGCTTTCCCAACTCAGGTCCCAACCAATTTTAGCTACCATAAAAGCTACAGTTATTGCCGCTATGGCATCTAGCCAGAGAATACCGGCCATACTTCCTATAATGCCTATCAGAACAACGATCGAGGAAATCGCGTCCGTACGGCTGTGCCAGGCATTGGCTATTAGCAGTTCCGATTTAGTTTCTTTACCAACCTTCAGGGTATAACGGTAGATCCATTCTTTACTGGCTATGGAGATGATGGCTATAAGCAGTGCTGGCCATTCGGGGATCAGGATCTCTTTGCCATTAATGAGCGATAGGGTGCTGTCATAAGCCATAGCACCCGCAACAGCTATTAACAGACTGCCAAGAATAGCGGTGCCTACTGTCTCAAAATGAGCATGTCCCCACGGGTGTTCTTTATCAGGTCCTTTACCAGAAAAACGAAGGATTAGCATAACCAGAAGATCGGTAAGCAGGTCGGATAGGGAGTGGATACCGTCTGCAACCAGACCTGCAGAGTGTGATATCAGCCCGACAACTATTTTAAGAAACCCTAGAACGGCATTTAGGATGGCACCAACAATGGTAACTTTTTGGGCTGCTCTCTGCTGCTCTGGATTCCGCTGCATGGATCGTCTACCTAAATTACTGATAGCTAACATCCTAATTGTAAGCCATCGCTTTTGTAAGTGGTTTTTCTTGATTAAACAGTCTGTTTACGGCTTGTTTGAAAATAGCAGTGAAACTACCGTGAAACACGGCGTTGGCCGCCTCAGCTGTTTTACTAAAATTTTAGGTTTTGCACCGCTGCCCAAATTGGTGCGTCAGAAACATATTGGGGCACTGATAAAAACTATAAAATACTCTATTGACATAACTAACATACTGATTTTAAAGAACTAAAATTAAGCTGGTTAAAAAATGATCAGTTTGATCTATTGCCACTATTTATGGGTGTTTCATGACGTTTTGAAGTATCAATTCACAGAGTTATCCACAGGCTGTGTGGGTAGGAAGCTCAACCCCTTGTTATAGCTGTTTTGTAACAAGTTATTGCACTGCAAAATAGCAGTTTTTGATTGAGTTTTTTTTATAAGCCCTTAGTATCGATTTCATCTTGTGTAAGGAGTTGTCATGGGAAGTGGATCAGCTATACAAATTATTCTGCCTTTAGCCTTGTTTACGATTATGCTCGGCGTGGGTATGTCGCTCCGACTGAGAGAGTTCTCTGCCCTTTGGTTACAACCTAAAGCTGTTTTACTCGCCTTATCAGCTCAGTTAATCCTGCTTCCTATATTAGGTTTTATTGTTGTTACATTGTTTCAGCTGCCAGCGGCTCTTGCTGTAGGGATTATGATACTGACTTTCGCTCCAGGTGGGGCAACGTCAAATATGATCACTTTTCTTAGCCGGGGCGATACGGCGTTATCAGTTTGTTTGACAGGTATTACCGGTTTAATTACCCCACTGACTATGCCTCTTTTAACACTGCTAGCGCTTGGCTACTGGATGGGGGAGCAGGCTTCTTTTGAATTCCCGATA
Source organism: Neptuniibacter sp. (assembly GCF_024231755.1). GTDB lineage: Bacteria > Pseudomonadota > Gammaproteobacteria > Pseudomonadales > Balneatricaceae > Neptuniibacter. Next base: position 30,819 of record NZ_JAAEQH010000213.1, read on the forward strand.
CTTACGACCATGCTAAAACTTCTGTTTGTAGCCGTTTTACCCGCTTTACTGGGAGCTTTAATTCAACACCGTTGGCCGGAATTCTGCCAGCGCAGCCAGAAAATTGTTAAAGCTTTGGCGTGCCTTTTCCTAATATTGGTTGTAATCGGTATTGTGAAATCTAACTGGGATAAGCTCCCGGACTTTTTGCTTCAGGTCGGCCTAGCTGTATTAGTACTAGTCGTGTTGGCGATGTCGGCAGGGTACCTGATCGCCAAGAAGGCTCGTCTGAGTACAGAGCAGAGTATTACTATGTCAGTTGAGGTGGGTATTCAAAATGCTGCTACAGCGCTTCTTATTACCGGAGGAATCCTGCATAACCCCGAAATGTCGGCAAGTGCACTTATTTATGGTGTCTTGATGAATATTCCAGCGTTTTTATTAATTGCATACAGAAATATGCCAGAAAGAGGCGCTGCTGGCGGGGCGGTCTAACCTTCAGGATAAACTGTGCTGGGTTAATCGATCCCCAGCACTTTATGGTTCTGCAGACTTAGTTTCCACTGTGGGTGTTTAAGGCAGTAATCTATGCACTCTTTGGTATACATAGATCTGGCTGGCCCATCTAAAGGCTGTAGGTAGAAATGCTTGAAGTCCAGTTGAGCAAATTGCTCTGGCTTTGCAAGTGTTTGCGGGTAAACCAGTTTCAACTCATCTCCTTTGACAATGATCACTTCCGCATCTGCTTTGGGGCTTACGCAGATCCAGTCGATGTTTGCAGGAAGCGCTTTAGTACCATTGGTTTCTATAGCAACTTCAAATCCTAATTCTTGACAGCAGTTCACCAGTGCCTGATCCAGCTGTAGAGCAGGCTCACCGCCAGTGAAAATGATGTAGGGTTTTTCTGAACTGCTTTGCGGCCAGAAGCTATGAAGGTATTCACATAGCTTAATCGCAGTAGCGAATTTCCCACCGTTCTGTCCATCGGTGCCGACAAAATCGGTATCGCAGAAATCACAGATAGCTTTGGCCCGATCCTGTTCACGACCAGACCATAAGTTACAACCGGTAAAACGGCAAAAAATGGCAGCGCGGCCACTTTGTGCGCCTTCTCCCTGCAAACTGTAGAAAATCTCTTTTACGGAATACATCGCTTTATGCTAGAAAGGGCCTTTGATTTGATGAGAGTGGAATTTGCGGACAAGTCTACACTTGCGGAACGTCACTGCAAGCAAATTTGTTTCTCTCGACAGTATAGTGTTTTAAAAGGGTATTGATGTGGAATTACGAGAGATAGATAAAGAAGTTTATAAGCAGAAACAGCGTAAAGTAGCGGTTGTCCTGTGCCTGATATTTGCAGTTTTAGGGTTAGGCCTCAGTGCATTGCTGCGTAACTATTACGGCAACCCAGAAGGTGAGAATATGATGGTTAATCTGACGGGCGTGCTGATCGGTTTGATTCTAACGATTGTTTTATTCTCTCAAGTATCTTCCAAGCCTTACTTTGATGAGCTGCGTTATGCTTGGAACCTGAAAAAGCAGGCGCTAAAGATTCAGAATCATCGTCATAAGTGGGAAGCGATGCTAGAAGAAGGAAATCAGACTGCGGCCACTGTTTTAGCTTTTTACCATAAGGCGACTCTTCAGCTACAGCAACTTGAGCGCAATGAGTTTGGGTACAGTGAGACTGTTCAGCGTGAAAACAAATTTCTTAATCGCTGTGATGAGCTTGGCCTGAGCTCTGACGCTGATGCGTTCAGTATCGATATGTTGTTGCAGCTAAAATAATTTAGCTACATCTAATGTCTATGGGTTGGGCCGTAGCTCAGCCTTTGGTTTTATGTGAAAATCCAATATATCTATATCGCATAAATATATAATAAAAGAGGGTTTGAGATGTTAAAGCAGACGGTAACTGGCCTGACATTGGCAGCGGCACTGATCACATCACCTGTAGTAGTAGCTGAGGGTGGTGGCAATAAAGCGATGATTGCTCCTGGTTTATACTCTTTCACCGTCGAGCATGACGGCGAGAAAGTCGAAGTTATGCGTAATCAGAACCCAGAGAACAAAGTACATGAGCTTTACAGCACAACTATCAGGGGCATGCCTCAACCAATGCGTCCTTTTGAGCCTCATGATGTTGAAACTATCGGTGAGCGTGAGTTTGTTGAGTATATGCAGCAGTCGCAGAGTGATGAAAATGTGCTGGTTGTTGATACTCGTACAGAAGGTTGGCACTACCGCCTGACGATTCCTGGCAGCGTCAATGTTCCTTTTACGGTAATGAAAGAGGAAGAATCAGCGGCAGATGCGCTAGATGAGTTTGGTGTGGTGACTAATGCTGATGGCAGCTATGACTTTAGCAAGTCCAAAACCTTGGCGATGTTCTGTAATGGCTACTGGTGTGGACAGACACCAACGTTGATTCGTGCGATGCTGGAAGTGGGTTACCCAGCGGAGAATATTAAGTATTACCGTGGTGGTATGCAGGCATGGACCAGCCTTGGCCTGACAACTGTTGGGGATGCAGAGTAAGCGTCATCTCTGACACATAAATAAACCACCTTTAGGGTGGTTTTTTTATGCCTGCCCAATCATCTGGCTTTCTCGATCAACTCTTCTATGGGGTATGGCTTGGCAATGGCAAAACCTTGAGCATAATCGATACCCATCTCTTGCAACAGAGTGATTGCTTCTTCATTCTCAACAAACTCTGCCACCGTTTCTTTGCCCATGAGTTGGCCTATTTCATTGATACTACGCACCATTGCCTGATCTATCTCACTTTCGCAGATGTTCTTAACAAAAATACCGTCGATTTTTACATAATCAACCGGCAGGGTGCGTAGGTAGCCGAAAGAAGAGAGTCCGCTACCAAAATCGTCAAGAGAGAACAGACAACCCATCTCTTTCATACGGCTAATGAATTTAACTGCTTCAGTTAGATTACTAATCGTTGCGGTTTCAGTAATCTCAAAGCAAAGCTTATGGGCTGGTACCTGGAACTTATCTAAGCATTGGCTAACATATTTCAGGAACTCAGGATCATTGATAGACAGACCTGACAAGTTCACGGATAGAGTGATGTTATCCGCCAAATCCGATGTCAGCAGGTGGCATACCTGACAGACTACCCAACGATCAATTTTGGGAGAAATACCATAGCGTTCAGCTGGTGGAAGGAAAGCACCTGGTGGGATGAGCTTGTTTGCTTCATCTCTGTAACGCAGCAATACTTCATAATGATTTTGTTCAGTGTCTGTCAGTGCTCTTATTTCCTGAACATAAAGCTGGAATTGATTCTTTTCTAAACCTTCATGAATTCGGTTAACCCACTGAAATTCGCCCTGACGCGAGTGGTCTTTATCATTATCTCGATGGAAGTGTAAACGATTACGACCCTGTTCTTTAGCAATGTAACATGAGGCATCGGCCTGACTCAGGATAGTGGTACTATCAGGGGAAAACTCATCCAGAGCTAGCCAACCTAAGCTAATGGTGACTTTAAAACTTTGGTTTTCCCAGAGGAAAGTAAAGTCTTCAACGCATTGTCGGAGGTGCTCAACCACTTGTCCGGCTTTTTCAATTTCGCAATACCTTATCAGTACGGCAAATTCATCGCCTCCTAGGCGAGAGACAAGATCATTCTGGCGTACGTTGGCTTGTAACAGTGAGCTAATCTGGCGTAATAATTGATCGCCGGCAGCATGACCACAGGTATCATTGATTAACTTAAACTGATCAATGTCTGCAAAGACAATCGCGTGATGGCTTTTGTTCTGGCGAATTTCAATTAATAGTTGCTCCAACTGTTGCTCAAATTCATGTCGATTGACTAGCCCTGTGAGCATGCAGTGACGTGCTTGGTATTCGAGCTGCTGGTTGAGTTGGTGTGAATCAGTTATGTCTTCTTGAGTACATAGAAAGTGATCCAATTGACCGGACTCATCGTTAACCGGGGAGATAACAACCGATGCCCAATAGAGCTCGTCGTCTTTACGGCGGTTTTGTAGAATACCTCGCCATTCGATCCCTGTACTTATCTTTTGCCACATCTCCTCATAAAGCTCTTTGGGGTGTAGACCTGAGCGAATAATTCTTGGTGTTTTGCCAAGACATTCATCCTCGGAGTATCCTGTGACCGAACAGAAACGGGGATTGACGTAAGTAATCTTCCCTTCTGTATCTGTCATCATAACCATGCTGGCGCACTGTTCGACCGCTTGAGAGAATTTACTGAGTTCCTGTTGAGACTTTTTAAACGCGGTAATATCCCGGGTGATAGCTAGGTGAGCGACGATCCCCCCTTCTTCATCGTAAAGGGGGACAGCATGGCTATCTACCCGTTTGCGGCTACCTTCCAGCCCGACAATGTCGTATTCCATACTTGCAGTTTCGCCACTGAAAATTTTCGCATTAAATGCTATGTAGGCATCACGATCTTCTTCGGCAATCAGATCGTAGACTGATGCATATTGAACCTGTTTCAGGGCATCTGCTTCAATGATGCTTAAACCCGCAGGGTTCATATCCAAAAGTGCTCCGTCCCTGGCAACCCTTTTTACGCATTCCGGTTCAGAGTCGATGATCTTCTGGATTAGTTGCTTTTGCTGTTCGAGTCGGGAATTTTGCTTCTTGTAGCGGTTTAGCTGATGTCTATAAAAATAGGAAAAGGTGAGGATTATCAGCGTTAATAAAATACGAAAATATAAGTCTTGCGGTGAAGGGGAAAGTAGCTCTTCGAGGAAATGACCATGATCAAAAAAAATGGCATGAACCAACGGATCTAGTGTCCATACGAGTGCAACAGGTAATAGGCCTGTTATTACAACACCTTTAGCGGAATTACCGGGTTTACTAATTGTTTGCAATTGAGTTTTATTGATGTCTGGCACACAGCTTCCCAATCAGCGTTACATTGGTTGATTGTTGCATAATAGTGCAGTGTACAGGGAGTGAACAGTTACTTAATTGATAAACTAATTATTCGCACTATAAAACAGACCGATATAGCTAAATACAGATGTGTTCTTCTGAGGCTTCTGAATAGAAGGTATTCTGATCCACGGAATGGATACCCATCATAGAACGGGCTTCATATGCTGTAGCGATAGGTCGTTGCAACTCATTGGCTAACCTCACAACCCGTTTAACTAACTGCACATTACTTGCGTTATGCTGTTTAGCATAATCATAGAAAATAGAATCTTCTATGCCGACACGAACGTGACCGCCAGCGACTATAGCGGCTGTATTCATTGGAAGTTGGAACTGCCCCAGACCTGCTCCAGCCCAAGTTGAATGCTTAGGCAGCGCATCAACCATTGCTGCTAGGTCACCAATCTTTGCAGGAGTTGTGTTTAGGTTACCAAGCAGTAAATTAAAATATTTTTTCCCAGTGATTAATCCGTTACGTTCTAAATATTTAGCCAGGTTAATCATGCCAAGGTCAAAAACCTCCAGCTCAGGTTTTATTCCTTGTTCCTTCATCGCCATAGCGAGTCGTTCAATCATTTCGATGGAATTAGTGCTGGGGTTGGTTAGGAAGTTTAAAGAGCCCAAGGTGAGGCTCGCCATATCAGGCTTAGCTATGCCTTGAAGGTGAAGTACCGCAGAGCGGCTTTCAAAATCAGACCAGTTCCTGCCCGATGTGGTGACACCACAAATCAAGCCAGGACGTTCCTGTCTTAAAGTGGATATGATCTTTTCATAGATTGCGGGATCAGGAGTGGGGGCTCCATCCTTATCACGAGCATGGAGATGAACCACTCGAGCACCGGCATCATAAACATTAATTGCATCTTCAATAATTTCATCAGCTGATATGGGAACATGAGGAGTTAACGCCCGGGTAGGAATCATACCCGTTAGGCAGACATTGATAATGAGCGGGGGATAAGGCCGAAGTGGAAAAGCATCGTTCTCATCTATATAGCGTGTTCTTTCCGTGTCACGTGACTCCAATGAGTCAAAGTATTCATCAAGGTCTGTCTCTAGAGTTGTCCAGTGATTGACCTCTTCAAGGCCGAAGGAACAAAGCTTTTCTAACTGCCCTACCTGTTGATAGCCGAAGTGCTTTTTGTACCACAAAATAGTATCGATTCTATCTGCGTTAGTGGTAAGTTTTTTAGCTCCAGCTTGGTAAACCTCTCTCATGCGTGCCTGCTGAAGCGCTTTGCCAATTCCCATGCCGCTGCATTCCGGAAGAACTCCCAACAGAGTTGTTTTAGCCTGAGTATTGGACAAAATGCGGTAGCCAGCTGCACCGACGATAGTGCCATCAATCTTAGCGATAAAAAAACAGTTCAGATCTAAAGGCCCCATTTCAACGGATGGTACATGATGCATATTAAAAGGTTCCATTACTTTTAATATTGCGTTTAGAGCATTTTGCCCGGCCTTTTCGATCGTGAAGTTCATTCGTTATATCCTAAGTTTTTAACTCTATGATTTTTATAAATTGTTAAAGGATAACCCTTTATAAGCTATCTCATATTGAATGATCTTGATTACACTGATCCAATAGTACTGGACTCTTCAACGCGAGACTATCGATCATTAGTTAATTCTGATTCTATATAAACGTGTGAAGATCAACCTGCTCGAGGTTTAGTGCTTGTGGTGTCGAGCCTAGAAAGAATAAATAATATACAATCCGGTAGGCAGGTAGCGGATCTCTTTACTTCATAGGTTTTGGGAACGCTCGAAGACGGACAATTTATGCCCATGAATAACGGAGATAGTGGATATGAGTGTTGCCGCCGAAAAGCCAGTGATTATGTTTGTCAGTGGTATTCAAGATAACGGAGTATCAGTAGTCAGCTTGGATGACCAGGGGCGGATCCGTTTAGATGGCAAAGGTTCTTCGAATCTACAACCATTTTTAGACGTAGCTTTAAATAATTGGTTTGAGTGTAAACGAGTTCTTGTATCTGCTGAAAACCTCAAGAGTATGGAGCTGAAGCAGCAGCCAATACTTGTAGTGAATGAAGTCTCTGATCCTGATTCACATGCGATTTTACTCAAGCAGCTTTCTCAAAAGCTGAAATCAGTTCCCTCTCCAGTAATCAATTCACCCTCTCAGATTGAATTAACTAAGCGCAGCAATACTGCAAATATTCTCGCTCCGATTAAAGGGGTGCGAGTGCCCCATACAATTGAGTGTAGGCCGCAATCGGTGGCAGCCATACTACAGATATGGCAGAAGCATTTTCAGAAAAAGCCCGTAATTCTTAGAGCTGCTGGTGATCATGGGGGGAAAAGCACTCTCAAACTAACTCGGAAAACGGTGCCGAAATTAGATCAATTCGCGCTTGATGGCCGTGTGTTTACACTTAGCGAGTATATTGACTATAAAAGCGAAGATGGGCTCTACCGTAAGTACCGATTTGCCTTAGTGGCTGGTCGAGTAATTTTACGCCATATGATCGTATCTAATCACTGGATGATTCACTCGAGAAGCCGTAATTACATGGATGAAAATCCGCAGTATTACGATGAGGAACAATCTGTTTTAGATGAATATTTGAAGCAGGTTCCAGATTCGGTGTTACAGAAGCTCAGCCAGATAAACGAGCTGGTCGGTTTGGATTATATTGGGTTGGATTGCACCTTGAGAAATAACGAAATCCTGGTGTTTGAGTTGAATGCCAATATGAATATATTAGTGAATACCCACCCTCAAGCTTGGCGCTGGGAAAAATCGATTTCAAAAATCGCTAAATCACTAGCAATTCATTTAACCGATATTATAAAAAAGCTGTCTGCTAAGTAGTCAGAAGCATGGACATTGCCTTTCTTAACTATCTAACGCATCGATAAGTGGCTTTCTGAGCAGGAGCCACTTACCCCTCTGGCTGGAAAATCTTCCCGGATAGGATTGCCAGAACTGTTCGATATAATAGTAAAGTAATAACTGAAGTGCTGATTGCAAGCAGTACTATACCTATGTAAAGGAACTCTGCGATTGGATTGAGTTGGAACATGGATAAGGCTGCAATAGTGACTGCTGCTGACCTTTCCCCATCATTAGAACCATTTCCTCGATGAGATTTTTCATCCTATGCTGCTTTGTTTTTAAATGCCACTGGTGACATATAACCCAGTGAACTATGTGGTCTGATATGGTTGTAGTGATGTCTCCATTGATTGA
>NZ_JAAEQH010000214.1 GCF_024231755.1 Neptuniibacter sp.
ATGTACGCCTCTTTAAGTGGCGTCATCGTAAACCACGACGGGGCGTTCGTGACCACCTTACCACGTTCCGCCGCCTGGAGTATCGCCTTTGGTGGCGGTTCGTCCCAATGCGCCCAATGAACGTCAATCCCCTCAAAATCATCCGGTTGCTGGTCGTAAGACCTGATGAAGAACTCTGAACCACACTTCCGACCGTTGTGGTCAGTGAAGAAGGTGATGTGCTGAACCACACCCTGTGGGTTCTTCTTAGCCTTGTAGACGCAGGTTTTCGGGATTAGGGACTTCAGGACCGGCCAAATCTTCTCTGGCACGGAGTGGGACAGGGTTTCACAACCTATCAGACCGCGATTGGGCACCTGAATGTCTATCTTATAGTCAGGGTCGTCTTCGTCAAGCCATATACGCGCACCAAGGGCGTGGGCGATGTCCTCAGCGAGTCCGATGTGGGTTTTGCCGGACTTATTGCCAAGTTCGCTTAACCTTCTGCGCGGTGTGATCCCCTTCCCGTTTTTAGCCCTGACGAATCGGCTTTGAGCCTCGTTCATTTCAAGGAAAAACAGGGGGTAATCACTCTCTAATCTTTCGTCAACTTCTCGCTGGTCCAATTACCACCCGTCACCGGACGTCCAAAGACCACGTTTTTTCGCCTGTTCCTTACAATATGCTTCCCACTTGGGGTCGGTAAATTTAGCTACCCTATTATCAATCACACCCTTCGAGGTTTTTACGGGAGGGGCGTGTTTTGGTCGAGGATCTTCGGGCACATCTGTAGCGTCGGTGTACCAAATACGGTTCCCATTCTTGGTCATAAATTTGAAAACATCCATCAATGTGCCATTCCCTTCAGTTTGCCAGCCTTCTTCTTCTTCAGGTCACGGATGGCGGTAACTATTACTGCAACGTTTTCGGTAGATTCGCCCCTCTCCAAGCGTTCCTTATCAAATTTAATGCCGTAATCCACACTTATAGCCTGAAACCACGCTTTCGCCTGATTGTTGTCCATGAGCGCTATCTTGCTTACAACCTCACCATCCTTCTGGACTTCCTCACCATACACGTGGTGATCGAGTATCCGCTGCTGCGCGGTCATGGCTCTCGCCTGAGTGTAGGCCAGGAGGTCTGCTTTCTTGGATTTGTACTCGTCAACCACACCCTGATAATAGTTCAGGGTCAGCGCCTTCTCAGCGACGTGTTCCCGGGTCACTCCGTTCTTACCTAGACCAGATTCCGCCCTCTTCTTGAGTGATGCATCAATATTATAGCCGTGCCGACACTTGACGAGGTAGCCCTGCTTCTTCCACTTCATAATCGTCTGGGGGCTTTTTCCAATCGCTTCGGCGAATGCACGTTGTGTTTTGGCGTACTTTGGTATCGGTTTTGCTTCCTTCACTTCTGCTCCCATATAGCTCCGCAATCAGGGTCTGCACATTCCAAATATATAATTTCACACCTCCCATTAGTGTAGGCTCTCCACTCGGTGCAACCACATTCTCCACACTCGGATAGAAATTCTGTCATGTCTATTATTTCAGCGGTCATTCTTCTCGTCTATTACAACCAATTACTAAATTGTCCAAAATCTCATAACCAGACGAACTTGAAGTCAAAAACAGACAAATTCGGATTTTCACGACAACACCATATTTCCCCTGTTCTGACCGAAAGTATAGGTGGCGACATCCCATACATCGCGTTCCGTCCATCTTCTCCCCCCAAATTTTCAGCGTATAATTCCCCTACGACCCAACTGGTCGCAATCATTAGAGAAGTGTTATTCCCTAATTATATTAGATACCTCACTCCAGGCAGGAGGAGGGATCTTCACCTAAGTATCCTTCCTCACTCGGCTTTGTCTCAACCGTGATGATGGATTCACAGTGAACCTCAACACCATCTCTCATTATAGGAGTATCTGTGCAGTTTATACCCCTCTGATGAAGGATAAGTCCAAGTTGCTGCAAAATCTTTGACTCTTCTGGCATATACCAAGGGTTACTCATCAAAACCTCCCTGAAACACCCGTGAATACCCTCAATCCACCCGGTTTCCACTTCGTTTTCCGAAATATCTCAGACTCCATAGGGTAACTTGAGTAGTTCATCTCTAAATTAAGTCCGAAATGGTCAGAATCCACCCCTGAATTCAACCCGAAATCCCACTGATAACCCACAATCGCCTCTGGGCCGTACGCAGACAGCTTCTCAGAACCCCCTGGAACGCGATTTTTAAGGGTGGCATCACACAAACCCGCCCCAACGTAGGGGTAGAGTACCTTTCTAAGTCCGTTATCCCCTCTAAAGCGGTATTTCAGCCCTAAACCCCACCAGTAAGTCGAGGCGGAGTACTTGTAACCCTCCATCGGATACTTCGAAATACCCCTATCTTCACCGTACTTACCGTACACACCGAAATTCCTGAACCATTCAGTCACTCCAATCTGCCAACACCACCCTGAAAGCTCAGTATCACTCATCTTGTGCAGGAACGTCTTGTGTGAGTTCATTCCAGCGAATTTATAGCCGTATTGGGCGGTTACTTCCGTTTCGGCGGGGTAGGCATTTTTTGCACAAACAAATCCACAAACATAACCCATGATTCCTGTTAGGGCGACTATAAAAATTAAATCTTTTGTTTTTAAATACCACCACTTATTGTTTTTCATCACTCTACCTCCCCCCTCTTCACCACGGCGACCCCGCCTCGGCGCGTCCAAAATACCGTATATCCATCATATTCAGTCGCGTAGAGCGTATTTTCCCACATATTGGTTCTGCCATTATTTTCGGAAATTACGACGGGTGGATTCTCCGGTGTACGCTTGGCTTCAGCACAGTTACAACCCACACAGAAAAGTAACAGTAAAATACTAATCCCTAATTTTTTCATGGCTCCCCCCACTTTTACGTACGAGTTATGTGCAGAAAATCACACTTCACGCCCCAATCACGAGATGTCGTCAAGCGATATGCCACGTTCTTCGAGTAGTTCACACATCTTTTCCCTTACTAGACTGAGCCTGTATTTGTCTATATCAAAGTGTTTTATCATGCTTCTAGCCCACTGATCCAGATCCCACATAGCAAGCGCCCAGTCCATAGCCCTATCAGTCACTCGCCATTCAGACTGCTCTTCAGGTAGGTTGAATTCTAGGGTTGCTTTGGGCATTAAAGAGACTCCTTTTAAATTTTGGCTAAACGCTCCCTGACCATGGCCAACTGTGCCCGGTCTTCATCGTCTAATTCGTAGGAGACTTCGATCCACTCAATCCCAACGCCACAGTTCGGGCAGTATTTAAAGCCATCACCAATAGCCCAACCACAAATAGGGCACCTGTACCATTCACAGTACAACTCGTCCGCCCCAATACCACTGTCAGTCTTGATTTTTACCGGTGGTTGGCACATAGTTCCTAGACCTTTCTAATCCTATAATCTCGCAGTAAGTGTCATCCGGTATTCTTTCCCAAAATGGTTCATTATATCCCATTGGGGTATCTATCCTGCAACCCCCAACACATCCACATGGTTTTCTTTCTGGCTTTTCTGGCTTGGGTCCATGACCTATACTAACCCCGTCCTCCAAGTTGTGCAGGTTGCCATAATCATCTTCCCATAGACAGTCATAATACACTCTCAAGTCGTAGTGATTACATTTAGGCGTGTAGTCAACCTTTATTAGTGTGTAGGAAGTAGGCATAACCCTTTTGAATTTTTCAGTTTCTTAGGCAGACATATACACATATCCATCCCCCCCATCCCCCCAAGCCGCCCCATCGCCTACCGGATATCGCCTCTATATTATTATAATGGTATCCAGATCCCTCTCTATATACTGCCATCCAGCTCACATGAACATACAGCTCACATACTTCAGAGTATGGGCCACTGTTTTACACATATGACAATAAGCCACTAGTACGCATGGTACATAATGAGTAAGGCTCAGTGATAGGCTGTATAGGTACTGCTATCAACACTGGATCACAGCACACACTATCACACTAACCAGACAACACGCTAGTGTGAGTAATATAGCTCCCCATATAACCCCGATTATTCGTATTGCAACAGGAACCATAATATAGCCTCTATATTATAGATATGATAATAAGCCACTGGTATGCATGGTACATAGTGAGCAAGGCCCAGTAATAGGTCGTAGGCTATAAGAGCCATATAACCAGTAGTATCATAATAATACATCCGATAATCAAGTCAAGTAAAGGAGAGTAAAGCATTGTATCACCTGATAAGCAGAAGGATATCAGCATGCCTACGGTCCAGCCTATGAATGTTCCTATTATAATAGCTGAGAGCATGATAACCACCTTTTTTGTTTGGTATCAACGAGCCGGTGAAACATATGATCCAGTCCAACCCCTATAACTTTAGTTATACCTAATGTGTAAACTAACTGAACACTTGCGCCCCATTGTTACACTTATGTAACCTAACACTTATAACCTATGTTATAGCTATACACTAATATAATCACTAAAAACAGTTTGTCAAGGGGTAGCTGCAAACTATTTGCATAAAAGCCTGATATACTTGCTAATAAAAATGCACTTCAGCCCGGAACACAACTAAACGTCAATACCTCAAAACCGGGCCTTGAAATGATTGCCTTCATTGTTACCTTGTTATAATGATATACTGGCAGACTGTTTTAAAGGTGTAGGCTTGACAAGAATAGAAGTCGAGCTTGCTAAAGAATTAGCTTTCAGTAGCTATTCTTTCAAGCTACTTAAAGATAATCATTGTTTAGTCGTTTGTCAAGTACCTAAAGTAAAATAGTTGGCACGCTTCTTGCGTTTTAGCCATAAACCTATGATATCAGGGACAATAAAAATTACATTTATTTTCACTACAACACTTAAAGTATCACTTCAACCCAGGTGATTCTCACTAGTGATTTTCACCGGTCTGCATTGCTAATGATACTTGATAGTTAGCATGGTTAGTACACAAAAGGATACGTAATTCTCACCAGGCAACCCCCATAACTTTAGTTATACCCAAAATAATACTAAACAATATCAACACCTTGTATTCACCTGCACTATTGGCACGTATCTTGCTAGTAATATTATCAACTATCAATTATAATAAAGGAGAGTGAACAATGAAAACAGATAAATTTTCAGACCGGATAGACATGACAACAACTATATCTTTATATGAGTATAAAATTATCCGTAACCCAAAAACCGACAAATGTATTATCTGCTATAATTGCCATGCGCTTGAAAATATTGGCAGTGTTGTAGACTATGACAAGGCGGTTAAGCCGGACATCGGTGTTGAGTATATATCTTTTGATGACGTTAAGGAAGAACTTGAGAATGTTGAGCCGGGATACTTTGACTTTATTGGAGCTGATAGGCAGACTGAAATAGATGATTTAAACAACGACTATCTGACTAATCATATTTTTTCGCTTGATATGTATAATGGAGCGTTCCGGCTTGTAAGATAACCTCTCAATTTCAACACGCTCTGAGGCAGTGTGTTGAGATGGCAAGGTTATTGAATATTAATCATTTATTAAAGGGAGAATGAATAATGGCAAACCAAAACGTAGGCATTAACTATGCTGGAAAGTATGATATGACAGTGAATAGGGATGCCGAAGCTGGAATCAGGTTTGGAGTGATACATCAGAACGAAGTCATGGAAGTATGGTGCGAAGAAAGTGAGGCTGAGTATGGGGTTATCGAATGTTCATCTTGCGGTGACGATTTGTCCATCGACATGGATGAATGCCCTAATTGTGAAGCAGATTTGGTTTCTGAATTTGACTTTGCAGAGCCGATAGCGTTTAGCTATATTAAAGACGGTTATAAATGCTTCTCAAATGAATATGGGGATATATTTATTGAAAAGGCTCCATATTACACTTACGCCCAATTCTGCTCGCCTTGCGCTCCGGGAGCATGTCACTTGAGTAACCCGCTTGATATGCCGAATGACAATAACAAATGCTACTGTTTTGGGCATGATTGGTTTGATAACGAGAAAGCACCATATCCTGTTTATGACGTGGAAACTGGACAATTAGTGTAATAACCTCTCAATTTCAACACACTTTCGAGTGTGTTGAGATGGCAAGGTTATTAACTATTAATCTTTAGATTGGAGGGTAAACAATGAACTTTTTAGTCGAATTTAATATTGATAATGATGCGTTTAAAATAAGCCCAGAAGAGGAAACCGCTAAACTGTTAAGGTTGGTTGGTGAAAGAGTCCTTCAGGGTGAGGTTGTTGGCCGGATTAGAGACACTAACGGAAACACTGTCGGGGAATTTGAGTTTATAGACTAATGAAACACAACGCCACATATAAAGCGCGATTTGTGGTTTGGTTGAGATACCTGCCACAAATCCGCCAACATTTAACAAACGGAATTCACGTCTATTGCCGCTTGTGTGATCTTGGTTTGTGTCCTAAAAGAGCGTGGAAGGTTGCACGGGTGCTAACTTATAACCTTATTTAATGGAGGGTTAAAGCATGGAAACAACGATCCACTATTATTATTACAACTTAGACAAAGAGGCCGACAGGAAAGAGTATTCTGCTTTGTGTGATGCACTATTGAGAAGAGGTTCAAAGCTGTTTGACTCAATTTCAGCAGACCATTATACATATTACCGAGATAAAATAAAGCCGCTTGACGGTCAAACAGTGACGCTCGAACCTAAACACCTATTTGATAACCAATGGAACACAGCACCGACATCAACAAGTGAGTCAGGTTTACGTGTGTTTGATTGGGCTGAAGGTATCCTGCCAAACAGGAACATAAAGCAGGGCCAATGGTTAGGGCTAACACCTAAAATGGTAGCTATCAGGAAAAACACCTTGAAATGTGGTTATTGTGGCAAGCAATATCAAGCCCAGCAGGGGTATGTATTCTGTGGTGCGTGCCTTGACAGTGAATACCTGGAAGAAAAAGAGTTGCACTTATTGCGTCTTATGCCAATCTGTGAAACATGGGATAACCGGGCCAAATTGACACAAGCTGAGAGGGGGTGGCTTGTTCCTCAATATGTTAAAGCACAAACAGAGGGTTTGACTGCCAGGGGCAAAGCAAGAATTAAAAAGAAATATTCAGACATTAAAAAGCATCGGGACAAAACAATCCAGAACGCTAACAGAGAATATGACGGCTTCAAATGGTTGATGGACAGGGGCGTAAACACAGATAACTGTATCTACTACGATCACACGGGGCGCTTCTGTTTTGGTTGGCGGAAACTGGTTGAAGGTGATACCAGAATCGCACTTCTGGAAAAACTCTCAGACTTCCCTTTCGACTATGATATTAAATAACTGGACTGGAGGACAAATAAAATGTTACAAGGAATTTTGATGGCAGGTGAAAAGAATAGGGATATGGTTTTGAACGGTTCAAAAACCGTCACAATCAGGGAGGGCGAACGGGCATGTGTTTGCGGGCCTGTTTTGATTGGATGCCCTGAATTGGGGTGGTGTGTGCTGAAAAACATTATATCAGTGAAACATACGACTATGGATAATATATTTATTGATGACGTTTGGAAGGGTGGGCATCGGACTGAAGATGGATATATTGAAGAACTAAAGCAGTATTATCCTGACTTTAATGAATATTCTGTTATTACTGTAATAGAATGGGAGGACAAATAAAATGATGACAATAATAAAATGCTCTAATTGTGGCAGGGAATTGAAAGCGGGCGAACGGGAGTATTGCGAAAAAACCTGCTCGTCAGAGTGCGCTGATTGTGTGTGGCACTCTTTAAACCAGTCGCGCATAATAGGAGATTACAATAAATGGTTGAGGGAGGACGAATAAAATGTTTCAACAATTTATCGAGTTGTCTCTATTCCTGATAGCGGTAACACTGTTCTGGTGTGCTGTTTTGGTTCCCATTTTTAAATGGGTAGGGGTTTGGATATAATCTAATTTAATTGGAGGTGTTTAAAATGATTGAGATAAAAGATTTTAGTGGTAATGTGTTGAAGGTGGTCGATGCCGATACGCTTTACGGAGCGAACCTTTACGGAGCGAGCCTTAACAGAGCGAACCTTGACGGAGCGAGCCTTTACGGAGCGAGCCTTAACAGAGCGAGCCTTAACAGAGCGAGCCTTGACGGAGCGAACCTTTACGGAGCGAACCTTTACGGAGCGAACCTTAACGGAGCGAGCCTTAACGGAGCGAACCTTTACGGAGCGAGATTGCCCCATTTTTCAATCGTTCCAGAAGTGGGTGGTTTCTACGCATGGAAAAAAACCACGAAAGGCATCTGCAAAATATATATTCCTGCCGATGCTGAGCGCATTTCATCTTTGGTGGGCAGGAAATGTCGTGCAAGTAAGATAAAGATTGTATCCGGTGGCGGTTGCGGTGGTTCAAGCCCTACACATACAAAACAAAACACATATTTTAAGGGTGAAACATATCACAGTGAAAACGATGCCGGTGAACGTGCTTTCGATCCTGACATTCGTGTCGAGTGTGCCGTTGGTATCCACTTTTTCTTGACTAAAAGAGAGGCTAAAGAATGGTAGACATACAACCACGTTGTGCAAAATGCGCACGACCTGAAATGATATGTCTTGACGGTGCCAAAGTTGAGTATCGGCATCCTAAGACTGCCAGATCAGGCCGGAAATCGACAACCTATATTAAACAAATCCTCTGCTCACAGTGTTGTCAGAGGGTTAAGGGGGAGATAAAATGGGAAAGCTGAAAAAAGAATGGCTTTCAGAAGGGGGTGAATAAGATGTGGGTGAAAGTGGTTGACCAACACCGGGTAGCACTCCAAAAAGTGTTTGACAATAGACACAAATTTGAAATATTGGGGCAGGAACTCACTACACACTGTATCGGGATATTGCTCGGCAGAGAGGTTGAAACTGAACGTAAGCGTCTTAGAAACCGCAAATATAGCTGGAAATACAGGGGGGTAAAATGAAACCGCTGAATATACATCAAATGGCACAAGTAGCCATGCAGATTCATCACGTCACATACTTTGCCGGGCTGGAAAAAGCCAATCTCGATTTAGAGTCGGTGGGTGAGTTTGAAACGGTGCAAGACTATTTTAATTACTTGGAAGGTGAGAAAAATGGTGTTAAGGGGTTGACAAACTTTAAGTAAGTCTTATCTTTAAATAGTGGAGGGTGAAATATGGAATATATACTGGTGGGATTGCCAGAATATGAACTTGTGCATTTAGAGGGTTGGTTGAACAGTGTAAACAATTGCCCGTTTTTTAGGTGTTCTAATTGCCTAAAAGTTCTCCCCACGATGTCGTGGAGAGATAGCGAAATCTTGGGATGCCAAATCTGTGATGAATCTCCATGTGACGAATTTGGTTGTTCCGCGCTAGTTGACCTGGCCCTGGAATTATTAGAATATAACAACTATGAACTACGGTCAGATAATCCTAAAGATTACCCTAGACTGGAGGCAGTATGAAAAAGCACTTACTATTCGGAGATGTCCACGGAGAGTATTCGGCAAAAGATGTGTTGAATATCATTCACGCCTTCAGTCAGGATTGGCAACCGGACAGGGTATGGGCGATGGGTGATATTGGTAATTTTGATTGGGCTTCGAAGTATAATGACAGGCACGAATTTACAGCCCGAGAGGAATATGCGTTTATTGATGAACTGTTTGAGAGCTTGGGTGTCACTGATTTCTACTTTGGGAACCATGAGGAACGGTTAGAACGTGATGACATCCCATCTGATTATCGAGAACTGTTCAAAATCGGTGAGCATGTCAACCTGAAAAATGTCAACACGTATCCATACAGTATAGAGTGCATCCCAAAAATTGGGAGGGTGAGTGTGACACATGGCTTTAACTGGAACAAGCATGTCGCCTGTACAGCTTCGGAGGACTTCGGGCGGGTTATTGTGTGGCACGCACACAGGTATCAGGTTTACACTCACTGGAAAACCGGCATGAAACAGGCGGCATACTCGATACCGTGTTGTTGTCGGTTGGTGATGCCATTTGAGAAGAAATTGAGGCCCAGAGGACATTCACACGGTTTCTGCATCCTCTATGAACACTCAGACGGCATTGTGGATGTCAGGCCGATTCCAATCATTGGTGATTCGGTTGTAATCGAGGGGCGAGTTTATAAGCGAAAGTCGTAATGTAAATCTGCGCGGCTAACTTTACATGAGGATTAAATGCCAAGAAAACCTAAACCACCCAGGGTGGTGAA
This sequence comes from Neptuniibacter sp., assembly GCF_024231755.1. Lineage (GTDB taxonomy): Bacteria > Pseudomonadota > Gammaproteobacteria > Pseudomonadales > Balneatricaceae > Neptuniibacter. The sequence continues at coordinate 10,229 of NZ_JAAEQH010000214.1, forward strand.
GTGTCTCAACTGTGGTTTCAAATATACGCTGAAACCCAAACTTCACTCCACCAAATATCCGTACTGTGCGAAACCTGAGTGTCAGGAGGCACAGAGGAAGCATCAACTGGAACTATTGAGGAAAGCCAGTCGTGAGTATAAAAAAAGGAAAGAGAACGGCACGGCAGCTACATACAACAGAAGGCGGGTGGAATATACGGGGAGAATGTGTCACCAGTGCGGCAGGGAAATATATCGGCAGAAAAAGGGTGGAGTGTGGTTTGACCCGTGGTATAACTGTCTCGACTGTAGGCCACTAACGGAGGGTTTTTCATATGGAATTGACCGAAATCAGGACGCATTTGGTAACAGCGTTAGACGCTTGCAGTCCACCGGAGAGGCAGACGATGATCGAGAAGGTGGAGCAGAGTGTGACTTTTTTGAATGGCTCGAATCGGAAAGGGAACGTTTTCATATTCCAGAACATGGATGTACAGGTGGCTGTGATTGGTGGGATAGTGAAGGCGATGAGTGGGATTGATGAGTTAATGACGGCAGAGAGGGTTAACATGCCGCTTAAAGAGGAAATCGCAGAACTCACACGGACCAGGGTTCTGGGTATGCTGGATGAAACCGGAGGAGCCAAAACGGTATCAGCAGATAGACTTGGCATCCCACGGAAGAGAATGACTGAACTTTGCAAGAAATATGGAGTGTGAAGATGGCGACAAGGTATAACACAGGAGGGTAAAATGCTTTTATCATTAGATGTTGGTTTCAGTAAGTGTGGTTGGGCGGTTTACAAACACAGACAACCTGTCGCGTGTGGTTGCATTATCACTGAAAAATCAAAGAAAAAACAGACCCGTGTGAGCGATGATTATGCGTACAGAAGTGCCATGATTGCACAAGGCTTGCAACAAATAGTCGGGCATTATGGAAGTGGTGGCATTGTTGGTGAATTGCCGTCAGGTGGGGCGCAAAGTGCGAAGGCGATGGTACAGATGGGCATGGCTACTGCTTCTGTTGCCTCTGCCGCAAGTATTATGGGTTTACCGGTTGAGTGGACAAGCCCTAGCGATGTTAAGTTAGCGGTTACAGGGTCAAGGAAGGCCACGAAAGAAGAAATTATGGATGCTATTGCAACTAAGTATGATTGGGAAAAAATGGTGAAAGGGAACAGAACGAGCTATATTGTTCTTGGTGACAAGATAACTAAGGGTGTTTTTGAACACATTGCCGATGCTTGTGGTGCGTACCTTGCTCTTATCCACGGTAATCTGGCAAAAATGTTCGGGTGAGGATACCAGGGAGAAAAAACCGAAGAAAAAGCCTTGACAACCGGCTTTGAGGTCTTAGATTAAGTGTAAAGGAGATTCAACCATGAAACTAGACGAAGATATTCAGACATATGTAGACGATTTCTGCGGGGATAATCCCGGTGAGAAAGCTGGCCCCATAAAAATGATGGGTCAGTTGTGGCAGATTGACAGGGACGAGAAGAATGCCACAATTAATGAGAAAGACGAAACTATCGGACGATTAACTGAGGCACGTCAAGCCGACCTGCTGGAAACCGAGAGGAAGAGGGAGGTTATCAATGAAGTCACTGATGCAATTAATGCTGAGAAGGCTCGTCTTGGCGGTGATCCTGATACTCTCACACCTAGCGGCCTGCGCAGGGGTATTGGTCGTGTGTTCGGTCTTGACGACTGACCTAGACGTAAGACACATGCCGCCTTCGCCGGGGGTGTGTCTGGATTGGGAGGATTATAATGGAAAGACTACAGGGTAGCAATAGGGCGTACAACACGCCACCGGGAGTGGGTAATAATCTCTGCATTTGTAAGCGGTGTGTCCACAAGGGTAGTCAGGAAGTCGAGGTCAGGAGGGGTGTGATCCACACAGAATATTTTTGCACCCACGAAGAATCTCCATGTTTCCATATTATTCCGCTGGACTTGATGGAAACGTGTGAACACTGTAAACTTTTTTGAGGAGGGTGAGATGCCAGGGATAAATAAGGCCGTGTTGATTGGCAGATTGGGGGGTGATCCAGAGGTCAGATATATGCAGGACGGAACTGCGGTCACGAATTTTAACATCGCCACATCGGAAGAGTGGAAAGATAAGGAATCTGGTGAGAAGAAAGAGAAGACCGAATGGCACCGGATTGTGGCGTGGCGCAGATTGGGCGAAGTCTGCGGTGAATATCTCAAGAAGGGCAGTCTGGTCTACATTGAGGGTAAAATCCAGACGAGACAGTGGGAAGATTCTGACGGCAACAAGCGGTACACCACTGAAATAAACGCCAACCAGATGCAGATGTTGGGGGGCAAGGGAGGAAATTGATATGGAGGGGAAAATAAAAACACTCCCAAAAGATGTCAGGGAAAAACTTAGAGAACCAATGCCACCTGAGTCTATTTCACAGCATCAATCTAAGAAGTATCTAAGCACTATAAAGGCTATCTATATTGTCGAGAGGTTGAACGATGTTTTCGGTATCGGTGGTTGGACGTTGGAGCATGATGTCTGGTTTGATGAACCGGGTTACGTTGTCACACGTGGGTGTATTATAATCGGGGAGCCATACAATTTTTCCACCCCTATGCAGTATGGTGGGCATAAGAAAACTGGAACCGGTACAGAATTGGCAGACGGGTATAAATCTTCTGTCACGGACTGCCAGAGTAAGTGCGCGTCATACTTGGAAGTGGGCATAGACGTTTTCAAGGGGCAGAAGGAGCAACCCAAAACACAGGCGAAGAGGGATACCCCACAGACACAGCAACAACCTGCCAACGCGCAAGACGATAAAGAGTGGGACGATGGCGAGAGGAAAAACTTCTTCGGGCATTGTGCCCACCATAAAGTGGAAGACAAGGACGCTTTCAAGGAATGGTTGAAGTCTGCCACTGACCTTGACGGCAATCCGATTGTCGCTGTTATCATGCGGGATGGTCTTCCAAAGATATCTCAGCGTGGTTTCAGGTATGTGATGAAAAATTTTCAAGACCTACTTTCTCAATACAAACTGTCTAGGGTTCCAGAAGATGACATACCATTTTAACTGAGCCAACCCACGGAACCGTGGGCATCAGGCAAGAGAGTGGTGCCTCGTTTAATGTCTGATGTCGCACGGTTCCGACTAACTAAATATATTTGTGGGGATTGGAGTTGCCATCCAATCTTAGGGGAGCCTTGTACTAGCTAGTGTCCCGGGAGACACGTGAGAGCATCCTCCCAACCGAAAGGTTGAGCGCCAGGAGGGTAATGCGGCAAGCAAGCTCAGGTGACGAAGCATTTATTTGGCATGGACCGAAACGTCTTGACGGGCGGTTGTTAGGTGAACTGAGGACTGCGAAGATACCCCACCCGCAAATAATTTTATAGGAGTAACCTATGTGGACATCAGCAGATGATAATCGGAAGGCGTATGTCAAGGCTTTGGAGAAGTTAATCGTGAAACATGCCGGGAGTCTCGCCAATGATTCTGACATGAAGCAGAAGATTGACGGGAAGTTGGTTAGTTGTGCCCACATCCTGTTCGATGAACTGAAGGAAGAGGCTGTGACCATTTCACAGAAGAAGAATGTTGGCTAAAGGATCACCCTGCCCTGAATGCAGTCTAGGCTTCCCCTATCCGATACTTACTGAGGCGGGGGTGGACACACACCTGAGATGCCCTAGATGCAAGAAGGTTTGGACACGTAAGGGTGAGTTGTGGAAGAAACCGCCGCCTAGAAGGAAGACAGCCCTGGAGAAGTGGTGGGATGAGAATGGTTGGGCATAGGAGATTAACAGAAGTGTTAACTTGGAGTATCCGATGACAATGCTTGAATACAATATAGCCGACCACTTCCCACCCGTCAGTTTTGATGATGTCACAGTGGAACAGTGGAGCTACCTCTACGGTTCCCTGTATGGTGACAGGCTCTATCGAGCTAGGCGTATTGAGAGGATGGCTAGGCGGATTGAGGAGGAGAATAACGATGCCAACCGGGACTAAGTTTCTTGTTTTTAACTATCCATCAAGCGAAGATACGGACAAATATCGCAAACCATCTCTTTTCGCCTTCACGAAAAGGGTTAATGGGTTTTTGGAAACCCACGAAATTATTGATGTGCAGTTTAGCCATAAAATTGCCCAAGCCTCAACAAGTTTCTCGTTTGCTGCTGATGCGCGGGATTTTGTTTCTTATGTTGTGCGATATAAGGAGAATGACGATGCCACTGTCAGGATTTGATAAGAAAATAGAAGGGTTGAAGCAGATAGTTAAAGTAATCGAAACCTATGCCCCAGTTAATGACAGAGGGGAGAGGGTAGCCGTCTACCAGAGGGCTTTGGACGCGGCTACTGATACCATCAAAAAGGCCGGTAGGTGGACTGCAAAATGATAGACTTCGAAGAGTTGGGGCAACAGGCATTCACTGCTGGTAAAACTAGGGAAGAGTGGATCAGGGAGCGGCTTACTGCCGTGGAGAGGACGTTCACCATACTGAGGTCGCGCCTACTTGACCTGCAATCAGACAGAGATGAGCTGAGAGCTGAGGTGGAAAGCTGGAGGACTAAATAATGCAGTGGCCGATATTCAGAAGTGAGAAATCAATGGCAATACCACTAAACTCACAGGTTAAGGTAGCCAAGAAGGTTCTAGCCTACCTGAATGAGCGCAAGGGGTCAGGGTATGAAAACTATAGCTTCATACTTGCCCGTATTAAAAGTGGTAGAACTTACGATGATTGTGTGAAGGTGATAGAGACTAAGATGCAAGATGATTTCTTTATCAAAAATCCGAGGAATCTTAACCCTGAAACCCTGTTCAGACCGGGTAATTTTGACAGATATGTGAACGAAACAACCGGTTCTTTTGGACGTGAACCGTCTAAAAAGCAGGGTAAAACTCAGAAGATATGCGACAAGTGCAGGGCACAGTTCATAAATGGCAAGTGTGAGTGTGATTTACTGTCGCCTGAAGAGTTGGCGGCGGGCAGGAAGAGACTTATTGAGATATTGGGCGGCGTTGGGAAGTCAATTGAATGGGAATAGCCATGTTGACGGCGTGAGCAAACCACGCGGACATAAAAGGCGCGTTCCTACAAGGGCGGTTCCGTGGGAGGGGTGAGGTATGATTTTTCTATATATCACCCGATTTCGGACGCTATATAGACAAATCGCGGGATAATCATTGTTCGGTTTCTCGGAGGTTGAAACAACAATGGGAGATGCGCTAACAAGGTTTTTGGCGAAAGCAGAGGATCATTATTGGGACTCTTTCGAGGAAGACAGGCGAATAGTCTTAGCCCATATCAACGAAATAGCAATACAAGTTCGGAGGGAAATCCTCAACGAAACCGAACCCATCGCTGAAGTGGATGCTCGGGGATATCTTGATAGTTGTAGCCACTGTGAGGGGTGGCATAAAGACGGAAACATTTGCGGGTGTTGTGGGACCCCTCCCACCACTTAGCTCTAACCGTTATACAGTGGGAGGTTTGGAATGAATGGTATCAAAATTAGCGAGAAGGCGTTGAATCGTGCGAGGCTATATACAAAAAAGCCGCTACCGGTTCAGGCGCAACAAATTAATCAGACCTTTTGGGTGGAATCATTAGAGGGCGACTTTCAAGGTAAAGAAGGTGATTATTTAATGCGCGGTGTTCGTGGGGAATTATATGTTTGCGACAAGGGAATATTCGAGGAAACTTACGTACTGTATAACCCGCCAGTGTAGCCGACAGGAAGACACTGCGGCTAACCGGCAATCGTTAGGAGGCAGAAAAATGAGTACTTGGGGTGAGGGATACAAGTCTGGTTTTCAGGCAGGGGCAAGAAAAGCTCTGCGACTATACAGGGCAGACAAGTCCAAAGGGGACAGGGAGAAATCTATTAAACTGGTGGTAGCCCAGATTGGTAAGTCAGAAGATGGTGGGCCGTCTTTCTATGCTGTGGCAAATAAATGCTGTGGTGGTGTCGATGCTCACGATGTAGGTTGCAAATAACCCAAGCGTCCAGTCCGACCGGCAGAACACTACCGTTGCTGGCGGCTGACGCTAACCGTTATGAGGCAAAGAATATGGACAGATTAATGGTTATACATAACTGCCATGAGTGTAAGCATTCCAGTGTTGAGGTTGGCAATGAGAAAGGGTGTTTTTTGGAAGACAGGCGGATAATAAAAACAAATTACTTTCAAGAGATCCCCGGTTGGTGTCCTTTACCAACTGCGCCTCATAACCCAGCTCGTTGTCAACATTGGTATTATAAAAACAAGTGTATCCACTGCGGGGAGATATTTGAGGATTATCCCCGCGCCTGACCAGCAACGTTAGAGGGACGAGGTGAAATTACTTAAAATAAATTATTGTGAAAGTTGTACCTTCTTCGATGAGGTGTCAGCAGTATGCACAAAACTATGGAAGGATATAAAACCTGATAGTGGTGGTACGATAATCCCCTCTTGGTGTCCCCTGGAAGATGCCCCTCTAACCCAAGAATCGACCGGACAGGATATAAAGTGCGGTTGTCCACATGAGGATAATTGGGATTGTAATCACAATGAAGACGGTGTTTGCACAATAGCCGGTCATTCTTAACCGTTATGAGGCTAAGCGTGAGTGACATACCACAGAATGGAAAACGTTATAGTTTAAGATCACGACCTTGGGATGTAAGCTATCTGGAAATAATTGAAGATTCAGGGGGGGACTGGGTTTATAGCCCTCACACTGAACCACATGCGCCTCATAACCCTGCGCTTGAGTCTGACGGGGCTAATGAGTGCGAGTGTAAAGTTCCTATCCCTTCAAAATACCACCCAGTATGTCGTAATTGTGGTGGTGATTTACCGCCCCGCAGCACAGCTTAAACCGTTATGGACTAAACCCAATGGTTACAATAGTGGGTTTGTCAAGGATAGCGCATGAAACCTCATCCGCATAGCCAGACTCTCCATACTGATTTGATGCCGTTACGGTAAAATAATATACCCCGCTATCTAGGGGCACTGTGTAAGTTTGCACGTCCCCTACCGGTATGCCGGGGTTGTATTCGCCCGTGGCATGACCCCAATAGACCGTGTACTCTTGGGCATTGACTACCGGATTCCATTTTAAGGTAACCTCGGCACCGTGGCAAACTCCAGTCAGCATCACAAGGCCAATAAACAGGAAGGCAATTACCCTACACATTTGCGAACCCCCACTCGACTGTTATGGTGTCACCGATCTCTGGTAATTTCATCTCCGCCTCCTAGTGTTCTCGCAAACCTGAAAGTGGAAGTGACAGCCCGGTGTGTCCCGGTTCTCATGCCACAGGCACACGTCATACTTCCCAGGTCTTGTCGGGTCATATTCCCACCGGTCGTTCATGGCTTCCTCAATAACTTCAGGCGCATCGTATTTTTTACTGCTGCCATCAAAAGACCTCAGTGGTAGAAAACTGTGCATGGAACCGTCCCGTCTGAACCCGCTCGTTATGACAGGATTATTGACAATTTTGCACCAGTCAGAATAGACTTCGAAAAGTATCGGACTCCACGGAACCAGGAAGCACTCACCGGCTACCTGAAGGTTTTTTATCTGTAGGCTCATAGTCCATCACCTCAAATTGTGTCTCATCGTCTACATCACACCCACGAATGTAGATTGATTCCACCAACTGCATGGCGTGACCCTCACATTTGACCACAGTACCTCTCGGAACCTTAATAATGTGCGATTTATCCATAGTAAGGGTCGCCTTCCACTGAGTTTTACGATTGTCGTTGATCCTACGGCTTCGGTTTCTCCTGTGATTTCGGTGAGTTACCGTTTTGCTCAATCTTTAAGAGAAGGTCATACATCTTGTCCTGTTTTCGTTCCAAACGGTCAATATGTGTCTTGACATTGTTTTCAGACAGCATCAATCTGCTATTGCACCTCTCTTCCACCCTGATAACGTCCGTCTTGCTCGCCTTACCCGCCACGATACCGCCGCAGGTTATCATTAGGGCTATTATGCTGAGAATCACTACCATCTGTTGCCACGTCACACCATTTCCGTTTGGCATTTAGTCTCCTATGAATTAGTGCTTCTTGATACTTCATACCAGTTTGTGCCATTGCACAATAGCCTGATTGTTGAGCCTGCCGCTGTAGTAAAATTTGCGGCACCGGCTAAAACCAAGTTATTGCCGTGTGTGACATCTAGTATCCCGGCGAAAAGTAGGGTCATCTCTCTCCCCGCCCTCACTGGGCCTATAGATGTTATATTGACTGTACCAGTCACATAGAATACATCCCCGACATTTGGTAGGGCGCTTAGTGAAGCGTGAGAAGCCACCGTCTGATAGCTGGAGATTAAACCCTGCTGTATCTTACAGGCGATGCCCCCTGCATCGGTGAAATTGTTGCAATGTATGAGGGTGATTGAATCGCCTGAAGACAGATTATTGGTATTAACATTTCCACTGTTGTTTATAAATATGTATGCGTCACCTGTGGCCCCGAATGTTTGCAGGAGATTGCTATTTATTGATGTCACCCTGTTTGTATCCCAAACATTCGTACCAATACCCGTTTGGTAGACCACATTGGAGATATAAACATTATTGCCAACCGTGCCAGACGCCGTGATAAAATTGAATGTATTTTGCACCTTTATCCAGACATTCTCAATTATGATACCTCTTGGTGTGTCCTTTAAGACAACCATGTTTCGCCCTGCGGTTACTGCCGCCGCCGCATTATCTTTGATATCTAAATCCCTAATTGAAATATCGAAACACCCATCTAAGATAAATAGTTCTTGATCTTGGTCGCCAGTATCCCCGAGTGCAACACCTTTGAAGTTAATACCCCTGCACGCTGTCATCACCTTTATCAAGGCATCGGTATATTTAGTTAGGCTTTCAAACTTTACTCCGTTAAAGTCCACATTGTATGATGTGTCTACGTAAATTGATACGTCATCCAGCGAGTTTTCAAACCCAAAAAAATCAAATGTCAACTTTTCGCATGCCGTGACGTGGAGAACATATCCACCTATCCCGCCCACCATCCAGATGTGTCTGAAGTTTGAATATAATGTTGTGTCAACCTTCATATTGTAGCCGGATATGCTGTCGAAGTTGGCTATATTTCCGCTATATGAGTGTAGGGAATATCCAGTTGCACCTTGATTGACTATATTGATATTAGAGGTTGTCGAATAGTGGCTCGTCACGTAGAGTCCATCCCCCCCCAGGGAATTATTATCTATCGTGAGATTTCTGACAATGCTGTAGTCTCCAGTTTGGGTGAGGTCGTCAGTCGTCCCAGACAGCTTAACCAACCTAGTGCCAGATACATCAGATGATATGGTATCGTTCTTCCCACTACCTTCAAATATCTGCCCGAAATTATTTACAGACAACCCCCCAGTGTGACCATATTTGGTGTCTAAAAGTCTAACGTGCCTGTTCGTATTTATTGCCGATGTTATGGCGTCTGTCATATCCGTGGTGCCAGGGGTGGTGTTGACCCCAAACCATTCTGCGTAAACCCAGTCAGTGGCCGCTGCACTAAGCGCGAAAGTCCCAGAGTCCGTATCATCAATCCAGTAGAACGGTCCTGTCGGGGCTAGCTTGTTGATTGTCAGGTTAAACGTCACCCTGTCCAGCACAGCACCGGGTAGTGGTTTGAGAATAATATTCGAAGGGATAGTCAGCGCACTCGTCAACGTCCAAGTCCCAGGCTCTAAAACTATTGTCCTAGTATTAGAACCCTGCGCCGTGATTGCCGCTGAAAGTGTGGCATGACTCGTAGTATTGTCCCCATAATACCTCGCATTAACCTCCCCCGGCAGGTATTTGTATATGTTGGGTGACTTGGTGATTGTGTTAGTCCCACCCGCAGAACTTGTCCTGTCAAATGTCTCAGTCGGATAGCCCTCAGTCACCTGTATGGCGAGGTCTTCTTTACCGATTAATCCTTTTGTTATTGTGCCCATTTATATTCCCGTTAGTATAAATACACCCACTTTTTAGTTATTGTCAACCCACGCATCGGCCACTGCGTTGGTGTTGCTAGAGCCGGTTACAACCCAATATGAATCTGTAACAGCCCTTAATGTTATGGAGTTCCCAAGTCCAGCGCTCTGTATGGAATCACCATTCGCATTGGTTAACCCATATATCCTGTCGGCATCATCGGGATTAATATTCAGGAATTCAGCAGTTAAAACTACAAACGTAAACTCTGCCCCCCTACAAGTAGACGCCTCTGGTAAATTAAATATGATAGCGCCACCTGCACCCTGGTTTGAATGAGTTGAACCCGACTCAGTGAGAGATAGGGTGTCTCCTGCTGTGTGGTGTTCAACAGTGCTTGTCATCCCATCTATTGACCCCAATCCATCGCCAACAATGTCACCATCAATGTCGAGATTAGCATCTATCGTAATTTTGCCGGTGCTAGAGCAATGTTTTATTGATTCTGTACTCGTTGTCACACTGTTCCCGGCGTAAGCGCTGTTCCAATAAAGATTGCTTGCTGTTAAGGTGTCTATCAACACCTTCGTGAACTCTCTGATATTGGAGAGAGTAAGCGTACCGACATCAATCCCCAATCCTCCACAACTGTTATGCTCAAAATCTAATTGTTGAATCGTTAGCCCAGCGGGGGTGGACAGGGCGTATGTCGCCGGATTCCAGTAACCGTTTCTGATGCTCCAGTGGGTGCATGTTGTAGTGTCTCCGAAAAGCACACCATAATCAGGTCTTTTAGTCCCATAGATTTCACCACGGAAGCCGTCAATATTTATAAAGTTACATGCCGCCGATGCTTCATCGTTGTCAACATATATATATGACCTCGCGTTTTGTTGTGTGCATATGAAAAATGACCCATACATATTAATGTTTAATGCACCTCGCAGTATTATATTGTCAACCTCTCCAGCGTTTTTTGATCCTGAGTGCTTAAATGTGCAACCGAAGAACTGATTGTCTGAATTGGATTGATCCCCCGTAACGATTGTGATATTGGGACTGCTTAACCCTTCTTTGTTGTCGTGCGTTGACCAAAAATTACATGAATCATCTTCGGAATTATTAAAGTAGCAATTATAATATCTGCACTCCTCTGCGGCATATGAGTAAACGTTCGCTTTTGAAAACGCACCGCTAAAGATAATGTTATAAAAATAATGGAATAAGCCGTTCAACGCTGCATCTCTAGCGAAAAAGAATCCTGTTTGCGGTGTGGTTGTCGTATCACCGATTACAGTAAAATCTTTAAATGTAATATGATTACTCCCCGAGCAATCTATGCCATGAGTAGCTACAGCAAACGTTATTTTGGTGCTATTACTTTCTCCCACCACTTCCCAATAATATCCCTGTAGTGATGTCATATCAACGCATGTTGTGGAGGTAGCTGCACCACCCGGAAGTCTGACCGTCCCACCAACTGCGCTGATAGATGCTATAGCATTAGTCCATGCGACTCCGGCAGCAGTTGTCCAGTCGGGCCACCACCCTGCGTAGACTTCTCTTGCTGTGCTGAACACTACGTCACCCACACCGGCGAATATCTGATAGTCACCAGCCAAAATACTACCCGATATAGTGAACGTTCCCCCATTCACGGTCAACACGGCACCCCTCGGGATGCTCAACGTCACATATGACGGGATGGTCATACTGGTCGTAATCACCCATGAACCGTGACTCAACTCTATCACACGTTCCTCGGAACTCTCGTTAATGGCATTCTGAAGTACAAGCTGGGTACGTGTCGTGCCGTCACCAAACATTACGGCGTCAACCACATTACCCATTCTGGTTAGAGCCTGAGTGCTACCCGTGGATGTACCCCTGTCATACGTGTAGGTGGTGCTACCCGTCCATCTGGCTAGATCCTCTCTACCGATAAATCCTTTGGTTATTGTTCCCACATTCTATCCTTCTGGCATTACTGGTGATGTTGGTTTTTTGGGTTTCCGTTCGTCTGACCAACCTTCTTTCCACTCTTTAGCCGCCTGACCTGTCTGCGAAATCCCTAGTCTTGCGAAGGTTGTTTTGGCGTTAATTTTGTACCCCTTCTGTCTCATTCTATTGATGAGAAGGGCTAAATGGGCCTTGATTACTGGTGTATCGTAGATGCCAAGTGCTAAGCCTAGCACTCCACCGATTTTTCCACCCGTCGGTCCACCCATCCAGTAACCCACACCAGAGCCGATACCCATCTTTACTGACAGTCCGAATGAAATCACATCACGATTTGAAAGCGTCATCGCCTTTGTTTCTAGCGCATCCCACAGGTCTATTAGGGCACCCTCATTCTTGTTGAGAGTTTTGATTTCAGGTATGATATCCTGTAACATTTCCTTAGTGTTTCTCGCCACACGTTTTTGTAGTGCTACATTGGCAGGAGATGACTTTACTTTTTCATAATGTGTTGCAAGGTCCGTGTAAATCTTTTGTTTTATTTTTTGCATCTCCATTGGTGTTCTGTAAATCCCGACTCGAAACGCTTCCTGCCATTCTTTTCTCATGCTGGCAAAAGCTTTATCCACTTCTGTTGGTTTTGCAGTAAGCCTTTTCATTTGATTTTTCATGTCTTCAAGGCCATGATAAATCTTTGACACATTTAGCTTTGTGCCACTTTCTACGGAGTCATTTATCAATTTAGCTATGCGAGTATTGTAACCGTCTATCATCGAACGAAGTTTTTTAAGCCCACCAATCGTTGGTGCAATCCCAAATTTAAGTGCTGTCTTCGTGACCCTAATTTGGTCTGCCGGACTTAACTTTGAGCTAAACTTAACGACTTTCTGATACTGCCTAATGGGAATCTTTTCCGGGACTAATCTAAAGGGTGCCTTTGATATTTTCCCCGCAACATTCAGTGGCTCAAGTGCCCTAGTGACTGGGAATGTGACGGTCGCCAAGTCAGTCAGAAACTCTACGGGGTGTTGAGCCAACTTCTTCTTGAACCCCTCGATGGAACCGTACTCTTCCTTATATTTCTTTACGAGAGCGTCTACATACTGCTCCTGTGGTTGGACACCCGGCATCCCCTTCTGTGCTGCACCCTGCACCAATCCTCCAAGACCCCGTGCAGTTTGCTTGTAGTTCACGATAGAGTCTATAATATTCCCAGCAATCCCGACTGAATCCTTTGGAATATTATGGAAACCTGACCTGATAGCTTCGGACCAAGTTTCAGGGTCCAACTCTTCCCTTGTTATCGGAGTGAATGATGCCCTCGCGGTTTCATCACGCTTTGCAGGATCAAACTGTGCTATTTCCTTTAGCACGCTTGTATTATTTTGGGGTGGAGCCTGTTCTGCCCTAGCTGGATCATACTGCGCTATTTCTTCTAGTGCATTCATTTGATATATTCCATAATCTCTTCTAGTTTTATAGCTTGGTTGGAATTAATTAACCGAACAATGTCTTCGGGTTCCAGTCCTTTTTTTAAATAATAGGTGAATCTTGCTTCTGCTGCTCTTCCCGCCAACGTTATTCTGTCTGCTTTTGCCTCGAATTGTGTTGGTGAATCCCCATCAAAAATTCCATCACCGGCGTCTGGAGGGACCAGTCTTAATCTCTTGACCTCGACATTCGACATTTGGGCACCTGTGATTTCTTTCACATATAAATTAAGATTCTCTGCTGCACTCGACCTAAAGGTTTGCATTTTTGACAATCGTTCTACTTTTTCTTTTGGTAATTTTTTCCCCATCTTTTCTTTTACAGAATCCCACGACCCCCCCAATCTTGTTGGCCACTCCAACCACTCTCTCTTGTAGTTGCCCATAATTTCGCCAACCCGTGACCGCTGCTCTTTCACGGCATATAGTTTTGTCTCTATAGCACCCTTGACTTTTTTCTCCATTCCCCCCATGCTAGACCCGCCGATAGAGAGATTTTTTATTTTTCCATCTGCGTCAAAACCAAGCTGGATGCCCTTTTGCTTAATTGGTACGGCACCTTTCGGGGGGCGTTGGCCCCTCTGGATGTTTTGGACTGTGCCGTCTGGTAATTTCCAAGGTTCAAACGGTTGCCCACCACGTCTTAGGCTCTCCTTATAGTCTGCCAACGCCGCCGCGTCTGTAAGTTTTTCCTCTCTAGTTGGAGTTCTAAGGAGTTTTTCTTTCTGGGCATTAACCCCCTCTTGCTGCAAATCCAACCCCTGCTGCCTCAATATCTGGTTAAGCATGGCGTTGGCCTTGTCCTGCTTTACACCCTGCGCCCGGAAATACATATTGGCACCGGCTATGATATTTTCTCTAGTTCCCATATTACCTTCTATTGTATGCCAAAGTCAGGCATACCAATTGTTTGATAGGTCCCCATTGCGTTAGGTGCAAGACCTGCCCTCACCCCAGACCCGGGCATTCCAGTTGGTTCACCACCACCAAACAGATTCGAAAACACATCCCCTTCTCCGAACTGTCTTGCTAATCCATAACCTGTCATCATTTCACCCATTGCGCCAAGAGTCCCCACTCCACCGGGACCGGCAGATGACGGGTAGGCGGCACCGGGAGGAGCGAAGAATGGTGTGTTCCTGAAAATCTTGTCGGCGGTGTCTGCCTCCCCAAGGGCACCGACGTAGGCGCGGTCAAGTTCTGCCGTCCTACCGGCTATTGTGTCCCCCGACAATCCAAAACCACTTGTCCCTAGTCTATTAATAATTTGACTTTTTGCGCCTTGGTAAGCTCCAGACAACTCTCCCCTACGTTTTGCAGCAGTCGCTGCCATAAGTTCCGGGTCAGGTTTTGACTGTTGTTTGTAAAATGTCTCCGCATCTTTCTGCGCTTTCTCTTGCTTGTCCATCTGGCGCTCATTACTCCACACAGATGCGGCAGATCCTAATACCATAGCAATCGGCATTGCCCACGGTGCCATTGTTGTTACCTCCTTAAAATAGGTCACTCTCATTTCCGGGAAAAATATCCCCCGGTATTTTATTCAAAATATCCTTGAGCGCCATCGCCATTTCAGGTATCCCGCCCTCATCTTCCCCAAGCTCACGCGCTTTCTTATAGTACATCTCATCACCACCGGGCAGACCCTTCAATACGTTTCCGTAAATCCCAGACCCGGGACCGAACCCTCTCCCCGCTGCGGACTTCCTCGCCGCCCCATACCCCGCTATTTCCTTCACCTTTCGGTTATATTCTGACTGCTGTTTCAGGTATGCATCCTCCTGCCACCGATTCCAGACGTCTTTCCAAACCCACTTCTGCCCCGCAGCCCCTTCTGGATTATACAACACGCCAGGAGATATTTCCCTTGCAAACCAATTAAAAATTGGTCGTCCACCGGGCCTTCCCCTAGTGCCGCCACCTTTTACTCCCTGGAAATCTTGGAACAACCATTGAGCCTGTTTTTCGGTTAAGTAGGGAGAGTTCTCCATCCGGTCCTCCAGACTTGGGAACCAACTCGCACCGACTCCCTCCCGGCCAACCTTCGAAAGTATGTTATACTTTTCACCCCACCCGATTAATTTTCCCTCCCAATCCCTATCTTCCTGTAACATGGGACTGTGTTGCCACTGTCTCTCATAGGTTCTTTCACCCTTCCCTGGTGGACGTGCCGCCATATGCTACAACTCCTTTTCCATATTTACCGAAACAACTTTAAAACCGTGTCTCCGCCTGAAAGCCTTAATGTGCCCCTTGGCTATCATGGCGATAATCTTGACGCCCCATTCTTTAGCAAATTCCCCTCCAACCTTCTCAAACGCTTCAAATACTTCACGCTGTTTAGCGTATATTCTCAATAGATTTAACCTTTTGGCTCCGGGAAAAATTGTTATTAATGCAGAGAAGTAGCCAATGACCTCCCCCCTATCGTCGTACGCTATCCAGAAACCAAACTGTGGGTTACTAATGAGGAACTTAATAGAGTACAGCATGTCAGATATCTTGGTGTCGTCCCTCCCCTTGTCACGAATCTTCTGCTCAAAGGGGACACACCTCTGTATCTCTGCCATATCTGTGGCTCTCTCAATTCTCATTCTACCGCTACCAATAGATCGGTGCCAGTATAACCCTTAATGTCAGCATTAATTTTCGTTTCTAGCGATTTTGCGTATGTTGCGAACAACTTCATAACCTGAAGTTGCGTCAATGGATTTTTAGATTCCGACAAAACATAACCTGACTTTTTAATTCTTAAAGTACCCCCGCCCGAGTCAAGAAGTCGATAGGAAAGGGATGCCTCCGTCCGATAGCAAGTATCTTCGCACTCTTCGGAAACATCGCGGTTTATCAGAAATTCTACCCGGACTAATTTTGCTGAATCAACGATTCTGGTGTCAAGTGGCTTTCCCGCTATGAGAAATGGGATAAGCAGTAATAGTAGAATGTATTTTTTCATAATTCTCCTTACTATGTTGCTTCACCGAGTTTATTTGATGTGTATTCAACCTCTATATGAAATGCTATAGGTTCTGCCGTTGGGTTAGTGCCTCCGTCAAGTGCAACTCTTTTTACTTGGAAACCTATTAAATCACCAGCAGTTAACGAGGCGCTTGCAATTGTACCACCAGATGTCTTTGTGAGATATTTTGCCGTGGCGGGAAGGTTTTGATCCCCGAAGTCGATTGTGCCTGTGTGTGTTGGCGCATCAATAGCCTCGGTTGCACCTGTAGGACATGCAGACCAGTTTATTTCCCATTGAATTTCTCCATTAGGTGCGTCTCCGTAAGCTTCATCTATGGCCCAATACACTTTAAGCTCTATAGCTGTTGAAGAATCCCAATCAAAAGGTATTTCAAACTCTGTAAGCATATCATCATTAATGCCAAAAGCCCACCCAGCATATGTACCAAGGCTTGTTTGATTCGCGCCACTTGCACCAGGGGCAAGACTAACAATATTAACCTTTGCTTCCTTTACGACTCTAGCTGTTCCTGATAGCGTAATTTCACCATCAGATGCAATATTTACTTGATTTGTCCCATCTCCAATTTGAGCATCACCCTCCACATCTAGTGCAGTAGCAGGAGCCGTAACCTTACCAATACTAAAATCGCCAGCGTGCGCACTTTTTCCTCCTTTTGACATTATGGCCCAATTGTCAGTGGCGGCAGTTTGCGCTTCTAATTCTAACAGGGTTGCTTTATCTAATGTATTATAACCAATAGTTATAGTTACTTGTTGGATGTGTGCTTGTATAGCCTCAGTAATTGTAGAGTTAACGGCATTCATTGGCTCTATATTAAGAGATTTTGCAAGAGTTATAGTTCCAGTTTTTCCAGCTTGCGACTCACCAGCAAGAGTCAACGCAGATACGCTACTTATGGTTCCATTTCCTCTATGCTCCCAATGCATTCTTCCTGACCGATGACCGCCCAAGGCTACTCCTGTAAAAGCATTATCACCATAAAAGTACACATGCGAGTTAAATGCGCCTTGACTTGTTGCAGAAACGGCACCGTCTGAGGAGTCTGCATAAATTTGACAGTCCATCGCCCTAGTGTTTAATGAATTGTCATCCATAACTGATATTACAGAAAGAAACTCCCGTATCTGGTTAGGAAAACTGCCTGAGTAATCAGAAATAGTTAGCCTATTTGAACTGGCATCCCAAAACGCGCCTGGATAACCAACCGTTGTCCCCCATATAGATACATCTTGACCAGCACCACTAACACCAACATTGAGCGTGCCAGCTTTTATGTCAACATTTCCTCCTGTAATATCCAAACCTTTATTCAAGGAAAACTGATCTTCGCTTTCATCCCAAAATATCTTTGGGGTTCCGGTAACATTGACCTCAACAATGTCTTCGTCTTGGTCTACACCTGTGCCTATTAAAATTCCATCTAAAACAGGCCAAGCACAGAAAGCTACCATTGGGAAGATAAAAATCCACCAAAATATTATGAGAGAACTTTTGATTTTCTTCATTAGACTATCGCTCCTGAAGCATTTACCCAATTACTTCCATCATAATCAATTCTGTAACCAAGATCTGTATCAAAATAATGCTCAAATTGGATTGGCGTAGCCGGTCTGTCAGCGGTGGTGCCACCATTCCCAACTGTTCTTGTGGAAACCTTCAAGCCAGAAGCACTCAGCGAAAGGGACACCCCATCAAGTTTGATTTGTTCGCCAGAAGCATCTGACTCCAACCCGCCAGTGGATAGGTTCTTAATTGACGCGCCACTAGAAGTTACTTGCAAACCACCATCAGATGTCGGGTCAAGTGCGAGATCGTTCCCCGATTTAGTCAAGCCGGAAGACGATGCTAACTCAAGGGTCAGAACATCCCCCGTGATGGAGAACACGTCCCCGAGCGCGGCACCACCGATACGCTCCTCATACAGTTCACGTATCAGTTCACCAACCTGCCTTCTAAGGTCTGCTATAGTCTCCCCCGACAGGGGGTAGGGTACATTAGCCATTAATCACCAACCGCTGATGCTTCAAGCGCCCAGGGAGCATATATCACGACATCTTCTGAGTCAGAGCATGTAATCTTTATCGAGTGTCTGTAACCCTCCATCAAATGGAGATGTGTGGACCTCTTCCTCTCCCTGGAGGTTGTGTTCAATGTCATGGTGGTTGAGTCCGCCGTCCCGTCAACGTAGAATGTCACCACAACGTCAGCGCCACCCGTGTCTATATCGTAATACAGGTATTCCAGATTCTTCTTCTTCAGGGCTTCCTTGAACACCCTGTCACCAGTCTGGAGTGTGGTGGAGATGGTTTCAGTGCCGGACTCGTAGTATTCGTAACCACTCTTCGTCAAGTATCTTGTACCGTTGTCTCTGTCATATTTGTGTGCGTCAGCTATGAAGTCATCGTGGAAGAACACCATCTCTGGCCATGCGTTCATGTCGAGGACCAGGCACTTATCGACTGTCGTACTGCTTGAGGCGTAGTAGAAGTAGTACCTGTCCCCATCATACTCTGAGAAACAGACCGTCAGGTCATCGAGGTCAGTGAAGAACTCTGTGCCGAGGTACTTCTCCGTAATATTCTTATTGAACACCCCATCAAACAGGTAGATACCGTCATACCACAGGCCCAGGATGCCGTACTTGGTCTTTTCTACTGTGTACCGGTTAATAACGCCATTATCGGCGAACGTGTACTTCAACGCCCAAGTGTCAGGGTCGTTACCCTGAAGTCTCTTCCACTCCCTGGTTGTGGCGATGTAGAGTTGATCTCCCCACTCGACACATGCCACCAAGTCTTCACCATCTGTTGAGACTGTGGCGTTATTACCAGCGAGGTAACTGAAGGGGGCGTAGGTTTCCGTCCAATACAGTTTTTCCCCTTTAATACCGAATATCCTCTGGATGTAGACTGCAACGTCAACGAAGTCGCCCGGGACGGGGTAACTCTGTGAGGATGCCAGGGTGGAGGATGCCTGGAGAGTGGCGTCGGTAGTAACATCTGAGAATGTCGTTGTCGTGTTGTCCATCAACTCTTTAACGAGGTAGTTAATCCCTGAAACAGACCGATACAACCTCCGTCTAATGTCAAGACCATCACCAGCATACCCGCAGGTCGGAATACCAGACCACTCCACCGCATTTTCCGAAGGTTCAACAGTCCCAACGCTAGACGCGCCAGTCTCGTAGGCGTGACCGTTCGGGAATATGACGTAGAAAGTAACGTAGCAGTAGTACGTTCCGTCAGGCCCACCTACTTCCGCTGCTCCTACGACAACCTCTGGTGCTGCGGTTGGGTTTTCAACCCCCCACGTGTAATCCTCATCGTCAAGGAACGCCTTCTGATTGGCTCCACCATCAACTGCGAAGGTGAACCCAAGGTAGTTGGCCCATCTGGGTTTTGCGTTTCCACCCATCAGACCTACATTAGTCCATGAGGTTCCTGTCGTAAGTCTATGATATATGTAATTGAAATACGCCTGATCCCCGAGGCAGTAGGCTTTAGAGGCGGCGTAGAGGGAATCATCGTAGACCTGAAATCCGTGGACGGTGCTGTCAGAATCCGTGTCGATGGAGTAGAGTTGGTTCCTCGATGGCCTTGCGGAGAGTTGTCCAGCAGTCCTGAAATCCCACCCCGAACATGATATCAACTCATCTTCTCCAAGGAACAGTGGACCCTTCTTGAGATTAATCCCCTTATCGAACGTTATTGGTTCTCTGCTCATGGGAGGCTCTTCTGGTGTGGCATGTTAGTCATCCAGTTCCAGACCGCAGCCCTCCTCATTGGCCTTTGACCATCAAAGTTTTTCTTCCTCTTCCTCTTGTACGTTTCAATCTCTCCGAGGAATCTCTTGTGATATCCCGGTGCCCTCTTATACTCAGCGGAGTCCTCCGGGTTACTCGCCAACAGGTCAGCGGTGGCATAGTACACTAGCGCTTTCTGGTATTCTCTTGGTATTTCAGGGTATTGAGCGCCAGTTACCCCCAACCCTTCGGTCGGCACAATCAATTCTTCGGGGAACCTGTAGTACTCTAGGAAAACGTTGCCATCCATTTCTTCGGCTTGAGCCACGACGCCGGTATCGACATTCATCACAAACTCATCCGTATCAGTCATGCGGATTATGACACCATACTCGCTTGCGAACGTGAACGTGGGACACACCCACTGGACCACCTGCCCATATTCTGAGTCAAATGATATCTCACCACCGTCAGTATCAGGTATTGGAGTTAGACCGAACATACCGATATTGCCATACGTCCTGTCAACGTACAACTGCTTCGGGTTCCCGGTCGCAGTTCTCCAATCCCCATACTGATAGTTTAACTCATTGTGGGTTGTGATAACCAACTGCTCGTAGCCGTAGGTGTAGGAGGATTTGAAGAAGTACGCTGCCTCAAGGTCGAGGAAATTCCAGGGGAGTCTGTACGTCCGATAGTTCGCCTTCATCTCGACTATAGCATATGTAGCCAGGCAGAGAGTTTCACGAACGAAGTCTTCCTGTCCCCTGTTCAGGGCGTCGTCCACCCAATCGTAATCTGCCGCCCCCCCGGTCGGGGAGTACCGGACAGTATTAGTGGCACGTAGGTTTTTCAAGACAAGTGCCCTCAACTCAGTCAGGGTATATCCACTGAATTGCCCTGTCTGCTGTGTGACAATTGCCATGGCTTACCTCACATAGACTTTTATGGAATTTGCTACTAAGTTGGTCGAGTTCATAATTGACAGACCGTGCCGAGTTTTTATGGCATGACCACCCGGGGCAGTCCACGTCAAGGTTCCATCCACACCACCCACGCCATTTATGTCTATAACCGCACCCTGCAAGTCATAGGTGCCATCATATATTTTTCCAACTTTGGAATTGGTTGGGATGGTGTTATCATCTATGAGTGTCAATCTTGAGTCTGCCGCATCGTTATCAACCGTTGCAGATACTGCTACAATCTCATGTTTACCTGCCCTTAATGGATTAGGTATATTCCCGTAACACTGGAGGGGGTACATATTCTACCTCATGTTCTAAGTTTTTCGATTATTGGGAGTTCGGAATCGTACACGACCTTCCGGCCATCTCCCATCATTTTCTCAATTAGTTCAATCCTTCTCATTAATTCAAACACACCAGCGGGTTCGATGCTTGCGGCTTGATCGCTACCGTACATCGTCCGGTCAAGTGTCACGTGCATCTCAATCATCTCAGCACCGTAGGCGACTGCGAGGCACATAGCCATGAGTCCCGGGTAGTGATTCGAAAAGCCAATCTTCGAAGCGTACTTCAGGTTCCTCATATACCCCACGTTAATCTCTTCCGGCACTGTCGGATAGGTGGAGGTACAGTGCATCGTGCAGTATTCGAACGGGTGGAGCAAGTCCTGCGCTGCCGAAATCTCATCCTCAGTTGACATACCGGTTGAGAGTATGGTTGGAATCTCATTCGCCACACACGCCTTCAGTATGTCAGTGTCGGTTATCAGAGCAGACGGCACCTTCATCATCGGCACACCTAAGTCCATTAGAAAGTGGAAACTGTCCACATCCCAAGGACTTGCGAACCATTTGATCTTGCCGGTGCAGTATTCGTTTATGGCGACGTAGTCTTGGAAATTAAATTCAAGACCCTCTTTCTGTTCCCTGTTCGTCGTGCCCCACGGAGATTGTCTTGGAGCGTCAAGTTCCTCCTTGGAGTACACCTTGTCAACCGTACGTTTCTGGAATTTTACGTAATCACAACCCGCCGCATACGCCACATCAATGAGTTTTTTGGCTATCCCCAAATCTCCGTTATGATTGATGTGTCAAATACCTATCTCGGCAATTACTTCGATAGGCATATAGCATCACCCCCTTCCATTTTTCCGGTAAATCTACCGGATTTGTCCCTAACCATATTCGCTACGGACTGTTTGTGGTGAAAACTTAAATGTTCTGACTTTTGCATGAGCATCAAGTTTTCCAGTTTGTCATCATCTATGACACCGTTCACATGATGAACAACCTCATCTTCAGTCAAATACCGCCCCAAAGACTCTTCCATGACCAATCTGGACCTCAAAACATATCCCCTGCCTTGGGCATTTCTGGCTGGATGGTCAGGACTATAAACTAAAATATAGCCGTTTGAGTTTTTAATTTCGCCACCCTTCCAACCACGTTTGTTGCCATATTGCTGATGTCCCTTAATATATTTTGGAAATTGTCCTAAATGCGACGGGAAATAATGGCGTTTTCTCAGGACCAGTAGCCCACCACATCCACAACCACAACCTGCGTAACCAACAATATCATTATCTGCTTTCCCCATTTTTCCCCTCCTGACATCTTGGACACGTTGGTCTTCCGTTAACAGACTTCCAACCGTCTTCAAGTGGTTGACCAATCTTATGTTCCAGAATATTCACATACGCATTTGTCGTTTCTTTCTTCCCATCACCGGCGAAGAACCTTTGGGTACAAAGTGGCCCATTGCATCGTAACGTGACGTAAAGACGATTATCCATCACCCCTCCTTCCTGCAAATACCATACATGAATGTCGTTTCATCCCCTCGATGATTCACGTCCTTCACCTTCAATATCTGATAACCATTGAACCAGAAACCCAAGAGTTGTCTGAACCTACTCTCAGTGAGTTCAAATAGATGGTACTCATTAGTATCGCTCGGTCCGCCTGACTCTGTCAATGGTGTGCTGATAACCAGAGTACCACCGTCCTTGAGGGCAGTGAGGAATTCTGTTATTAGCTTAAACTGTTGGGCACCTGCGATATGTTCCAGACCCTCGATACATGCAATAACATCGTACTGCTGATCCCCAAGGTAGGCATCCTCAAGGTCTGCGACACTAAACATCCTGTCCAACGGGTCGTGGTTATTTCTGCGACAGTATTCAATTGTTACGGGGTCAATGTCCATCCCACGATACTTGACACCGAACGGTTTGAAAATGTCTGCGGCGTAACCCGACCCACACGGGAAGTCCAACACCTTCATCCCGGGTCGCATGAACATGGCTGGAAGATGGTATCTCGCACGATGTCGCGCTATCAGATCCGCCATTTCCGGCATGTTAGTCCTACTTATCTGGACATCCTCTCCACTGAATGTGAAGTTCATGTCATTCAGGTACAACCTCTCCTCGTTCGCTCCCCCTCTCCAGATCATAACCTAACCTCCTAAGTGCGCTTTCAAGTCTCCCCTGTATTTCCTCATCCGTCCGTCTTTCGGACATTTCCATAAATACAACTTTACGCCCCTTGAGCAATACCTCTGGACCCTGATTATTTATGTAATATACTCCCTCTGCGGCTACAGTATCCGGCAGACCACATTTTTCGACCAGGCTTTTGATCGTTTGTTTCTTGCTTCTTGAACATCTCACCCAAATAGGATCTGGATAGAAGCATATAAGTGCCCCTAGTATGTGCGGTAGCGAGTTGTTAGGTTGTTTGAAACCCCACGGCGCACCCTCTTCTAGTCGCTTTCTAGTATAATCTGATAGGGCGTTGTGCCAACCAGTATATACCAACTCCCCATATGTGAACTGTTGATGTATGTCTGAAATAACCTTCTCTTCGTAGTGCCCGTCTGGAGTAATGGGATCGTATGGTTTAAAATCATTTCCCATACAAATACCCATCCTCTCATGTAGAACCCTAGCGACAGCACTCGTCCCAGAACGAGGACATCCGAGAACTATGACTGGATTCGGATACTTCATCCCACATCCCACGCCACTACACTATCCCCACCAGCCTTAATCCTTTCCTCTATCTCTGTGTCCGTCGCTCTTTCAGACATATCCATAAAAATAGTCATATTGTTTGGCAGAATTTTATCCATCGAAGTATTCCTGAAGTGGTACATGCTTTCACCTTGGGACTTTTTCGTGCCGAAAGCAGCAGTACAACTTTTCACCGTCTGTTCTCGCGTCCTATGGCAACGCACAAAAACTGGAGCAGCGAAGTAGGTAACAAGAGGACCAAGGACTATCGGATGGGCAAATTTGGGATCTTTCAACCCCCACGGAGACTTCAATTCGTACATCCTTTTGGTATAGGCGACAAGCCCCTCGCCCCAATACGTATGGTTACAGTGTGCCTCAATTAGTAGTGAATTAATCCGGTGTATCTCTTCTGACTCGTAGCTGCCGTCAGGCGTAATGTCTATGGATTTCTTGAGGTCGAACCCCATGAATATCCCCATATTCTCATGCAACACCCTCGCTACAGCACTTGTACCGGATCGTGGCGGACCCAGAACTATTACAGGTTCCTGATATTCACCCACGCGGTATTCCCCAATAGTCACACCCGGAACACAGCGGAACCTCATCCCGCCTGCCCTGGATGTGTCTCTCAATTATTTCCCTGCGCTTCACAGACTTCCAGATAGAAGCCAGCGATTTACTCTTGATATTCCCCAATCGTCCTTCGCCTTCAGGGTCAAAGCGAACGCAATGGGCAACATTACCCCATCTGTCAATCGCAAGATGACTAAGCAGGTCAAGGCAGATACCGTGTTCTGGGATCGTAACAGTCTTTTCATAATTGCGACTTCCCATCGGATCGTGAAGAATACGCCTCGCAACAGTGCCCTCCAGTTCCTCCCATCTATCAGACCGTTCAACCCCGCCAAGTAGTCGATAAACCATGTAAGGTCGCCGAGATTTTTTTCTCTTAACAAAACTTTTGACGATATCATATTGCTCGTCCCCCTCTGGATCGTTAGGAATTACTGACACCGTTAGAGTGTCGAGGTTGCCGATGATTTCGTCTGCCTTCTCAAGCAGGAGTTTCCCGTTCGTGTTCAGGCACCTGATATTCTGGTTGAAATAGGCTAACGCAGTCCCGAGGTTGGGGTACATCAGGGGTTCGCCGTTGTTGTGAAACTGGATCAGAATCCCTGACGGTATCTGGCTGGTAATCTTCCTGACCAGTTTCAGGGGCATATTGCCAAAATCCCTCGCCAGTTTGGGATGGTCACGCTCTAACTTTCTGCGACCACACATCCAGCAGGACTTATTACACTTTGACGTTAGTTCAATATTAACTGTGGTTAGACCGTTCATTGAACTCATAAGGCGACACCCCCTCTTTGGCACCCTCGTCCCACGCTTGGATTTGGGCTTTGATGTCTATGCCGTTACAGAAAACATCTACCAATTTACGGAACCAACACCCAGGATCTCCATCTCCTATCTCTACGCCGTTATATTTTGTTACTGGCAATATGCAAAATGGCGTTCCTGTAAAGAAAGATTCATCGGCATTGTAAACGTCGTACGGCTCAATATTTGTTTCTTCAACGGGGTACAACTCAAATATACGATCTCTACTAATCCCCCTTAAAATATTTCTCGGTTCTGGTGTTTTTATAACACTATCTTTTACAATAAAGAAATTAGCCCCAGTCCCCTCAGTGACAAACCCATCCTCATCAAGCAGCAGCGCCCAATTATTGTCCCCCCGATATCTGGACACCTCAATATTAGCCATCTGATAATGAAGACGACTCCGGTTCTTAACCTTCGGGTCAAGGAGGTGAGCGGGTATGGCTCTTTGGGAGGGGGTCACGGCGTTAATGCCCGTGTCAAAGAGTTTGCCCATACCCGCTGTGGTCCACCTCAAGGGGAAGTCGCTGATAATCACGTTGGTCCCAACATGACCCCCAGAAACATCCCCATATATACCCAATAACCCCCTCGTAACATTAATCATCAAACGGTGTTCGTCATCGGGTTCAAACTGGTTTGCTGCCTGTACTTCATCACATGCCCGGGTCAACTCGTCAATCCCCATTGACATCGGGATGTGAACATACCGAGCTGATCTAAGTAGTCTTTCAAGGTGTTCGCGTAATTTAAACTGGACACCATTGAAGGATCTTGACATTTCAAAAATTGTGTCGCCAAACTGAAATGCACTATCGTATATTGAAATACGAGCTTCTGACTCGGGAAGGATTTCCCCGTTAATCCAAACCTTCCTTGAAGAGTGCTTCATTTAATAATTCCCCCGCTAAATTATATAAAGCAATATCTGGTTCTAGTTGATCTCTAATTATCTCTAAATCTTCCTTGCTTACATCGACCTTATACTTTTTAGGTGTAACGCCAACGGTGTCAAGATCACCACCAATTCCGTACCGATGTTGGAACAGTTTCAACGTATCTTCCGGTCTTTCAAGGATGCCGACAGAATCGTAGTTCTGGCAAATATTGTGGCACGCACTGAAAAACATATCCCTTAAATCATATACCAACTTCCCCTCTTCATCCACCATCTCTAAACTAGAACAGATATATCCGGTTTGTGCATTTACCCAGAAAAGGATGTTTGGGTCTTCATTATCAATAAATTCCATGAGAGAGGGTTTTTCCTCCCGCATCTTTGCGGCGACCTCCATGTTGGAGGGCATATTTATGAAGTGATTATATTGAGAAATAGTCCTAGCCACAGGTTCTCTTAATATCGTTACATATTTGAAACTTCTTGGCAGGGGGATTTGATCGTAACCAAAGTGGCCGATAAAAAGATTGTAGTACCCAAAAACTGTGTCATGTGGCATGTTTGTTTGCCAAGCGTTGGCACTGTTCATTATTTTATAACGCTGGAACTTTTCCCTAAAAAGTTTTTTCCAGCTTCTCCCACCCGTCTTCGGAATGTGAGTGAAGGCTACTTTAAGTTCATTTGTAACCATCTGGTCCCCCTCACTCATCTTCCCTCTCTGGCTTTATCCCCAATGCCCCCCAATCCATTGAGGTACATCTCAGATAAACCTTCGTTCCTGCGGAACCCAACAGATTAATTGCCGCCATAAATTCCAGATCAATTTCTGGCAAGCTGCAATAATTCTTCTCTATGTGCCTGCATGTCGTAGCGCAACACTTTACTTTCGTCCCCGTCATATCTTTTCACCACCCTCAACTCGTCTATAGTTTCCCCCGCCTTCATCCTATCAAAAATCTTGTCGATAAGTGTTATAGAATCCTTAATCGGGCGGACATTAATTGCACTCCCACTCTTGCCAAGTAACCCCACCGATGAATCAATGAAAAATCCAGGCGGTGTCAGGTCAGAACAAACTTTTTCTATCCACATGGAATACATAAACAGCGCCGGTAGGGTCCACTTCTCCTCCCCCGCAACATCAACAACGGGGAATAGGTTCTTCAGTTTCTCCTGTTTCGCGGACTCCTTATCCGCGTAATAGTCTTTCACTCCCGATAGACAGAGTTCGTTCCCGACAAAGACGCAAATTTTCACACCAAGCACCAATGTAACAACGAAAAGCGCAGACGAAATCGAATTGCCACCGCTTCCCAACTGTCTGCCAAGTTTTCCCCTCACTTTTTTTCTCAACTCCTTGCCGATGCTGTAGTACGGGAGAAACCAAACATCACCCTGCCACTTCTTAACCGTGTCGTGATCTATAACTGAACTGGCAAAAAGCGTAATCCCCCTACTATCACAGTCAAGATGCTGTGGTATGTCTACGTCGTCGCTATCGCAAGAAATGACGTAGTGTGGCTTGACACCATGTTTTAATAAATACTTCAGTGAGCTGTTCGAACATAGAATCCGAAAGTTGTCACTGATACCCTTCAGGGCGTGGACATCCCGTTCCAGGGAGGGAGAAGACCCGACAAGAATAAAGGCTTTTGGATTGCCCTTGTCGTGCTTGTCCTGCAAGCGCCATATGCTGTTTTCCTTTTTCAACAGGGGAAGATTTTTTATGGTGTTCGCTTCCCACTGTTTCCGCATAATCTTGTAGCCTTCGTTGCCCTCAAACCCTTTATTGAAGTTCTTTATTATCTTTCTGTGCTGATTAACGTTGTAAATACTCATAAGCCCTCTCCGCCATGTACCAATCAAAAGGAGTATCTATCTCAAAACTTCGTTCCCTACTCATTTCATAGAGCTTTGCCTTTTCAGGGTTGCCAATGAAATTACCGTAAGCTATCAGCACGTCCAACATACACCAATAAATGGAACCGTTCTCCATGAAGAAATCATCTCGGGTCTGTCTGTTCGGTCTTTGAGCCACATTGTAAGTACAGGCTGGACCCTGGTTGGAGGGTTTCCCAATCCATCCCATCCAGTCGTGCCATTGTACACTGACGACGGTTTGGTATTTCTTCATCTTAATGTACTTAGAAGATTTCGCTATATCATCTGCTGTTCTCAGCGGTGACGTTGGGTTCAGTAGACAGAGGTACTTGTGTAGATAGGTCTGCCTCGCGAAGTAATCATACAAGACTTCCGAAACCTGCACGTCATCTCCACCCAGTTCGTCCAATCTCCTGTGACTATCGACTTCGCACTCCCCTGCGATCTCCAGAATGTCTTCATCATCCGTTGAAACAAGAATTTTATCAAACACACCTGAATCTTTCGCTTGGTCGATTGTGTGCTGGATGAGAGGTTTACCGTGAAAGATTTTTTTATTCTTCCCCGGCAACCCCTTGCTCCCTTTCCTAGCTGGAATAAAAGCTATCGCATCCATATCCCCTCCTCAGTCAAAATGTTTACGCCTCCCTATACCTCACCATAAGATCGTAGTTGCCAAGGTGCGCCGCAGTAATTGTGTTATGCCCCATATCCAACACGGCGTCAGAGGTGAAGGTTGTATTTGTCGTTGCCATCTGCATGTAGCACAGAGGGTGCTGGACATCATCTGTTACGCTAACGGTCAATAGTGCGAACCGAGATGGTGTAGCCGAGGCAACAGTTCTCATCCCCACACGTATTTTTTGGGCTGCACCATTAATGGCACCTGTAGCATTTATATTTCTCTTTAGGAAACAGTCTGTCACGACAACTGTTCTGCCAAAGGTCCATCCATTCGAACCTGAACCAGCAGACAGAGAAGTTTCCAGCATATTCATGGAAACTGCAATGCCCGTGTGGAGGTCAATATTGCGGAACGTTACTTCATGAAAGACCCCCGTGTCAAACAGGGGGCAAAGTTCGCTGAAATCTGACATTTTATGCCTCCCTGTATCTCACCATCAAATCATAATTCCCCGTGAAGGTCGTAGTCTCTGTAGCATGATTGAAATCTAGCACAGCGTCAGAGGTGAAAGTGGTTGAGGTTGATACTGTCATAGCATTGTAACACAGGGGATGTTGAACATCCACCGTCACACTAATTGTTATCAACGCAAAGTTTGTTGGTGTCGCTCCAGCGGTGCTTCTATGTCGCAACCTCATAATCATTTCTGGGTCGTTGGTCGGCGCTGTCGCGTTTACATACCTCTTTAGAAAAGCGTCAGTTACAACAACAGTCCTGCCGAATGAAAAACCGTTCGCGGCAGTACCAGCAGTCAGAGAACTTTCCAACAGATTTGACGTGAAAGAAGTCCCCGTAGTTCTGCATATATTGTAGAAAGACACTTCATGGAATACCCCTGTTTCAAAGATGGGGCAAATTTCTGAAAAATCACTCATTGTTAACTCCTAATCGTAGACTATATCTCCTAGCCTAGCTGTCCTATTTGGATGCACCACATCAATACTCCGAGTTTCACTTAGGAAAGGTTGCCCTGCTCTCATAATCTGCTTCGCCTGGGCGACCCCGTTCTTCAATGTCAACTGCCAGATGTTGGGTTCGTTGCCACTCTTACTGACCCCGAATATTCCCGCCTCCGTACAATTAAAAAACCACGCCGCCTCTGCCATCTGCCCGATAAACCACTCAGACACGATCTTCAGCGTAAACAGCATTCGACTTGTGTAGACGACCCCGCCGTAGATGTCCACAGCGGGTTCGCGCTTGTACTCGTCCTTCTCGTCTGTACGATCAACGTAGTACGTTGTTTTTTTATCCTTATAGCTAAGTTCGTTTCCGACAAAAATAATGACCCCGCATCCAAATATTAGTATGGCAATTGCTATGCCTATATTATACTGACTGCTCAAGGCCGGGAACAATTTCCCAATGCCGTTCACGGGCCTGTACCATTTCTGGAGTCTTGTCATCCACGGCTCGATGTCGCTGGCGAGGGCTAACCACCTTAATGGTCCCTGCCATATCTCCAACATCTGGGGGTAAGCAAAAACGTTCGCTATAAGGGTTATATCCTTAGTTAATGCCATATCCAAACCATCAAAAAAGTCCCCCTGAGAATGGTGTGGATCGACGGTTATCACGTAGTCAGGTTTGATGCCACTGTCGAGCAGGTACTTCACGTTGCAAGAGATTGCGAATAGTACGAAATCCTTGTCGTGCTGTAACTCTCTCAACTCATCGAGTTGGTTGGCGAGGGCGGGGCTTGCACCTATCATCACGCAGGTTTTGCCCTTGTGGGCATCCTCCAGTTCTGCCGCCCACCGCTTCCCAGACTCCCTGAATAGTTTTCGGTTTATTCGGGTATTTTCTTCCCACAGAGCGCTGCCATGCTCACCAGTCGCTTCAGCGGCCAACTTCGCATAACCCATCCAACCTTCATGTCGCTCTGCGTATTCAACCATTAACTACCCGACATCGACGAGCAGGCCATGAGCAGCGTCAGCGTTCCTGATTTCCAGGGTGTACTGACCTGAAATCTGCCATTTCTCATGCCTACCGGTTTTTGCCATTTTCTCCAAGTGCCACGAATCCCCGGCCAACGGCCTGAGTGCTACCCTGGACCTGTCCATAATCATCAACATACCGGCAGGGAACCACCTGTCAAGGACGACGGGCATTTCAACACCCATGTCAGTTATGAGAACATCTTTGTAATAACCAACCTTCCTCTCTCCCGGTTCCGCCCTTCGGATACCATTCTCCATCGCAGCGATAACTCTCTGCTGTTTTGGTCCGACAACAATGATGGGGTCTGCCGAATCGTCAAGACCACCCGCATCATAAATCTTGTAGGCGAGGTCATTGATGTCACTCAAAACAAGGGCGTTGCCACTCCTTGCCGTGACCATCGTGTCCTCACGGGTGGCATCGTAATCAGGATCTCGCAACCTGTTAATTATACCAGTCATCGTCATCAACTCTGACGCGGCATCAGTGTAAATCACACCCGTCTGGGATATGCCCTGCGTGACAGAGAGCGCAAGTTCGCGCTTGATCTCCATCGTCCTCCGTTTAATCTGCAACTGGAGTTCACTGACGACCGCCTCCATGTCCATCCCCTTACGAGTCTGGGTAATGGAAACCGCCCTCTCGAAGACCTGCATAAGATTGCTTCGCTTAGTCCTCGCTACAGACGCATCGGAACTCGCGTCGTCATCATCGCTGTATGGCGATGCCACAACGTGCCATGTAGTAGTTAGCCCAGCCGTTACCCAAGTTGTCGAACCATAGGCTCCAGCAAGTTTCACACCAGCGGTCCCGAGAACACTCGTAACCTGTACGAGATAGTCAGTTCCACCACGCGGATCGACAGGTGCCAAGATCGAACCGTCACGGATCATAGCCTTACCTGATGCCTGACTGGAAAAACTTGTGATAAACGTCAGGGTGGTACTCACTTCAGACGAGTAGGCTTCAAAAGAAGCCGGGTTAAGACCATCTTCGATCCAATCGCACATAATATTATGTGCAGGCGGTCCCATTTTAATATGTCCAAGAATCTCCCTGTCTCCCTTTAAGACAGCGGCCAACACCTGGGAACAGTCTACCTTGTCTAACTTTGATGCCAGAGTCGCGGTCCACGCCGAATCCGTCATAAAGCCTGTACTCAAAATACTCATTGTCTATTACTCCTATTCTGCCAACCTGACACTAATCTCTAAAAATTTCTCCAAACATAGTGTCAAGCACACCATCTGCATCACCTTTCTCCACAGCTTCCGCTATTGTAGCCGATGTATTCGGCTTCCGATCAACATCCCGTCCCGCTACCGTACTAGAATCAACTTCTGGCATATAGGCATTATTGTTTTGTGTTTTAGTTTCTGTCGTCTTTCCCGCGCCCATGAGTTCACGTAATTTGGCGAGTTGCTCATCATTCGGAGTCTCACCCAACAGGTAACCGAGCGCCTGCATGGAACCTTCCTTGACCTGCTGCTTCTTCAACTTCTCACCCTCCTCGAACAACTTCTTCACTCCTGCTGCCGAAGATCCAAGGTTCGGGTTTAGTGTCGCGGCATGTTTGGCCCATGCGTACTTCTCATTGAAATCTTTGATATTCTTACTGTCTAACTTTATTTCCTCAAGGACTTCCTCGATCCGGGTCAATCTCGCAGCTTCCATAGCCTTACTGGTTACTGCTCTCTCCGGGTCTGCGTAGAATGCCTCGCTGAAATCTTCAGGGGTGGTGTCAGTAGATTGTGTCGTGCTATACGACATACGCTGGTTCTCTTCAAGTTCATCTATCTTAGCCTGAAGTTCCTCGTTCGCCTCTGTCAACCCCTTATTTTCCTGTGAAACCTTCGTTGAAAAACTCTGGACATTTTTGTATCCTTCAAGAAGCGCATCTGCCGTCTTGAACTGTCCAAGATCCCCTTCCGCTTTTGGTGCTATACCTTCGCCTTTGTCCTGTGCGCTCTTGAGGTCCGCTTCGATGGGTCCAAGGTCAACGTCAGGGAGGTTACTAATATCGTCTGCCATTTTCTGTTTAACTCCTCCTGTTAATTAATCTTTATTCGTGCTGTAATTATCACTTCCTTAGTCTTACCACCGTTTTCTTTCGTTTCGATAGAAAGATCGGACTGGTGTGATCTCAACACATCCCTAACCTTTTGAATTATTTCCTGTATCTTTTCTTCGTTGATGTAACCCAAAGTAAGATCAATTTTGTCTTTACAGTCACAATGTATTTCTGGTAATACCGAATCTTTTGATCCTAACTCTATTTTACCGACAACAGGGACCGGGTTCTCCATGTCCCTATTTTCTCTCTGGCCAAAATATTTCTTTCCCATATCCCCTCCAGAATGCCGTTAAACTTTAATATTTCCTGCCGGGTCGTTACCGTTCCCGGGTGCCACCTTCGAATCCTTCGGGCACGTGCCAATGGAACTCATCGGACCGATTATGGTCCCCTTACACTTACCTCCGCCAGCGTTCTTCTTAAACTTCGCCAGGGCGGTAGCCTTGGGTGGCCTTAAAGTTCTGTAAACCCCGGGTCTTTTACCCTGATTATTTTTCGGATGTCTCTGACTGTGCATGTTTCAACCTCTCTTCTTCTAAAATTTTGTCCTTCGCCTCGATGGTGATTAGAATCCACTGGTAGAACTCTATCAGACCCTTCGCAATCCCCTTGTCTAAATCACTAGACAGAGTATTTGTAGCAATATCAATAAGGCGCATATGATTAAAAAAGTATTCCTCGATGTATTCCCAGGCAGAAGACTCAACCAGTCGAGACAGGCCGTTACCCGTTTCAATGATTTCTCCACGTCTGTCTCCGCCAGTAGCCGCCAAAGTCTTCTTGCGAACAGGATTATCATTGATCGTCTTAAGGATCTGTCTCTTTATCCTATGTGGTGGTAGCGCCCCCATTCCCTCCCCCTAACGATGGTCTACCTGCTGCCATCTTCTTAATCTTAGCCTCATACGCCTTAATCTTATTAGCGTCGATGTCAACTCCGACGTCCTTGACCTTCGCATATGCGGTTGCGATATCCTCCACCGCACCGGTGTACGACTTAACAGTCTCAGCGAGAAGTTTGTGAGTCTCCATCTTCTTCTCTTTAGTTTCAAGTTCGACCACCAAATCTTTGATGAACGCCTCTTTCTGCTGCTGTTTCTGCATACCCTGAACCTCTTCAGGACTTAATTTCCTGAGAATCCTGTCGGCATTCTTAATGTCAATAGCGTCATACGCAGTAGTCAGGAGTTCAAACAGGTCCACCTTAAACGGTGTGTGGGCGCTCATTGTCGCCTCTGGCGGGATACTGACGGTCATATCCATAGCCGCCTGAATCTGCTGTTGGCGGAGTTCCTTGATGTGTGTCACGGAACTGCCCATAGGCTTAAACATGAAGAATCGTCTGATCTGTTCTTCTGATAATCTGTAGAAACCGGCGTCCGGTTCACCGACAATCGCCTCCCAATCGTCCTTCTCCATATAGCGTCTATTGAGTAGGACAACCCTTGTGGCGATGTTCTGAAGTGTCGTAAATTCCGCCATCTTCACAGCAAGGTCCAACCTGTTCATGGAAGCCTGCTGAAGTTTCATGACTGTGGTAGGTTGTTCCTGATGCTGTGGCGTCATCCCCCTAGCATATCCGAAGAAGGATAGAGCATTTTCCATGTCATGCTCACGCTGTGCCTCCTCCTGATAGGAAGATTGTGTAACATCTGGAACAACGAGTGGTTCAACATCATTCAGATTCTCCAGCGGCCATATGGCACCGGGGCTGTAGTTCATCAGGTCATAGTTAATGTCAGCACCCTGTCTCGCCTTGATAATCTGCTGAATCACCAAGTCAATATTGTCCCGCCTCGCGGACCTTATCAAATTCTTATCTTCCTGAAGGTGTTCCAGCACTTCTGGAATGCCCATAGCGAAGAATTCCAGGGGAAGTGGCATGTACTTATACTGCACGACCGGCATGTCATAGGGATATGGTGTTTCCACGTCACCTCTACTGTCCCTCAATATGACCCCCCTGTCAGCGAATGATATGACGTGACCTCCCGAAAGGTAGTGGATAGTTTCCACATTGTCCGGGTCAACCTCAAATGCCGTGATACCACAATCCTGCAATAACCTCTCATGCCACTTATTGTCGGAGCTGGACTCGTTGGGTGATCTCACCTTGTTGGCATTCTTGAATATCCCCTTCTTCCCGAGTGTCTGAACATCTTCGACACTCATAAACTCCCTGACGAAGACACCCTTGGACTTTGTGACCCTTCTCGCACCAGCGATTGGGAGTACATTCCAGAAGTCATGTGTCTTCAGGAGTGGTAGACGATACCTGCCGTCGCGGTCCCACTTCGGGTAGACCCCGAGGTAGGAGTTGCCAAGCATGGCACCACCCTTGTAGAAGTCAATCATCTCCTCGAAGAACTCAACATCTTCATGGCTAACCTGATGGTGCAGCACCTTCGAAACCTGATCGGCCAGTTTAATCGGGTCTATGCCCTCTTTCTTCAGGGTTAGAATCTCAGTTTCCCGAGGTTCCGTGGCGAAGAAAGGTATCTGAGCAAATAGGGTCTGCACCATGAGTGCGGTCGTGTCCTCGACAAATGCGAGGATGTCCCTCGATCTCGTCCTGTTCACATATGGCCAATCCGCCTCTGATACGCCTGAACCAAACCGGTACAACTTGTAGTGTCTCTGTGCCCTGTCAAAATAGGGTTCACACCACTCTTCTGAGGCGTCAAATCTCTTCAGCAACCACTCTAATGTTTTCAGATCCTTCTTGGATGGTTCTCTCATCTACATCGTTCCTCGCCGTCTGACGGCATATGCCTTTTCCTGTCTCGCCTTAACCATGTCAATCAGCTTCTTCTCACTCGCCTGTGACCTGAATACCGGTTCTTCCATACAGATGTAGCGGACAATATCGGCAAAATCTTTAAATTCTTCCAGGGGTTTGTCATTCTTCGGGTTGTACTGGTAGTTGAATAGGTGATGAATCGGACCACCCTTGCCCTTGCATCTGTCCATAAACAGGATGCCAGGCTTCGACTGTCCGGTCAGGACTGAGTAGTGGTGTGACACATACTCCCTAACCACCTTATGTCCCAACTCAACGTCACCGGGTCTGGACTGAGACAGGATAATGTGTCCCAACCCACGCTTTCTCAATTCACCTTCCCACGTCTTCCCCTCACGATCTTCTCTCACACCATATTTAGAGTCGAGTATTATCCACTTGGGTTTAGAATACCCGTGTTCCTCACGTTTCATCCGAATTTTCCTGACCGTAGAATCAAGGTCAGGGTCTTTCAGAAGGAGGTAGTCATACACGTAGATGCGATTACGTGGTTTGTCGTAAATCTCAATCTCTTCCGGGGCTACCGCAGCGAACAGGTAGCAGGATGCTCGGGCGTCGTGTGGGTCAATACCCTCTATTTTCATCCAATCCCGAGGCACCGTGAAGTCTTCGCAGATGTGTACATCTCTGTCAAGCATCTTATAGACCAACCCTGAAAGGTGTTTCCAAAGGCCCTTCTCTCGGGCTTCCCTCTCTTCAGGGTCCAGAGTCTTCAGATACTCGTCAATACCCGCCTTCGGGATGAAACCCATCATCCTGCCACACGTCGGGCAGGTCTTAGTCGGTCTTAGGAGGTTATAATTGTCATCAAGTGTCCTATTTTCCGGTATATCCAGATCGCACTTGAAACACCAGTCAATACAGTTCTCCCATATTTCGCCACGCATGACTGCGATTTCATCATCATCACCACCATTATTCGCGGCTTTCAGGGAGTATTCGTCATAAATGTACGCCTCTTTAAGTGGCGTCATCGTAAACCACGACGGGGCGTTCGTGACCACCTTACCACGTTCCGCCGCCTGGAGTATCGCCTTTGGTGGCGGTTCGTCCCAATGCGCCCAATGAACGTCAATCCCCTCAAAATCA
>NZ_JAAEQH010000215.1 GCF_024231755.1 Neptuniibacter sp.
CTCAACAAGTCGGCGAGTCATCCTGGCAAGTTATGATAGACATGCTTGTGACCAGCCAAATACTTGGTGAATGAGGATGGTTTATCACCGATCACTTGCAGATCAAAAACAAGCTCGACTCCAGTGGTTGTTTTGACCCCGGGGAGCACTGCAGCTTCATCTTCGTGATCAGCGAACGGCACTAGGTGCAAGTCCTGCCTGATAGCATCCTTCCAGTAGCAGATCACACCCGGTTTAATCTCCAGTAGTGGCAAACCCTCAGGTGGCTTTCGACGCCTGCCGGCTACTGTGTAATGAAGGATCTTAAAGTGTTTTTATAACCGTATGTTGTGTTTTGAAGTTACGGTGTATTGTACCATAACCTAGTGTACCATGCTCTTTTAACTTGAGAGTCTCCCTCTCGAGGAATCTGGAGTTCCTCTGCTGGTGAATGGCAACAGAGATGTTTGCTGACATTCACCAATGCATGAAAGAGCTTCTTCGCGTTCCAGACAGAGCGGGACTCCAAAACATCCACACGCCTAGCTGATGAGGTTAGGAATTCATTCGTTTCTTAGCCAGACTGCTAAAGTATGCTTACAATAACATAGGTGATTCTTATATAAGCCTAGTAGTGATTCTTGTTATTGTTCCTGCATAAGATCTGCCCATTTCTACGTAACACCGTTCATATCGTTCCGCTGTTTTGCCGTAGCTTCGCCTGCGTATCGGCATAAACTTGTTGCTATCCATTCCGTTTCGCAAGACAGATCGAGGATAAA
>NZ_JAAEQH010000216.1 GCF_024231755.1 Neptuniibacter sp.
CGTACAGATGGCACGTGATGCCGGTGCTAAGAAGGTTTACTTTGCATCAGCAGCCCCAGCGGTTAAATACCCGAACGTTTACGGTATCGATATGCCAGCTGCTGAGGAGCTAATTGCTCATGGCCGTACTGATGATGAGGTTGGTGAAGAGATCGGCTGTGATTGGATGCTGTATCAGGACCTTGATGATCTGAAAGACTCTGTGACTGAAGGAAACGACCAGATCAAAGCGTTTGATACCTGCGTATTCGATGGCCAGTACGTTGCCGGTGATGTTGATGCGTCCTACCTGGAACGCCTCAAAGAAGCGCGTAATGATGCGGCGAAAGGTAAGAAAAATAAGAAGATTGGAAGCAATGAGTCTTCCAATCTTTGCAGTAAGATAGATTAAGGAGCCACTGGCGAATGTCCATTTCCGATTACGAACGTGAAGCAAGAATCCAGTTCGATCCCGAAGGTTACGGGCTATCGACGCTGGCACTACGTTCAGGTCAGCATCGTTCTCTAGAAGGTGAACATAGCGACCCAATCTATCCTACCTCCAGTTTTGTATTTTCCAGTGCACGTGAAGCTGCTGCTCGTTTTGGCGGAGAGGAAGAGGGTAATATTTATTCCCGCTTTACTAATCCAACGGTGCAGTTCTTTGAAGAGCGTATCGCTGCGATGGAAGGCGGTGAGCGCGCAGTTGCAACTGCATCGGGCATGGCAGCGATTTTAAGCACTTGCCTGTCGCTTATGCAGAATGGTGATCATGTTGTCTGCTCACGTAGCGTATTCGGTTCTACGGTATCACTGTTCGATAAATACCTGACGCGTACAGGTATCAGTGTTTCTTACGTAGATCCAACGGATCTAAATAGCTGGGAAGGTGCTATTCAGCCAGAGACTAAGATGCTGTTTTTGGAAACACCATCTAACCCATTGGCAGAACTGACCGATGTAGCTGCTGTAGCAGAGATTGCACACAAACATGATGCTTTACTTGTAGTCGATAACTGTTTCTGTACGCCTGTACTTCAGCAGCCGTTGAAGCAGGGCGCCGATATTGTGATCCACTCAGCAACTAAATACCTGGATGGTCAGGGGCGTTGTGTTGGTGGTGTAGTGGTTGGTCGTGACAAAGAACTTGAAGAAGTATTTGGCTTTATCCGTACTGGCGGTGCCTGCCTGAGCCCGTTCAATGCTTGGGTTTTCCTCAAAGGTCTGGAAACACTTAAGTTGCGGATGGATGCACACTGCAACAATGCATCAGAGATGGCATCCTGGTTGGAACAGCAGGAAGGTATTGAACGGGTATTCTACTCCGGCTTGGAAAGCCACCCTCAGCATGAACTTGCGAAAAAACAGCAGAATGGCTTTGGTGGAGTTTTATCCTTTGAGGTAAAAGGTGGCCAAGAAGCCGCTTGGCGCTTTATTGATGCAACTCAGATGGTATCTATCACCGGTAATCTGGGTGATGTAAAAACTACCATCACCCATCCGGGTACAACCACTCATGGGCGTATGACTCCGGAAGCACGTGCAGAAGCTGGAATCAAAGATAACCTGATTCGTCTGTCTGTTGGGATCGAAGATCTGGAAGATATTAAAGCGGATATGTTGCTTGGATTAGCAGCGATCTAAACGTTGTAGACTTTGATATGAAAAAGCAGCCAGGTGGCTGCTTTTTTTGTGTTCCCTTAGCGTTTACTCTCTCTTCGTTACCAACCTAATTAAACATTTACTGTTGGCTCAATTCTTTTAGGTGACGCTGTTGCAACTCTTTGCTTACGTCTGCGTTTAACCCAACTTTTAAAGCCAAGGAGAATGGTTAGGCTTATACCTAGAACAAACACACTAATTAGGGTATCTCGAATATTCAGGCCCAGACCATCGGCAAAACGCCATTTATGTAGGTAACGGAAGATCCAGCTGAATACTTTATCTGTCTCATTTACCCGAACCGATAAAACTGCATCGCGTGTATCGACGTAATAGCTTTGACCGGGATAGTCCAGTGCGATAACGGGTAAACGTTTATCGATGAAACCATAGTGTTCATCTGCCTTGAAGTTAAAAATTACACGATGATTAGATTCCGGGTTTTGTTCCAACTGTAATGTGCTTATTAATTCAGAAGCGAACAGTACCCCTCCGGATGGTATAACCTCACCTGTTTCCGCACTAATCCAGATATCTGGCTTACGTGGCTGAATGAGCTGCCATACGACT
This sequence comes from Neptuniibacter sp., assembly GCF_024231755.1. GTDB lineage: Bacteria > Pseudomonadota > Gammaproteobacteria > Pseudomonadales > Balneatricaceae > Neptuniibacter. The sequence continues at coordinate 2,212 of NZ_JAAEQH010000216.1, forward strand.
GAGCCGTCTATCAGGTGGGGATAGATATTGGTTATTTCGGAGTAGTTAGCCTGTAATTCTAGAGGTCCTACATTCAGGTCGCTGAGGTCCATTTGTTGATCAAGCGTGAGGCCACGCACCTCTGGTATCTGTTTTTCAAAGGTTCTTACCAATCCACTGGATACGAACATCAATAAGGACAGTGAAATAATTACCCCTGACCAGGCATGTAGTTTTTTTAGATCTTTAGATTTTCTGCGCTTTAGTGGTAACACACAGAACAGATACAACCCGCTCACACCCAGTACCAGTGAAGCCGTCATCAAACTGATAAAAATCAGAGTACGCACAGGATGTTCCGGATCTATGAATGCCCAAACGTGCAGGTATTGGAACGTCGTCATAAATAGACGGCGCTGGTCGTCTACCAGAGTTGCCAGCCTGTCCTGTCGGATATCAACAAATACACTGAGATTGTCTGGTCGATTAAGCTGTACTTCCCATATGGGTAACAGACGGTTAATCGGAGCATAGCTTTGAGAAAATTCTGTTAATAAACGGACCTGGTTAATCTTACTACTATGATCACCACTAAAATGCCGTGCTAATTGAATGGCATAAGCTTCTGCGGTATCAGGAATATTTTTGCCATTCAAATCATAGAGCTGACTAGCTTTTTCTCTGCTATTCCAGTGTTGAAGGTACCAGCTATCATTCACTTTAACCGGACGTAGTCCGGCAGTTTTCTCCAGTGGGAAGTCGGCGGGTAAGCTTTTCAGTGAAGGTAAGCTACCCGGCCAAACAGGAGGTACATAGAAACGTTTTTCAACTTCCGGAGCAGTGAGGCGCATCACTGGATGCAGTAATCCGCTTAGCCCAAACAGCAATAAAGGGACCATCACAATCAAGGCCAAACGTCTGTGCCATATATAAAGCTTACCAGTCATTTTTTTGCCCCTTACCAGTGATACTTCAGGCCGGCTTTAAAGTTACGCCCCTCACCAGGGTAGTATTTATCTCTCCCCCAACTGATCTCAGACTGATACACATATTCACGATCAAAAAGGTTATCAACACGGGCAAAAAGAGTCATATCAGGTGCTAGCCTGTACTGTCCTTTCAGGTGGAAAAGGGTATAGCTTTTTGCTTTCTCGCTATTGGCGTCATCTTTCCAATATTCACCGAAATGATCCATCTGTAACTGAAGGTCCAGTCCAGAAATTTCCTGAGGAGACCAGTTTAATTTGGCGCCTGCTTTATTCTTCGGTGCAAACTTCATTGTATTGCCAGAGTAGTCGTTCCCGTCATTTACGTAATCGATAAACTCATGCAATGAGTGGCTATATGCTAACTGTCCTGAAATTGATGGAGAAAACTGATATGCCGCTTCAATCTCAATACCTTGGTGTCTGGTTTCGCCCGCATTAGTGCGGTAGGTGTCGCCATGCGCGTCTTGTGCTGTGACGATGGCATCATCAATATCCATCCGGTAGATTGCTGCTGAGAGGGTAAGGTCACGTCTATGCAGGCGGTAACCTAGTTCTAGAGTAGTTGATGTCTCTTCACTCACGCCACCCACCAATGAGCCGCTGTCACCACTATTAAGATTGTACAAAGACGATGCGGTTGGCAGGCGGTTGGATTGAGCCAGACGGCCGTAAAAACCACTGTGCTCAGATAATGAATAGTGGAAACCTAGTTTGGGGTTAAAGCTGCTAAATGAGTCTTTACGATCAGCTAGCTGGCGATTGCCGTAGCCATCGTTATCCGTTTCAGCAAGATGGTTATCCAGCTTGTAACGACTGTAATCAATACGTGCTCCCGCTTGCAGACTCAAGCGTTCCCCTAATCCGAAATTATGTTGGAGATAAGGAGATACATTGCTATAAGCGATCTCCTGATCCCGATATTTGAAGCCTTCTGTATAGGTAGTGCTACCACCCCGCCAAGAGGTTAAAGTGATGGTTAAAGGCTGAATTGTCAGTAGTTCAGATTCTGAATGTTCCAGATCTACACCAAAAATGGTTTCACTACCGTTATCATGGTTCCAGTTGCCTTTTGCCAGTAAACCGTAACTGTTCACACTGCTCTCATTCCAGGGTGTGTAAGAGCGCCAGGTAGCAATGTAATCGTTTGTGTTGTGGCGGAAGTAGGGGATAAGGCTGATGGATACTTGATCATTCAGCTTATGGTTTAACTCGAAACTCAAACGGGCAAAGTCACTGTCTCGCTCCGGATCAATAGCTTCTACAACGGGTGCGAGCCCAGATTGGCTAGGATCCGCTTCATATTGGTCCTTGGTCAGTGAAGAGGCCATTTCATCGGTCATAGTTGAGGCCTGGAACTGGGTTTTTAGTTCAGTATCCGTACCTATATCCCACAAATGTTTAAGCAAAACTTCCTGGCGATCTCGAGCGGTGTGGTCACGCCAGCCATTGTGTTGAAGTGCAGAAGCTGAGATCAGGAAAGCCTGATCGTGGGATATTTTGTCACTGTGTTTAAGCTTGATTTGTGCGTAATCATTAGCGCCTCCTAACAAGCTGATATCACCTTTTGGATAAAATGTAGGATCTGTACTCAGCACGTTAATCGTTGCCGCTACGGCACCAGAGCCATACAGAGTTGTCCCCGCACCTTTCAGAACCTCAATCTGATCAGCGTTAGTGTTGAAACTGGACCAGCGTAATCCGTTATGGTTAAAAAAAGCACTGGATTGCAGAGGGATGCTATCTTGGAGAAACAGATAGTATCCATCGTAGTTCAGTGGCATGCGGATACCCGTGTTGTGTGATGAACTGCCTGATAGCTGATTAATAGTCACGCCAGCCATCAGACGGGTGCTGTCCTGAATATGCACACCCTGATCGATCTCTAATTGTTCATCATCCGTTGTGCTTACACTTACAGGTAAGGTTTCACTCGCTTCATCATCACGGCTAGCGGTCACAATAATGGTGGTGACAAGGTCGTCAATTGCATAAGCCTGTAACGGTGTACACGCGATACAGGCGGCTGTAATCAGATTGAGAGGGAAGGTGACGGGCGATGCATTTGTTTTCATTGCTTTAGCTCATGCGCTCAAAAATTTTGCGCATGGTATAGAGCTAAAACTGCCTTGAGAATGTGACTAATTGTCGCTGTGACAGAATGTCGCAAGGGCTGAAAATGGGATTTATTGTCTTGATTTTCAGATGGTTATTTATGGCTGAGCTAGCTATACCGCGGGCAATGGTACTTCTAAATTGAGTACAGGAAAGCTTGGGTTTCAGGTGAAAAAGGTAGAGATAGCGTTCGTAAATAGTTTTGTTTCTAGTCTATTTAGTGCCCCAGATTTTTGAAACGGCTCCCTTTGAACCCAGTGTGCCAACCACCACAGCGACAAATCCTATGCAGAAGAAGACGATAACAGGGATGAGTGTCCCTATGTCTTCGCTGGCGGAAGCGCCTATGCCTGAGATAAGTGAAAGGAAGATAAATAGACTTCCTAATACGTTTAGGGCGATTCTGTGGGATTTCTTGTAGTTGGCTGGTACTTCTTCGGTTTCGAAGAATTTTAGGATTGGCCAGAAGAGTTTGGTTAGGATTTCTTTCATTTTATCCAGAGTTTTACATTCAACATAGCAACGAACATAACTCTCTAGCGGTGAGATGTAAAATCTGGGTGGGTTAGTAGCTAGTAGCTAGAACGCCAAAAAGCAGTGGCTAGTATCGAGAACGCTTCGCTGTTAGAACACTGCTTCGCAGCTGCTAGGAAAGGCTTAGGATATCCAATCCATGTGTAGGAGGCGTGTCCTCACGCCGATTCCGGGACTTGGTGAACAGCCGTGTATTGTGGGAAATGGGAGGCCTGACCATACAGCTTCCCTTCATGCTATTAAGGCAATCAATGCTTGTGCTGTGGATGAGCCAGACGGAGTATATAACCAAATGAATGCAGAGCAGTTGAGTAAAACTGTAATCCAGAACACAAAGCGAAAAGGCTGCTTCTTTGATTTATGACGTAACTTTTGTTGTGCCAAAAGGGCGCCAGGCCAACCTCCGATTAGAGCAAACATGTGCAGGGTGCTTTCCTGTGTGCGCCATCCGCCTTTACGAGCCGCGGATTTATCCATCGCATATATGAGGAAGGTAAGCAGGCTTGCAACAATATACAGGGCAAGAATAAGAGGATGTATTTTAGCTGTAATAACCGAAATACAGACAACGGTTAAAAAAATGGCTGCACATATCAAGGCCAGAGAATTATTTTGAGATTTCGTTTGTTGTGGAAGGCGATCACCGGCTAATGTTGCCTTAGCAGCGCATGGCCTTCCTTGCCTGTCAGTAGATAGACTATAGGTTACCAATTTACCGATCTCGGGACGGCTACTTCTCTGCCTGAAAGCTTTTATATGTAGAAATACTCTTTTCCCGCCGGAGCAAGGCTCAACAAAACCAAAGCCCTTTTCGTCGTTCCAAGATATTATTTTCCCCTTAGTACGCATAATAGATAGTCTTCCTTGGCTAACAGCTAAACAGAGATCAAACTGATGTCATACTAACACGTGAAAGAGGGAGCGATCTTGGGCTAGGTAAAGGTTTTTAGTCTTTCCTAGCAGCTGCAAAGCAGCGTTCTAGCAGCAAAGCGTTCTCGCCACTCGTAGCGGCTATGCCGCGTGCTTGTATTAACCGCGTGCTTAAATTCACCTCGTGCTCCTTAGTCAGGTAAAAATTCACCCTTCAGTTTGGTAGATAGCACCATCCGGACTGAGTCTGCTACTTTTCAGCTGAAACGCCTCAACCTCAAACCCCGTTTCAAACCCAATCCCGTTACTCGCAACAGTCTCCAAAATTTCCGGAGTAAGCTTCTTACAACGCCCAAGCGTCAGATGCGGAATAAATTTACGCTGTTCGAGTTTGATTCCAAGACCTCTGATTTTATGACTTAGAGATTTCTGTAAACGCTGAAGTTGTTCATTTTCGTCGACACCCAACCAGATGATGCCGGAGCGGAAGTGGCCTATTTGTTTCAGGGTGAGATTAAAAGGTGTGAACTGAACCTCTGCGACAGCTTCTATGATCTCATCCAGGCGGTGCTGGGGTTGGTCGCCGATAAAGACCAGTGTGATATGTAGTTGATGGCTTGTGGTCCAGCGTACCTGTTCCAGTTCAGGGCAGGTGAGGAGGGCGATCTGATCCTGAATGGATTCGGGAATATCTATGGCAAGAAAGAGACGCATAGGGTATCTGCTGATTATCTGAAAGGGTTTATTCAATTATAATAGCGCCATAATTTTTTAACCGTAAAGCAATTAAGAACGTGAAGATTATTCTGGCACCGATGGAAGGTGTTGTTGATTACACCATGCGTGATCTGCTGACTCAGGTCGGTGGTATTGATCACTGTGTGACTGAGTTCCTACGGGTGAGTGATAGTGTGCTCCCGGCTAAGGTGTTTCGTCGGCTCTGCCCTGAACTCCACAACGGGGGCAAAACTCCGGCGGGTACGCCGGTAATTCTGCAGCTGTTGGGGAGTGATCCCTCTGTTTTGGCCGGTAATGCGCGTAAAGGGGCTAAGTTGGGTGCGCCGGGTATTGATCTCAACTTTGGCTGTCCTGCGAAAACGGTTAACAGAAGCAAAGGTGGTGCGGTTCTGCTGGATGCGCCTGAGTTAGTGCATGAGATTGTAAAAGCGGTACGAGAGGCAGTGCCTGAAGAAGTACCTGTTTCTGCCAAGATGCGTTTGGGTAACAAAGATAAGTCGCTTGCGTTGGAGAATGCCCATGCAATTGCGGATGCAGGGGCTGATTCTATGGCGGTGCATGCCCGCACTAAGTTAGAAGGTTATAAACCTCCAGCCCATTGGGAATGGATAGCACGTATTCGTGAAGCCGTGAATATCCCCGTTGTTGCCAATGGCGAGGTATGGAACTGGGAAGATTATCTGCGCTGCCGTGAAGTCAGCGGTTGTGATGATGTGATGATTGGCAGAGGTTTGATTGCCAAGCCCGATTTGGCAAAAGTGATTAAACATCATCAACTTAATGAAACAGTTTCTTCCCTTAATTGGGAACATGTGCTTAAGTTAGTTGAGCAGTATTTAGTTCAGATTGAGCGAGATATAGCGGCTAAATATGTTCACGGAAGATTGAAACAGTGGTTACACCATTTACAGCGTGAATATGATGAAGCTGGGGTGGTTTTTGAAAAAGTTAAAAAATTAAGGGAACCATCTCAACTGAGAGTTGCCTTAAACCAACAATTCTGAATAAATACTCAAAATTAATGTGGTAATTATTATCAGCCAGGAGACCTGTAAATGAACTCATGGATTAGTCCTGCAGCAAAACTGATGGGAAGTCTGAAGTACCCGGCGAAGTTTATTGTTGTCAGCGTTCTTTTTCTTATCCCTCTAATTCTGACAGTTGGTCTCTTTTGGCAGGAGCTGAGCCGCAGTATCAACCTGACTAAGTCTGAGCTCCGCGGTATTGAGATTATCCAGCTAACAGAGCCTCTGGTGGTAAATATTGGTCAACACCGCGGCCTGACTAATGCCTTCTTGAACGGCAATACCGGTGTTGAAAGTAAAGTCCTGGATAGGCGCGGCAAGGTAGATGCAGCCTTACAGGGGCTGAAAGGCGGTACAGGTGATACAGGCTCTGATATCAAAAAGTTGATAACTGAACTGGAGTCCCGCTGGGCTGCTATAAAGAGCAGTATCGGTACTGAGCAACCTGCAGAAATTTTTGAAATGCATAACCGTTTTGCTGCAGCGGTACGTGGGTTTAACAAAGAGATTCTTACTGCTTACTCACTGGAACTGGACCCGCATAGCGATACAACGTTTATGATCGATAATGTGGCTGTTTTCCTGCCGCAGATTATCGATGAGGTGGGGCAGTTACGTGGTAAAGCTTCTGGTGTAGCGGCAAAAGGGCAGTTTACTCCGGATAGCTTTATCTACATCAACAATCTGATGGGACGTTTGGAAAAGGTTTATCCGGGATTATCTTCTGGCCTTAAACTTAAAGAGCTGTCTGCTATGAGTGCGGCCATTGATGAGGCTCAGAAAGGCGTAGGTGGTTATCTGGCTTACATCCGTACCAATGTCACTGAACCTGATTCTATTGCGGTTGATTCCAACCAGGTTTTTTCTGAAGGTACTGCGGCAATTAAAAAGGTTCTTGGATTGTATAAAGAGATGCTGCCAGCACTGTACGCTAAAGAGCAGAGTTATCTTGAGAAACAGGTATTCAGCCGTAACCTGATTGTTGGTGTTATCGGTGTCACTATTGCACTGGCATTCTATTTATTCTTAGGTTTCTACCGTTCAACTATTCTGACTATCGAAAGCTTCCAGAGAATGTCCGATCAGTTGGCCAGTGGAGACCTTACCGCTCGTCTTGATAAGCGTGGTAAGGATGAAATGTCTGCTATTTCTGAAGGCATGAACAAGGTTGCAGATGGGTTCGAACAACTGGTGCGTGAGGCAAAA
>NZ_JAAEQH010000217.1 GCF_024231755.1 Neptuniibacter sp.
AAAACTCGCATCTTCAAGTCTACCGGCGAAACAATTGGCGGATAAGGGGAGCTGATATCATGTCTAGATTAAAAGCGCTTTATAACGATTCCGTTAAGCAGCAGCTGAAAGATGAGCTGAACTGCCCTAGCGTAATGGCTGTTCCACGTTTGACTAAAATCACTCTGAACATGGGTGTTGGTGAAGCGTTGGGCGATAAGAAAATGCTGGAAAATGCTGTTGCAGATATGACTGCAATTGCTGGTCAGAAGCCGGTTGTATGTCTGGCTCGTAAATCCATCGCGGGCTTCAAAGTTCGTGAAGGCTGGCCGATCGGCTGTAAAGTTACACTGCGCGGCGAGCGTATGTGGGAATTCCTGGATCGTCTGGTAGATATCTCTATCCCTCGTATCCGCGATTTCCGTGGCCTGAACCCGAAATCTTTTGACGGTCGTGGCAACTACAGCATGGGTGTTAAAGAGCAGATCATCTTCCCTGAAATCGAATACGATAAGGTAGATAAACTGCGTGGTATGGACATTACGTTCACTACGACTGCTCAGACTAACGATGAGGGTCGTGCCCTGCTGGCTGCCCTGAACTTCCCGTTCCGCAAGTAATAGGGCTATATCATGGCTAAGGAATCAATGAAGGCACGTGAAGCTAAACGTGCAAAGTTAGTTGCTAAATACGCTGAGAAACGTGCAGCGTTGAAAGCAATCATCAATAACCCGAACTCTTCTGAAGACGAAGTGTGGGATGCGACTATCGCGCTGCAGAAACTGCCACGCGATTCCAGCAAATCACGTCAACAGCGTCGTTGTCAGATTACAGGTCGTCCACACGCTGTATACCGCAAGTTTGGTATCAGCCGTATCAAACTGCGTGAAGCAGCGATGCGTGGCGATGTTCCGGGTCTGAAAAAGGCTAGCTGGTAATCCACCAGTTGGTATAAACGGTAAGCACGGTGGTTCTGGCCCCTTTATGGGGTACCGCATCGTGCTGCACATGAGGAAGTTAATGCAATGAGCATGCAAGATACTCTAGCGGATATGTTTACCCGTATCCGTAACGGTCACATGGCTGAAAAGCAGGCCGTATCTATGCCGTCTTCCAAAGTAAAAGTATCTGTAGCTAAAGTTCTAAAAGAAGAAGGTTACATCGTTGACTACGCAGTAGAAGGCGACGTAAAACCGGTTCTGAACATCGAGCTGAAATACTTTGAAGGTAAGCCGGTAATTGAAGAGATCAAACGCGTAAGTCGTCCAGGTCTGCGTATCTACAAGAACGCAAGTGAACTGCCAAAAGTATCTGGCGGTCTGGGTGTAGCGATTATCTCTACAAGTAAAGGTGTAATGGCTGACCGCGCAGCACGTAGTGCTGGTGTGGGTGGCGAAGTAATCTGCACAGTATTCTAAGAGGTATTTCAATATGTCACGTATTGCAAAAAGCCCTGTTAGTCTACCTGCAGGTGTTGAAGTTAAAATTGACGGCCAGTCCGTTAATGTAAAAGGCAAAAACGGCCAGCTGTCTCTGGATGTTCACCCTTCTGTTGCTGTAGCACAGGAAGAGAACGAGCTGAAATTCTCTGCTCGTGAGAACTCTAAGCAGGCTGTTGCTCTGTCCGGTACTACTCGTTCTCTGGTCAACAACATGGTTGTTGGTGTGACTGAAGGCTTCAAGAAAACTCTTGAACTTCAGGGTGTAGGTTATCGTGCTGCTGCTAAAGGCAACGTACTGAACCTGAACCTGGGTTTCTCTCACCCAATCGATTATGACCTTCCAGAAGGCATCAAAGCAGAAACGCCAAACGTAACCACTATCATCTTGTCTGGTCCAGACAAGCAGGTTTTGGGTCAGGCAGCTGCTGAGATTCGTGCATTCCGTCCACCAGAGCCATACAAAGGCAAGGGTGTTCGTTATGCTGATGAATATGTTCGCCGTAAAGAAGCGAAGAAAAAGTAAGTAGGGCAGGGTTATGAACGCTAAGAAACAATCTCGTATTCGTCGTGCTCGTCGCTCCCGCCTGAAAATGCGTGAGCTGGGCGCTACTCGTCTGTGCGTTACTCGCACACCGCGTCACATTTACGCTCAGGTTATCTCTGCTGATGGTGCAAAAGTTTTGGCTGCTGCATCTACTGTAGAAAAAGATCTGCGCGAAGCGACTGGTGGTAACATCGCTGCGGCTGAAAAAGTAGGTGCTCTGATCGCTCAGCGCGCTACTGAAGCTGGTGTTACTGAAGTAGCATTCGACCGTGCTGGTTACCAGTACCATGGTCGTGTAAAGGCTCTGGCTGATGCTGCCCGCGAAGGCGGCCTGAAATTCTAAAGGGATCGAATATGTCAAATCATGAACAGAAAGACGGCGATCTGCAGGAAAAGCTGGTTCAGGTTAACCGCGTCGCTAAAGTAGTAAAAGGTGGTCGTATCTTCGGCTTTACTGCACTGACTGTTGTTGGTGATGGTAAAGGTCGTGTAGGTTTCGGCCGTGGTAAGGCACGTGAAGTTCCTGCTGCTATTCAGAAAGCAATGGAACAGGCTCGTCGTAACATGGTTTCAGTTGAACTGAACGGCGACACACTGCAGTACCCAATCAAAGCACGTCACGGTGCTTCAAAAGTTTACATGCAGCCTGCTTCTCAGGGTACTGGTGTAATCGCAGGTGGTGCGATGCGTGCAGTACTGGAATTGGCAGGTGTCCACAACGTACTGGCTAAATGCTACGGCTCTACTAACCCGGTAAACGTTGTTCGTGCGACTGTTAAAGGTCTGGCGGCAATGAAATCTCCGGAAGATGTAGCTGCTAAGCGTGGTAAGTCCGTAGAAGACATTCTGGGGTAATCGACAATGGCTAAGACAGTTAAAGTAACACTAGTACGTAGCCCTATCGGTACTCTGCCTAACCACAAATTGTGCGTTAAGGGTCTGGGTCTGCGCCGTATTGGACACACAGTTGAAGTGGAAGACACTCCATCTGTACGTGGCATGATCAACAAAGTTAACTACCTGCTTCAGGTAGAAGACTAATAAGGGAGTTACAGCATGCGTCTGAACACTCTAAGCCCTGCTGAAGGTTCACGTAAAGCGGCTAAACGCGTTGGTCGTGGTATCGGTTCCGGTCTGGGTAAAACATGTGGCCGTGGTCACAAAGGTCAGAAATCCCGCTCTGGCGGTTCTGTGAAACCAGGTTTTGAAGGCGGTCAGATGCCATTACAGCGTCGTCTGCCAAAATTCGGTTTCACTTCTCGCATTGCTCGCTACGTTGCTGAGATTCGTCTCAACGAACTGGCGAAAATCGAGTCTGATGTAATCGATCTCGACGCGCTGAAAGCGGCGGATATCATCAAGCAGGAAATTAAATCTGCAAAAGTGATTCTGTCTGGCGAGATCACTAAAGCTGTCACCGTTAAAGGTCTTCGTGTGACCAAAGGTGCACAGGCTGCTATCGAAGCTGCTGGCGGTAAAGTCGAGGCGTAAATGGCTAAACAAGGACCAATACCAGCTGGAATGCAAAGTGGACTAGGTGAGCTTAAGTCTCGTCTGTTGTTCGTTCTGCTTGCGATCGTTGTATACCGTATCGGGGCTCATATCCCGGTTCCAGGTATCAACCCGGATCGTCTGGCTGCATTATTTGATCAGAATCAGGGCACAATCCTGAGTCTCTTTAACATGTTCTCCGGTGGTGCACTGGAGCGAATGAGTATCTTGGCGCTGGGTATCATGCCGTACATCTCTGCATCGATTATCATGCAGTTGATGACCGTGGTTAGCCCAACCTTGGCTCAGTTAAAGAAAGAGGGTGAGGCTGGTCGTCGTAAGATCAACCAGTACACTCGTTATGGAACTGTTCTGCTTGCACTTATTCAATCCTTCGGTATGGCCGTTGGTTTGGCGAATCAGGGTGTAGCATTTAGCGCAGATGCCAGCTTCTACTTTGTAGCAGTTGTGACACTGGTAGCTGGTGCGGTATTCCTGATGTGGTTGGGTGAGCAGGTGACTGAACGTGGTATCGGTAACGGTATCTCAATTCTGATCTTTGCTGGTATTGTGGCCGGATTGCCTAGCGCAATCGGTCAGGCATTTGAAGCTGCACGTCAGGGTGATCTTAATATCCTAGCGTTGCTGGCTATTGCCTTCCTGGCCATTGCTACTGTTGGTTTTGTAGTATTCATGGAGCGCGGTCAACGCCGTATCACCATTAATTACGCAAAACGTCAGCAGGGCAATCGCGTTTTTGCGGCACAGTCCAGCCACCTTCCATTGAAGGTCAACATGGCTGGTGTGATTCCGCCGATTTTTGCATCCAGTATTCTGCTATTCCCTGCTTCTATGGGCCAATGGTTTGGTCAATCAGAAGGCATGGATTGGCTGCAGAATGTTGCTCTAGCGCTTGGTCCAGGCCAGCCGCTGTACATTCTGCTGTTCTCGGTCGCAATCATTTTCTTCTGCTACTTCTATACAGCGATTGTATTCAATCCTAAGGATGTAGCGGATAACCTGAAGAAATCAGGTGCTTTTATCCCAGGTATTCGTCCAGGTGAACAGTCAGCGCGTTACATTGATACTGTGCTGGGACGACTGACTCTGTTTGGTGCGCTATACATTACGGCGGTATCTCTGATGCCTCAGTTCTTGGTGGTAGCGGCTAACGTACCGTTTTATTTCGGTGGCACCTCACTCCTGATCGTCGTAGTTGTCGTGATGGATTTTATGGCGCAGGTTCAGTCTCATCTGATGTCGCATCAGTACGAGTCCCTGATGAAGAAATCTAATC
>NZ_JAAEQH010000218.1 GCF_024231755.1 Neptuniibacter sp.
TAAAACCAACCAGCAGTGGGGTGGTCGTTTTAATGAACCAACCGATGCATTTGTGGCTCGTTTCACTGCATCTGTAGAGTTTGATCAGCGTATGTATCTGCAGGATATTCGTGGCTCTATTGCTCATGCCAAAATGCTGACTAAAGCAGGCGTACTGACTGAGCCGGAACGTGATGACATTATCCGTGGTCTGGGTGAGATCCGCGTTGAGATCGAACGTGGAGAGTTTGAATGGTCTGTAGAGCTGGAAGATGTGCATATGAACATCGAAGCGGCTCTGACCAAGAAGATCGGTATTACCGGTAAAAAACTTCATACAGGCCGTTCTCGTAACGACCAGGTAGCAACTGATATCCGTCTTTATCTGCGTGATGAGATCGATCTTGTTCTGGCAGAGATTACTCGCCTGCAGCAAGGGCTTCTGGGCCTTGCAGAACAGGAAGCGGATACTATCATGCCGGGCTTTACCCATCTTCAGACAGCTCAGCCGGTAACATTTGGTCACCATCTGTTGGCTTGGTTTGAGATGCTGTCCCGTGACTTCGGTCGTTTCGAAGATTGCCGTGAGCGTGCCAATATTATGCCTTTGGGCGCGGCTGCTCTGGCGGGTACTACGTACCCAATTCAACGTGATTACACTTGTGAGTTGCTGGAATTTAATGCGCCTGCGGAGAACTCTCTGGATGCGGTTTCTGATCGCGACTTCGCAATCGAATTCTGCTCTGCGTCTAGTATCCTGCTGATGCATCTGACCCGTATGTCTGAAGAGTTGGTGCTGTGGACCTCTGCACAGTTCGATTTCATCAACCTGCCGGATCGTTTCTGTACTGGTTCTTCCATCATGCCGCAGAAGAAAAACCCGGATGTGCCTGAGCTGGTACGTGGTAAGTCAGGCCGTGTATACGGTCACCTGATGAGCTTGCTAACACTGATGAAGTCTCAGCCTCTGGCGTACAACAAAGACAATCAGGAAGACAAAGAGCCACTATTTGATGCGATTGACACTGTAAAAGGTTGTCTGCGTGCATTTGCAGATATGGTTCCGGCTCTGGAATCTAAGAAAGAGAGTATGCGCGAAGCTGCTCTGCGTGGTTTCTCTACAGCAACTGACTTGGCAGACTATCTGGTACGTAAAGGCATGCCTTTCCGTGATGCGCACGAAGTAGTGGGTAAATCTGTTGCGTATGGTATTGAGCAGAACAAAGATCTGGGTGAGATGAGCCTGGAAGAGCTGGTGCAGTTCTCCGATAACATTGAACAGGATGTATTTGAAGTGCTGACCTTGGAAGGATCTGTTGCGGCCCGAGATCATATTGGTGGCACTGCTCCGAATCAGGTGCGTGCTGCGGTTAAGCGCGGACAGGCTAAGCTGGATCAACGCGGTTAATTGGAACGTTGTGTTCAGAGTAAAAATGCGCCTTATGGCGCATTTTTTATTGGCTTTCAGATGCAGTTACACAGCAGTTACGGCCCTTCTTCTTAGCTGCGTAAAGTGCCTTGTCTGCTGCGTTGTATAGCTTTTCAAAACAGTCAGCATTATCAGGTGAAGTCGCAATACCAATGGATATGCTGATTTGCTTTATCTTTGCCAGAGTGTCTGGTGTGTTGAGTTGGAAGTTTTTTCGTATCCATTCTGCCTTCATTAAAGCAGAGTCTTGAGGGGTATTTGGAAGGATAACGATAAACTCATCGCCTCCATAGCGGCAAATAAGGTCATTACTTCTGCACTCTGCACTTAAGGTGTCGGCGAGTAACTTTAGGGCTTTGTCACCTATGCCGTGGCCATAGGTATCGTTGATAGATTTAAAATTATCGATATCAACCATTAGCAAACTGGTGGTGCCGCGACTAGGGTCTGTGAAGCTGAGTGGGGAGTGATCTTCCAGGTAGCGACGGTTGTACAAGCCTGTTAACGAATCATGGGTGGCCTGAGTTTGCAGTTCATCTTTAAGTTTCTTGATCTCTTCTAGCCGAAGTTCCAGTTCCTGATGGGATTCTCGTACTGTCTGTTCCAGACGTTTTTGGTCCGTAATGTCAGTTGAAATCCCAATATAATGGTCGATCTCTCCCTGTTCACTTTGCAGTGGGATTTTGACCGACCAGTAGTAGAGGATATCGTCAGGAGTCGTGAAGGTTTCTAGGCATGTGACTTTCTTGCCTAGTTCAAAGACTTTTCGATCGGTTTGATCAAACTCTTCACCTTGTTCAGGGCCCAGAAGATCAAAGTTATTTAGCCCTACAATCTCTTCGCTTTTTCTCTGAAATAACTCTTCAGTCATCTTATTGATGTACTTGAATCTACGATCTTTGTCCTTGATGTAGATGTAAGCACCAACGTTATCCAAAATGGTTCTAAGGCGAAGCTCACTCTCTCTTAACTGGGTCTGTGTCTTTTTTTCTTGAGTGATGTCGGTGGAAATGCCGAATAATCCACGCACTTTCCCATCTTGGTCAAAAAGAGGTTTTTTTACGGATAAGTAGTGTCGATATTCATTGATGCTGTCAACAAAGAGTAGTTCTTCATTTCTTTGGGTTTGCCCTTGCTCAATCACCGGTTTGTCATAGGTTTCTATGAGCTCTTTACCTGTGTTTTCACCAAAAAACTTATAATCATTATGACCAATGATCTCTTCTAGTGAGCAACTGAAAAGTTCGCAAACCTGCTGGTTGGCGTAGGTGTAATTGAAATTGGTGTCTTTACAGAAGACATAGGCACCTAAATTATCAACAAGATCATAGAAGTTATGTAGCGTTTCTTCTGAAGGTGAATCTTCGCTCAGGTGAACTGCAATGGAGTTGCACTGGTCATCATGTATTTGACTGAAGCCAAGTCGATAATTACGTCCTTGAAAGGAAATAAAATGCTCTTTAGGTGGTGTCGAGCCCTTTATCAAAGGCTGTATTTGTTGCAGCCATAGAGAAGAGTTAACAAATTGCTCTTTATCTAAGGAAAGTAGCTTACAGGCTGCTTCATTTAAAAATACAGGTTGAGATTGCTCTGGATTTATAACCAGAAAAGCTTCTTCTATCTGCCTGAATAAAGACTCTGCACTCATAATCCCTTTCTCATCGGTCTGTAAATGGCTGGAGTTTTTAAGAAGCGGGTAAGCAAAAGAGCACCCCGTGAGTATTCAGGGTGCTTTAGCTAACGATTATGAATTAATTGTGATGTCGACCATCAGATCGCTGGCGATATTCTCAAGCGCTTCCTGAAGTTCATCCAGATCAAGCTCTTCAGGAACCGTTAGCTCCGCGTCCGCTTTGAATAACAGCTCAGCTGACATGGAGCCGGAAACCAGCTCAGTACTGAGACGTTCTACATTAACATGGCGTTTAGCCAGAGCGCTGGAGATATCGCGAACGATCCCAGGCTTATCGTGGCCGATCAGTTCCAGAGTAATACTCTGGGTAATAGCTGCGCCTGTCGGTGCTTCTGAACGCTCTGCGATAACTTTAAGGCCCTGAGTTTCAAGTGCGTTCAGTGCTGAGATCAGTTGCTCGCAATTGTCTTCAGGAACTTCAGCGATCAGGATACCGGCAAACTTGCCAGCAAGGCGGGACATGCCAGACTCCAACCAGTTACCCTTATTGTCGGTTATTGTCTGTGCCAGCATCTCTACCAGACCTGGTTTATCAGGACCGATGACTGTTAATACAAGAGATGTCATCATGGTGACTCTACTCCATACATCATTAATTCTTATGGGTTCACTATAACACTATGTCTGAAATAGTCAGTGCTCTATGGCCAGTATTTGCGCTTATTCTGTTGGGCTATCTTGCGAAGAGAAGTGATTTTCCAGGGGAGGACTTCTGGGTACAGGCGGAGAAGGCAACCTATTTTATCCTTTTCCCTGTGCTGCTGGTTTATAAACTGAGTCTGGCTGATATGTCTGCAGTGGGTCTGGAAGAGATCGGCCTTGCAGTTGTTTTGTTGGTGTTATTGGGGAGTGTTATTACGTTTCTGATTAGGCCAGTCGTCAGTGATGATGCTGCAGGTTTTACTTCCTTGTATCAGGGCTCTGTCCGCTTTAATACCTATGTGGGGTTGGCTGCTTCTGCTGCGTTGTTTGGCAGTCAGGGTGTTGCTGTGGCTGCTGTAATAATGGCCTTAATGATCCCGCTACTTAATCTCTGTTGTGTATTAGTATTTTCATTTTTTACGCATAAGGCGAGCGGCGTCGTTCCGGTTGTAAAGGCGATTATTACAAACCCTCTGATAATTGGCAGTTTGACTGGCTTGCTTTTGAATCAGACTGGTTTAGGGCTGCCGGCAGTTATTGAGCCAGTGGCTGAGTTGTTGAGTCGTATGGCGCTTCCTTTAGGGCTGCTGGCAGTCGGTGCAGGGCTAAGCTTCAAGGTACTTCTGCAAAGCCGTAAGGAACTGGTTGCTTCATCTGTGATTAAACTGCTCGTGATGCCGGTGTTTGCTTGGGGGATTGCTTATGCTCTGGGAATGGATCAGCTTAGCTCCCAGTTGATACTGCTCTATGCTGCCCTACCTACAGCAACTTCCGCATATATTCTTGCTCGGCAGCTAGGAGGCGATGCGCCTATGATGGCGGCAATAATCACTGGTCAAACACTGATATCGATGATTTCCATGCCGTTTGTATTGGTTTTGATGCTCTAAGAGGTAAAAAATCATATAAATCATGGGTTAATTGGCGCTTTTTTGATTATTTTATTAAAATGTATCTGTAACTGGTCGATAAAATCCGTAGATGGTTTTTACCTGTGCTTATTTAGGTACTTGCAAAAAATCTGAAATATGGAAAACTACGCGGCTGGCGGCATACAAACGAGCGTTTGTTTGCTGCAATGTTAAACAGGTAGGCAGAATAATGAAAAAAGGCCCTGATCTTGTAATGGTGTTGGTTGTGGTATTTGTGCTCGGGTCAGTGATGACTGGTGTGTCACATGCAGACTTCCAGTTCGCATCTTTGTTTGAGCAAGTTTTTAACAGCTAAAAACTGAGTTGCCCTGTTAAGGGTAACTTCTAGCATCAGATACAATTGCAGTTAGAGGGATATCCCATCCCTCTACAGGTAATTTATCTACTTTCTGAATCTCGTGGGCCAGTCCAATCAGATCCGGTCCTTTCATCCCCTTTCTTAAGCTTTTAAAGCTAAAAGTGCGGTCATAATATCCTCCGCCCATACCCATGCGATTACCCTCTGCATCGAAAGCAACTAAGGGCAGCAATACCAGGTCTAAAGCCCAAGCTGAACGGCGTTGTGCAGGGATCAGTTTAGGTTCTTCAATATTGTAAATGTTACGGATCATCTGCGTGCGGGGAGTATAGGGTACAAACCAGAGTCGGTTATGCAAGAGGGGATGTAATACGGGTAGATAAACCCTTTTTCCCAGTTTCCAGCATAACTCGATTAAAGGCTTGGGATTGATCTCGCCATCACTGCTTAAATATACCGCGACGTTTTTTGCGCGACGGAAATCCTGACGCTGGCGTATATTACGGAGTAGATCTTCGGATGCGCGTTGTTGATGCTCAGGCGTGAGCGAACGACGCAGACTACGAATCTGTTTGCGAAGTTGTTGTCGGGTAGCCGACTGAGAAGTTTGCTGAGTTGTCATAGCAGAAAATAGATCCCCAGAGTGCCGGTGTCGGTAATGGCCCTGAACCCGAAGGTTCAAGGAGGCGGTTACTGAGAATCATAAGGCTTTCCGTTAAATCGGACATGCACACCAGAAACTACGAGTAACCTCCAAAAGTGTGATTATCGGCTCGAGGGACGTAACCAACGGTCGAACACCCCAGGGCATAGCCCTATTATACGCTTTCTATGTGGTGTGTCAGGTCTTGAAAATAAATTACTTTGTGCTAAATGAGCTTATTTAGAGGCCTGTAACTGACTGTTTATTAATCGATTTGTTCGATTATGAAAAGTTCTCAAGCTGAGCAGGTTGTGCAGTTCTGCTAGTTCGTCTCATTCTGCTGATTCATGTCCAGTAGCGCCTGATCAATTTTATGACCCAGATGGTTTAAGCGTTCTTCAACACCGCTGTTATGACTTTGTTTTGATTGCAGGAGTTCATGGGCAAGATTTAGCGCTGCCATAACGGCGATACGTTCCAGACCAAGTACGCGACCAGATTTTCGGATCTCCTTCATCTTCTCATTGAGAAAATCTGCGGAGGCAAGGAGTTCAGCTTCCGCATCAGGAGGGCAGTTAAAACTGTACTCTTTATCAAGCAGTTTGATGGATACTGCTTGTGATTCAGACTGACTCATTTGTTCTGCTCCAGAGATTTAAGGCGCATGATCATCGCTTCGACCTTGGTTTGTGTCTGTTCGTTGAGCTGTGCGAGTTGTGCACGCTCCTCCTTCAACAGGCGTTCGCGTTCGCGCAGTTGCTTATTTTCCTGCTCCAGTTGGGCATAGCGCTCCAGAAGCTGGTCAATCTTCTGTTCCAGGGCGGTAAAGTAGTGCTCGGTCATGCAGAAATGAGACTCCAGAATCGTAAAGGTTCTCAGGACTATAATCAGCGCTTGGCAGAGGGTCAATGAAGCTTTTGAAAAGTGCCAAGAATGCAGCAAAATTCTTTAGCTTAAATGCCTCATTTCTTCGCAGTAGAGGGGGGGAAATGCTAGGATTTACGGCATGTAACTTTTTTGGATCTATATCTGATGTCTTTAGAAAATGTACCTGTGGACCTGCCTGATTTTGAACTGATCGCCAATATGTTTGTTGAGGAGGGGGTAAAAGTTGTTTCTCCTGCTGAACTGCATGGATTGATTGCAGGTCATCTGGCTGCTGGTGCCCGTCTACAACCTGCTGTATTGCTGCAAACCGCCTGTGAACTGATGGATATCAATTCATTATCTCAGGAAAGCAGTAAAGTCACTCTGGTTAATCTATACACAGCGACCTGCAATGCATTGGAAAGTCTGGATCTGGAGTTCGAGCTGTTGCTACCAGATGATGACAACGAGATTTCTCTACGGGCAGAGTCGTTAGGCCGCTGGTGCCAGAGTTTTTTAAGTGGTTTTGGTTTGTATGGCAAGCACACTGATAAGTCGCTATCACAGGAAGCTAAAGAAACCCTGAACGATCTGGGACAAATCGCGCAGATCTCGTCTGAACTGGAAGAGCTGGATGAGAATGAAGCGGATCTGATGGAAGTACAGGAGTATGTGCGAATGGCTGTACTCATGCTGTTTACCGAGTGTAACAAAGCACTTGAGGATAAAGAGAAAGAGTTCGCCAAATCACAGCCGGAAAATAACAGGTTGCACTGATGAAAATTAGCCAGGAACGATACTCTGAGCGCCGTGAGCAATTGATGGCGCAGATGCAGCCTAACAGTCTTGCGATTATTCCATCGGCAAAGATGCTGACGCGAAATAATGATGCGGAATACCCGTTTCGCCAGGATAGTGATTTCTACTACCTGACTGGCTTCAATGAGCCAGATGCAGTGCTGGTATTGTTACCTGGGCGTAAAGAGGGCCAGGCTGTATTGTTCTGCCGTGAGCGGGACAAGCTGATGGAGATCTGGAACGGATACCGTGCCGGCCCTGAAGGAGCTGTCAGTGATTATGGAATGGATCAGGCGCATACAATCGGTGAAGTGGATGAGGTTCTACCGCAACTGTTGGATGGCATGTCGCGAATCTACTACTCCATCGGGCAGGATGAAGAGCTGGACCAGCAGATCCGCCATTGGCTGAATCTGATCCGCTCAAAAGCGCGTCAGGGTGCCGTAGCCCCCTCTGAGTTAGTGATGTTGGATCATTTACTGCATGAGATGCGTCTGTTTAAAGATGAAGAAGAGAAGCAGATGTTGCGCAGTGCTGGTGAGATATCGGCACAGGGGCATATACGGGCTATGCAAGTATGTAAGCCTGGGGTGATGGAGTATCAGCTGGAAGCGGAGATATTGCATCACTTTGCGATGAATGGTTGCCGTCAGCCGGCATATTCCACCATCGTGGGTGGAGGCGCGAATGCTTGTGTGTTGCACTATATCGAAAACAGTGAGCCGCTTTTGGATGGTGATCTGGTGCTGATTGATGCGGGCTGTGAGCTGGAGTGTTATGCCGGGGATATTACCCGTACTTTCCCCGTTAATGGTTGTTTCAGTCCGGAACAGAAAAGTATTTATGAGCTGGTGCTCAAAGCGCAGAAAGCCTGTATCGATCTAGCGAAACCAGGAGTTCTCTGGAACGATGTTCATGATGAATCGGTTAGAGTCCTGACGGAAGGTTTGATTGAATTGGGATTACTGAATGGTGATCTGGAAGCAGAGATTGAAGCGGGTAGTTACCGCGATTTCTACATGCACCGAATTGGTCACTGGCTGGGTATGGATGTCCATGATGTAGGTGATTACAAAGTGGATGGGGATTGGCGACCACTTCAGCCGGGTATGGTGATGACTGTGGAGCCGGGTATCTATATCGCTGCGGATAATGACAAGGTCGATGCATGCTGGCGTGGCATTGGCATCCGCATTGAAGATGATGTACTGATTACAGAAAACGGCTGCGAAGTCCTTACTGCAGCTGTACCGAAAGAGATTGAAGAAATAGAACGTCTGATGGCTGCAGAATGAAACAACACTACGACATTGTTGTAATTGGTGGGGGGATGGTTGGTGCGAGCTTAGCCTGTGCGCTGCTTCCCGCCAGTGAAGATCTGGATCTGAATATTGCAGTGGTGGAAACCCACCCTATGCCAACGCAGGACTCTCTGCAGTATCAGCCCAGCTATGATTCCCGTGCGACTGCATTGGCTTATGGCAGCCGTAGTATCTACGAAATCATGGGTGTCTGGGATACGTTGCAAGAACATTTGGCTCCTATCAAGCAGATTCATGTATCAGATCGTGGCCATTTTGGTGTCACCCACCTCCATGCTGAGCAGGAAAAAGTGCCTGCGCTGGGTTATGTGGTGGAGAACCAGTGGTTGGGACGAGTGTTGCTCGATCGTCTACAGCAGGATGATGCGAAGCGCGTTGATTTTATCTGCCCTGCCGAAGTCATCGATGTTGAATACGGTGCTGAGCAGATGGGAGTTTCACTACGTCAAGGTGATGAAGAGCATCAGATTAGCTGTGAACTGGTAGTGATGGCCGATGGCGGTCGCTCCGAACTGCGTGAGCGTATGGGGATCAGTTACTCTCATACCACCTACGAACAGCATGCCGTGATTGCTAATATCAGCCCTGATCGTCCGCATCAGGATATCGCTTATGAGCGTTTTACCGATACCGGCCCTATGGCGTTGCTGCCGCTGGAAGATGAAGGTGGGATGCATCGTTGTGGACTGGTCTGGACTGTGCCGGATGAACAGATTGGTGAGGTAATGGCACTGGATGATCAGGCATTCATCGAACGCCTGCATGAGCGCTTTGGCTACCGTGCCGGGAACTTTACCAAGGTGGGTGAACGTCACTCCTATCCCCTGAAACTGGTTTTGGCTGAAGAGCAGGTTCGGCAGGGTTTGGTCGTACTGGGTAATGCCGCGCACGCGCTGCACCCTATTGCGGGTCAGGGCTATAACCTGGCCTTGCGTGGTGTGGTTGCCTTGGCGGATAAACTAATTAAGGCGAGAAAAAAGAAGATCAATCTGGGTGATCTGGAGGTGCTGCAGGCATTTTATGATCAACAGCGAACCGATCAGCAGCGCACAATCGGTTTTAGCGATCAGACCATGAAGCTGTTTTCGAATCGCAACCCTCTTCTTTCTGTCGGTCGTAATCTTGGTTTGCAGATGCTGGATGTATGCCCTCCGGCACGTACGTTATTTGCGCGCAGCGCTATGGGGCTGGATATGCCTGCTCCAGAACTGAAATAAGGATCTTCCATGTCTGAACTTAAACCTGAACTTCAGCCTGAACAGATTAATGCAGATGTTGTGATTGTTGGTGCGGGTATGGTCGGCGTGACTCTGGCAACCGCTTTGGCGCCATCAGGTCTGGAAATTGTGGTTCTTGAGCAGCGTGAAGGAGATGTTTCCGGTTTCAGTGAGTTTGTCGAAAAGCAGCAGGCAGAGGGTTATGATCCACGCGTCAGTGCGTTGACCTGTGCATCGCAACAGATTCTGACTTCGGTAGGTGCCTGGCAGCATATGCAACAGTTTCGTCTTAGCCCATACACTGATATGGATGTGTGGGATGGTGAAGGTACTGGTCATATCCATTTTTCTGCCAGTGAGCTGCATGAGCCAGCTTTAGGCCATATTGTAGAGAACCGCGTTACCTTAGCGGGTCTTTATCAGGCGCTGCAAACACATGAGAATATTCAGTTGTTAACTGGGGTAGAGGTCAAAAAACTCTCAGCTCCAGAACAGGATGGGCGTATCGTTAGTCTGGCAGATGGTCGCGAGCTGCATGCCAAGCTGGTGGTTGCTTCTGATGGGGCGATGTCTAAAACCCGGCAGATGGCGGGTATCCCTATGTGGGAGTGGGACTATGGTCATCATGCGATAGTGACAACAGTGAAGACGGAAAATGCCCATCAGAAAACAGCATGGCAACGTTTTACTGAAGATGGCCCCTTGGCATTACTGCCGCTGAGCAGTGATGAAGGAGATTGTTACTGTTCCATCGTCTGGTCAACCTCGCCAGCGCATGCAAAGGCGCTGATGGAGTTGGATGATCAAGCATTTTGTGCTGAGCTGACTAAAACCTTTGAGCATCGTCTGGGGGATATTCTCTGGAATGATCAGCGTTTTGTCTTCCCATTACGCCAGCGTCATGCCAAACACTATATCCAGGGCGGTTTTGCAGCGATTGGCGATGCAGCTCACACGATCCATCCGCTGGCGGGGCAAGGCGTAAACCTTGGTCTGCTGGATGCAGCGCAACTGGCAGAAACACTTTCTGATGCTGTGAAACGCGGAGAGGATATTGGTAGTGAGTCGGTCCTGCGCCGTTTTCAGCGTATCCGTCGCAATGACAATATCCAGATGTCTGCCGCGATGGAGGGCTTCAAGCGTCTGTTTAATGAGACGCAGCCTTTTGTCCGCTTGGCTCGCAATATGGGAATGAATCTGCTGGATAAACTGACACCGGTTAAAAACCATATCGTGATGGATGCGATGGGGTTAAATGGAAAACTGCCTGCGCTGGCTCAGCGCCCGATCAAAGAGTAATGCTCTTCTTCGGGATGACCGCTGAGGAGTAGTCATTCCGTATCTGTACCCTTTCAATACTATGGTATCAGCCATTTTCATCGTTCAAAGATTGAACTGTGAGACGAATCCCTATAAATTGTCTTCCCTTTTTTTACTTTTCGGGCATTTTTTCTCTTACACCCGGATGTATGAACAAAAATAAAGGTGATCTGGGCAGGTTTCCGTTCTTCGTTTTATATCTGATCTCAGCTTCGCCACGAAATA
>NZ_JAAEQH010000219.1 GCF_024231755.1 Neptuniibacter sp.
CTTGGATCACCAGCTATCAAAACATTAGAATCGGAATTAAAAAACAATCTCAATACTTCCAATTCCCAACCTGCTAAATCCTGTATTTCATCAATGTAAATATGCGGATATATCCTGGCTATCCGGTCGATTACCTCACCATTTGTTTTACGGTTGCACTCAACGACAAATTTAGAAATTTTGTCAGAGTAAATCTTGAAGTCTCGTGAAAAATAGTACTTCAAAGGATTTTTTTCTTCTGCCCAATAAACGGGCCGCTTGCTACGAGTGTAGTATCTAATTCCAGATAGTCGTTCTGTGAGATAAAACCCTATTCTCTTTTTATGCAAATCATCATTCATTACACTTTGATATGGCCTAACTCCATGCTGTAGCAAGAATGAAAACCAAGTCTGAATAGTGATATTGCTTGGAATACACCCATTGAATTTGTTTCTGATTTCTGCCTCGTTCGCTTCAGTATAAGTAGTATAGACCTTTCCGGTTGAGCAAAAAACACATGCGTAATGTTGTTTCCGTGTTCTGGCGCAAGCGCTTTACCAACCAAAACGAACTTGATAGTTGACTCCGTTGCGCGTCAGGGTAATAGGTACGTCATACAGCGATCCACAGAGCCGTTCGTAGGCTTGCTGAGTCGTGGCACGTGGGAAACGGCGCGCATAGATAGTGGCGATATGCTGTTCGTGATCGAACTCGACGCGGTCTCCAAAAGCTAAAAACGTACGCCGCAACCGTTTTGGGCCAGCCTCTTCTATCCCTAACTGGCGAGCCAGGATCTTTAGCACCACCACAGCATGGGTCTTGAATAGATTGAGCAGGGTCAACTTGCGCACGTCCAATACCTGGGTCGTGGTTGAGAGAACGGCTTGTCCGTTTTCATCTTGGCCGATGTCGTCCAGTTCTTGGGTGAGAGTTTCAATCTCTCGCTCCGCTTTGTGTCGTAACCGCTGGGTACGGTTGTTCAAGAGGTTGAACTGGTGGTGATCCAACTGATCAGTGTCGCGCAGGCGTTGTTGTTCTTGCGTCTGGACTGTGTACTTGAGCAGGCGCTTGGAGGCA
The DNA here is from genome assembly GCF_024231755.1 of Neptuniibacter sp. GTDB lineage: Bacteria > Pseudomonadota > Gammaproteobacteria > Pseudomonadales > Balneatricaceae > Neptuniibacter. The sequence continues at coordinate 1,060 of NZ_JAAEQH010000219.1, forward strand.
TTGTGCCGTTGTTTCTCTGCCTGCGCCAAGTCATAGGGCTCGAACAGAGTAGCTTCGTGGATTCTGTGGGTGGGGATGGCATCGCTGTCCATCTCGTGCACGTCAACCTTGAAGACGTTTTCAACCCGCTGCTTGAAGCGCATAGTGTCCACAAGTCCACTGGTGGTCATCACCTGCTGATTGTCCAATGCAGCTTCACGTGGGTGCAAGGCTGTGGTATAGATGCCCACTCGTTTCTGCGCC
>NZ_JAAEQH010000220.1 GCF_024231755.1 Neptuniibacter sp.
GCCTACCTGGCATTGGCAGGTGAATTGATCCGTCGTACCCAACTGGAAGAAAAAGAACAATCACAGGAAGCATAATCAATGGCTAAAAAGCGTGGACTGGGTAAAGGTCTGGATGCACTACTGTCCAGCGTCAGTGATGTTGAAGAAAAAGTTTCTACCAAAGATGCTGAAAATCTGGATGGTTACTGCCAGTTGCCGGTGAATGTAATCCAGCGTGGTCGTTACCAACCGCGTCGTGATATTGAACCACAAGCGCTTGAAGAGCTTTCTAATTCAATTCGTGCTCAGGGTGTAATGCAGCCAATCGTAGTGCGCCCAATCGATTCGGACCGCTATGAGATTATCGCGGGTGAGCGCCGTTGGCGTGCATCGCAGATGGCAGATCTGACCGAGATCCCTGCCATTGTGAAGGATGTACCGGATGAAGCTGCCATCGCGATGGCACTTATAGAGAATATTCAACGTGAAAACCTAAATCCGATTGAAGAAGCGATTTCCCTGCAACGCCTCAAGGATGAGTTTGAACTCAGCCAGCAGGAAGTTGCAGATGCAATCGGTAAGTCACGTTCCACAGTTACAAACCTTCTGCGTCTGATAAATCTGACCGATGAAGTGAAAAAGATGCTGGAATACGGCGATCTGGAGATGGGTCATGCACGTGCGCTGCTTTCACTGGAAGATGATCAGCAGATTGAAGCCGCGCGAGAAATATCAGGCAAAAGTTTATCTGTGCGTCAGACCGAAGCACTGGTTAAGAAAATTCAGCAGGGTGAAGCCCCCAAAGCTGAAACGGTAAAACCAGAACCAGATCCACGCCTCTCTGAACTGGAAGGCCAGCTCTCTATGCGCTTTGCCAGTAAGGTAGCGATTAGTCAGAACGCTAAAGGCAGGGGCAAAATCACCATCAATTTTGATGATGAAGAAGCGTTAAGCAGTATTTTAGAACTTTTAAAATAATCCACTAAATCTGTGAGGTTATCGACGTAAAACAGTACTTTAGAACAGCAATTAAGATGACATAGCGCATATTGTGCTACGACATTAGTGCAAATGCTGTAACTGCCTGTTGTTTCGTCGCGCCTAAGCTCATATAATCGGCTCGCATTTTGGGGTGTATGCGCTCCAAGATAGAGCAAAATCGGGACTAATTGTTACAAAAGGTTGCGACATTAATGGCAATGGGCAAGGGGAACCGTAAACACGGTGTCCATAGTCAGAGAACTCGTAACCGCATCTTTAAAATATTCCTGATACAAGCAGGGATCTGTGTGGCTTTGTCTGTCGCACTTTTAGCCCACAGTCTGGTAACAGCCTGGTCGGCACTGCTTGGAGGCGGTCTTTATCTGCTGCCTAATCTCTATTTTGCACATCGCGCACTCACCTTTCGTGAGGAACAGAGTGCCAAGATGGCATTAGCCGAAATGTACATGAGCCAAATATGGAAAATGAGTATAAGCATACTGGCCTTTGCCGCTGTGTTTATCCTGATTCAACCTCTGAATCCATTTTCCTTATTTGGCACTTTCATCCTGATGCAGATATCCGGTTGGATTGCTCAGATGAATATGAATAAAAGATTCCTGAAACTTTGAACGAGAGAAACTGAGAATGGCTAGTGAAAGCGGAACTCTCACCTCCTCAGAATATATTTCACACCACTTAACCAACTTAACATTTGGTAAGTTGCCGGAAGGTACTACCCGTTATGATGGCTCCGTGGTAGGTGAAGGAGGTACTTGGACTTTTGCTCACGGCGGCGAAGCTGCTGATATGGGCTTTTGGGCAATCAACGTAGACACAATGGGCTGGTCAATTGTACTGGGCGTGTTCTTCCTTTGGTTGTTCCGTAAAGTTGCTAAGACTGCTACATCTGGTGTACCAGGTAGCACGCAGAACTTTGTTGAGACAATCATTGAGTTTGTTGACGACAACGTTAAAGGCATCTTCCACCATAAGAATCCAATGATTGCGCCACTGTCGCTGACAATCTTTGTTTGGATCTTCCTGATGAACACAATGGACCTGGTCCCAGTTGACTGGCTTCCATACATCGCAAGTCAGATGGGTATCGGCTACATGAAAGTCGTACCAACTACTGACGTAAACGCGACTGCAGGTATGGCTCTTAGCGTATTTGCACTGATTATTTTCTATAGCATCAAACAGAAAGGTCTGGGCGGCTTCCTGGCTGAACTTTCTTTCCAGCCTCTGGGTAAAGCGATGCTTCCATTTAACTTGTTCCTGGAACTTGTAGGTCTGCTGGCTAAGCCAATCTCTCTGGCGCTGCGACTGTTCGGTAACATGTACGCGGGTGAGATGATCTTCATCCTGATCGCGCTGCTACCATTCTGGGCACAGTGGGTACTGTCTGTACCTTGGGCAATCTTCCATATTCTTGTAATCACGCTGCAGGCGTTCATCTTCATGGTACTGACGATTGTATATCTGGCCATGGCTTACGATGACCACTAAGCACGATTGCTGAATAGAAGAAACAGAAAAACGATTTTTTAAAAACTTTCAATTTAAACTTTAAAACTTAATTGGAGATATAACAGATGGAAATGGCATTGCTATACATCGCTGGTGCACTGATGTTGGGTCTGGGCGCAGTAGGTGCTGCTGTAGGTATCGGTATCCTGGGTGGTAAATTCCTGGAAGGTGCTGCTCGTCAGCCTGAACTGATTCCTCTTCTGCGTACACAGTTCTTCATCGTAATGGGTCTGGTTGATGCGGTACCTATGATCGGTGTAGGTCTGGGTCTGTACGTACTGTTCGCTGTTGCGTAAGTAACTACAAGTCGAAAAGACTGACTTGTCGATTAACTTAACCAACCGCGAGAGGTAATGGCGTGAATATCAATCTAACCATCATTGGTCAGGCCATCGCTTTCTTTATCTTTGTTGTTTTCTGCATGAAGTACGTGTGGCCGCCAATTACGGCTGCACTGGCAGAACGTAAGAAAAAGATTGCTGAAGGTCTGGACGCTGCTGACCGTGCTGAGCGTGATTTACAGCTGGCTCAAGAAAAAGCCACTGAAAATATGCGTAAAGGCAAAGAAGAA
>NZ_JAAEQH010000221.1 GCF_024231755.1 Neptuniibacter sp.
ACGACGCAGCAAGGTTCATAGAGTGCAGCGATACGTTATGAGACAGTTCAGGATCAAGCTGAAACATCAGTGATCGTGTCAGTGAATACAACATAGTGGTTCCCGATGGAGAAAATTTGCACGATTATAGGCGAGGCAAAGAGAGAATAACAGTAAGAGCAGATTAAGACTGCATGATGCACCCAGCTCAGGAAACCTTTTCTATCCCCTGATATTTGCCCTGATCATTAAAAGTGATTCTGAACATTCCTTTTATGCCACTTTTAAGTAGAAAGGGTTGTAGGATTTTGGCAGGAAACTGAACACTCCTGCCATCCACAGAACGGGTGTACACATACTGTGCCACCCCCTGATACATCTTCATGTACTCCTCAGTACTGATGCTCAGGCTTACAACAATGGTTCGCATACGATGTCTTGCTAAAATTTATGGTCTTACTGAAATTAAACGCTTAGGTTGAAAACTGGCTGGTTTTAGCCAGATCAAAAAGCTCTCTTAGAGCAACAGTATACATCGCATACTCATGCTTTTCGGCACTTTTTAACTCACCGAGAACATTTAACCAGCGCTCTACCAACCAGGCATTTTCCTTCATCCACTTATCTACGACATCTTGCACAGAACAGCCTTTGACCCGCCCCTGAATAGCATTAGAAACCAGAGCCCGCTGTTGCCAATCAAGATCATCTCGGAACGCTTCACGGGCCAGGGCCTGCCAATAATTCTCTACACTCAAGCGGTTAAGCTGTTGGGATAACCAATCCAGTTCCAGCTGTTCCCCCAATCCGAAGTAAACCTGGGCAACTTTATCGGTTGGAACATTAGATTCCTGGGCCACCTCAATAATACCCAGGGACGCATAGAGACTCCGAGCTCCAGCTATCAGCTTCGCCAACTTAGCTGGCACACCCGCTTCTTTGTATTGAGCAGAAGCCACATTCCAAAGCTCCTTAGGTTCACCACAAAGTAACGTTTCTTGTTTGCCAGCGATCTTACCCAGTTCCTTAGTAAAGCGCTCTACTTCAAGCGCACAGTCCAGTTCTGAGCGGCGGTTACGCACAAACCAGCGGGTTGTCCTACGCATCAGGTGTTGCAACTCCAACATCATATCAACCTGAATTTCTGAGCTGACTTTATGGTCCTGTTGCTCAATCTGATGCCAAAGGTCCTCAACTCCAAACACATCCCTTGCCAGAATATAGGCCCGGGCAATAGATGCTTCATCAGCCCCAGTTGAGATGCGCAGTCGATCAACAAAATTAATCCCCATCATATTGATCATATTGTTGGCGATCTGAGTACCAATGATCTCTCGGTTTAGTCGATGCTGTTCAAGCTGTTCTGGGAAATCCTGCACAAGGTTTTGTGGAAACGCGGTAAACAGCTCCCGTGACAGATAAGGGTCATCAGGTACTGAAGACAGACTCAAAGCCTCTTTCAGTTCCGCTTTGCTGTATGAGATAAGCACTGACAGCTCTGGACGTGAAAGGCCTTTGTTATTGTTTTTACGTTCATTAAGCACATCGTCTTCGGGTAAAAACTCCAGATGCCGATCAAGCTTCCCTGCATTCTCCATATTGATGATATAACGCTGATACTCCGACATGCTTTCGAGAGATCGAGACTCCGCCAAAGAGATAGATTGCACCTGACGGTAGTTATTTTTCAGGACCAACTCAGATACATCATCAGTCATTTTCTCAAGCAATTGGTTACGTTGCTTGCCCGTCATATCCCCGTTATCAACAATCTGGTTTAGTAGGATTTTTATATTCACCTCATGGTCAGAACAATCAACTCCACCTGCATTATCAATAAAGTCGGTGTTCATTCGGCCGCCATTTAGCGCAAACTCCATACGCGCTTTCTGAGTCATGCCCAGATTGCCGCCTTCACCTACAACTTTACAGTTCAGTTCATCGCCGTTTACACGAAGTCCATCGTTGGCCTTATCGCCTACATCTCCATGAGTTTCATCACTGGCCTTAACATAAGTACCGATCCCGCCATTCCATATCAGATCAATCGGTGCTTTCAACAGGGCGCTGATAAGTTCATTCGGCGGTACTGCATCCTTAGTTAAACCCGTCAGTTTTTTGATTTCTGGCGTTAGGGTTATCGATTTAGCACTACGCTCAAATATCCCACCACCTTTCGAAATTAATTTGGCGCTGTAATCGGTCCAAGAGGATCGGGGCAGTTCGAATAGGCGTTGACGTTCTTTCCAGCTTTTTGCTGGATCAGGCTTAGGATCAATAAAGATGTGGAGGTGATTAAATGCGGCTTGCAGACAGATATGTTTAGACAGCAACATGCCATTGCCAAACACATCGCCAGACATATCGCCGATGCCAACAACGGTAAAATCATCTTTGTCCGTATTTAATCCCATCTCACGGAAATGACGCTCGACAGAAACCCAGGCGCCCCGTGCTGTGATACCCATTTTCTTGTGGTCATAACCCTGGCTACCACCGGAAGCAAAAGCATCTCCGAGCCAGAAACCGTAACTCTCAGCAATTTCGTTGGCGATATCGGAGAAAGTAGCGGTACCTTTATCCGCTGCAACTACCAGATAGGTATCATCCTCATCATGACGGACCACTGACTCCGGAGGAACGACATTCCCTTCAACCAAATTATCAGTCACATCCAGCAAACCACTGATAAAGGTTTTATAGCAGGTAATACCTTCTTCCAACCACTGCTCCCGACCCATTGAATCGTTCAACTGTTTAGCAACAAAACCACCTTTCGCCCCCACCGGAACAATCACCGCATTTTTCACCTGTTGGGCTTTTACTAACCCCAGTACCTCGGTACGGTAATCTTCCATACGGTCTGACCAGCGCAGTCCGCCACGGGCAACTTTACCGCCACGTAGATGCACACCCTCTACTCGAGGTGAGAATACAAAGATCTCAAATTTAGGCTTCGGTAGCGGTATATCCGGGATCTGTTCAGGCGACAGTTTGAAAGAGAAGTAACCTTTGGGGCTGTCATCTAACTTCTGATAGAAGTTAGTTCGCAGAGTTGCGTTAATCAGTGTCAGGTACTGGCGAATGACTCGATCATCATTGAGGCCAGAAACATCATCCAGACCTGTGATGATATCCGCCTCAACAGTAGCCTGATCGTGCTCATTACCCGGCTCGAACCGAGCCTGAAAAAGCTGCACTAACTTAGAAGCAATGCCTACATAAGTGTTCAGTGTTGCACTAATCGCCTCCTGACTGATCGGGAAACGGATCTGCTTCATATAAGCAGCATAAGATCGCAACATCGCGACCTCACGCCAACCTAGCTGCCCTCCCAGAACCAAACGGTTAAATTCATCGCTGGCAGCTCCGCCCTGCCAAATGTTGAGGAATGCATCTTCAAATACCCGCCTCAGCGAAGCCAAAGAAACCTCGCCACAGCCGGTATAATGCAAATTAAAGTCATGAATCCAGATAGTTTGTTTCTTACTTTCGATCCGATAGGGATGTTCATCGATAACCCTCAATCCAAGGTTTTCCAGAACCGGAATGACATCAGACAGAGGGAGTGAATTGCCTAAGCTGAACAGTTTGAAATTAAGATTATCCTGATCTCTCTCCAATGCCTGATAAAAGCTTAGTTGCAGTGGATTTGAGTCTGACAACTTCTCTATATGCTGCAGATCAACAACGGCTGTTCTCGATGTAAAGTCAGAACAATAACTGGCAGGAAAACCATCCCCATACTGATTGTAAACAGTGGTTCCAGCCTCCTCACCCAACGTCTCAACTAATGCATCACGAAGGTCATCACACCAGCTTCGCGCAGCCTCTCGAACCAGTCTCTCCAGTTTTGCCGGATCAAAACTATCGACGATATTTTCACCACGAAGGATAAACTGAGTGCGTGTCAGAATAGATTCAGAGAAGTAGGTGGTGAACTCAGCCTGATCACAACCTAATTGCTCACATAACCGTGCCTGCACTTTATGCCGGAAGTCAGTACTGTATATATCGCGCGGGGAATAAACCAAGCAGGAGTAGAACTGACCAAAATAATCCCGGCGCACAAAGAGCCGAATCTGACGTCGCTCATGGATCTGCAAAATACCGATCACAGTATCGTAAAGCTCATCAGCATTAACCTGGAACAGATCATCGCGCGGATGGATCTCCAGAATCTGCAATAACTCCTTCCAGTCATGACCATAACGATGCAGGCCGGAAAGCTCCATCACCGCATCTACTTTACGCCGCACCACTGGAATCTGGCGGGAACTCTGGATATAAACGCTGGAAGTGTACAAACCCAGAAAACGACACTCCCCGATCAGTTTCCCCTGCTTACTGTACTTCTTGATACTAATGTAGTCGGGATAAGTAGGACGGTGAACCTGAGACTTACGGTTGGATTTGGTAAAGGAGAGAATATCCGGAATTAGCACAAATCCTTCTGCATCACGATCACTCTCGTTAACCAGTGCCGAGCGGCAATGTTCATCACAGAATTTCAACAGACCCAACTGGCTACCGGGCACGGCTTCTAACGTCTGCTTCCCCTTCTTGTTTACCAGTTTAAACTCATCATAACCAAGGAAGGTGAAATGGTTTTTCAACCAGTCGATGAAATCATGCACTTCCGTTACATCACCTTTCGCCAACCCTGTAATGGGCTTTGCGAAGGTTGCTGCAATCTCGTCACAACGCTCAAGCATCGGCTGGAAATCTTCAACAACCATATGCACATCATCAAGGACATTAATCAGACTCTGACGAAGATTGTTGAGGTCATTCTCATCGGTATGGCGATCCACTTCGACAGAAACCAAAGATTCCCTATGGGTGTTCTGAGCTCTGCTGTCTTTGCTGTATACCGCAATCAGGTTACCCTTTTCATCACGCTTCATATTTACAACAGCGTTGTGAATCGCATGGATGGTCAGGTTGCGTTGATTGAGCTCCATGCGGAGTGAATCAACAACAAACGGCATATCTTCCTGTAGCACTTCAATGATGGTGTGAGTAGACTGCCAGCCATGCTGTTCATAATCAGGATTGAAGACTCGCAATTTTGGTTGGTCACGTTTGCGTTGCTGAATAAACTGCCAACAGGCCAACGTTGACCCATACAGATCCTCCAGCTTCCACTCCATGAGATCCGCTACCGATGCTGAAGCGTAGTAAACTGAGGCAAAATTAGTCAGTTCAGCTGCACGCTTTTCGGATAGTTTGGTTGTTATTTCCTGACTTAAGGCCGTCAGAATGTTTTCTTTTTCATCCAGACTGTAGTGAACCATGACCAATCCTTAATAATCCCGTGTAATCAACAGTATAGATAATAAAATCAGGCACACAGGTTATTCTTTTTGACTAAGCCTTTTCCCAGCACAAAGAGGGAAGTAAAAAACTGTTTTTCACCTCTGGGAATGATTGATATGCCTACCCGCTTTACTCATAATGAAAGCGCTCATTCAAAAAGTCGGGTTGAGAGTGTAGCTTTATTTTTCTAGCTATCCGGATAGTAGGTACTTGTGTTGCTGATTCACCCATTCAGACAGTTATACCTTTTGCTGTTGTTCCTTCTATTGCTATTGCCTGCATATACACAGGCAGCTGTCACGGCTCAAGTAGACAAATACACCTTCTATCAAGGCCAAAAAATCACGTTAGTATTAGAAAGTGATCGCAAAGTAGATCGAAGACCTGACCTTAGCCCTCTACATGAAAATTTCCGAGTACTAGGCACAAAAAAGGTAACTATCTCCAAACACAGTACCGGATCAGTGGAGACGCGTACCAGTTGGGAGTTACGCCTGAGAGCATTAAATGAGGGAAATATCCAAATCCCTCCTCTCCAGTTGGGTGAAGAGCTGAGCCAGGAACTCATATTAAACGTACTACCTGCTGCACAAAATCCAACCCCTGAGGAAAGCGGGTTACGCCCAATCTTCCTAGAAGTTGAGTTTGATAAAGACGAACTCTACGTCAATAGTCAGGCGATTCTTAGAGCCAAAATTTTCCACCTGGCCCCTTTGCCTTTGGACTCACAACTTTCAGAAATCACCGCAATAAATGCGCTGGTTAAACCACTGGAACAACGCAAAGAGTACAGAACACAAGTTCAGGGCCAAAACTATTTCACTACTGAATACAGCTACACTATTTTCCCAAGAGCAGAAGGTACGTTGGAAGTTGAACCGGTCTTTTTTACGGCAACGATGCCTGGTGGCGAGATTCTGGAACTTAACAGTTCTTTATTTCTGCTAAACGTATTACCTAAAGCGAAAACCAGTAACCCTGATATCTGGTTGCCCGCGGAATCAATCTATATAGAAGATAACCTCGCCTCCTCCATCACTGCGAGTCAGGATGAAACCATCCGCAGAATTATTACGCTTGAAGCGATGGGCTTTCCTGCTTCAAATTTGCCTCGACTGGCCGATTTGAATAATGCAAAGGCTGATATAAAGCTGATTAATGTTGTTCTCGAAGAGCAGATGACCGAAAAAGGGATTATCAGCCAACGGATGGAAGAGTTACTTATTACACCTCTGGTCAGTGGCGAAATAACCTTACCGGCCATTACCCTACCCTGGTGGAATACCCGCCAAGAAACAACCCAGAACGCAACAATACCAGAGCGCGTGATCAACGCGACATTAAGCAGTCTGGCGACTGTTCCCGAAACGGCTCCAGAAAAGACAACAAACAGTGATGAGCATGGTAATCAGGAGCTCCTTATTTGGCTACTTACGCTGATTGCAGTGGTAGCTACTACAGCCAGTATCTATGCCGTCAACAAACTCCGTCAGCTGCAGCCTTCTGAGCCAGATGAGAATGAAATCTTAGAAAGGGAACAAGAAATTCAACGCCAGGCTTCTGATGTTGCTGAACGCAATACTTTCAAGGCGCTGACCATGGCTTGCAACCAGAATAACCCTGAGATTGCTCAGCTCCGTCTGGTTGAGTGGGCACAAAGCTTTTGGAATGATTACACAATGGGCACACTTGAAGAGGTCTGCGAGTATGCCAACAACCAGACACTAAACTTTCTGGTGCTGGACCTTGAGCAACATCTATACAGTGATAACGCTCACCTATGGCAGGGAGATCTATTGATTGAGGCAATAGAAAAGATCCGCAACAGACGTCAACGCGATAAACTGGATATGCATCCGGGTGATGAACGGTTAAGCTATCAGGTGTGACCTAAGGAAGTAGCTGGAATGGAATACACACGACATACGGCACTTATGCGCATGGTTGGCTTAGGTGGTGTAGATGCCAACGAGAACGAAAAAGCGAAACTTTGGGGCAAGCGACTCGAAGCCCCAATGGTTTTGGCAGCCATTTGGATTCTGATCGATTGGTACCTGGAATCCAAAGGACTCACCACGAGTTATATTACTTTCGCCTCTGACTGGCTGATCTGGCTGGTTTTTCTGACCGAACTGACCATTATGTCTTTTCTGGTGGATGATCGCATCCGCTATCTGCGTCAGAACTGGATGAGCCCTCTGATTGTTCTTGCAGGTCTCCCGGTCCTTTGGGGTGTAGACACCTTCTATGCCGGTATCTTAAGGACCATGCGCCTTGCACTCACTGTAGGTATTTTCTTTCGAGTCTCCAAAGATACCCGTGATCTTCTTTCCAAACACAATTTGGGTATCACCCTCTTCGTCTGCTTTGTCATCCTGATTGTTTCAGGGCTATTGATATCGGGTATTGATCCGGCATTTGAAACCCCTATGGATGGACTATGGTGGGCTTGGGTAACTGTGACCACTGTAGGTTATGGAGATCTGGTACCTCAAACGACAGAGGGTCGCTTATTTGGTTCAGTTTTGATTCTGATGGGTATCGCCATGTTTTCCATGCTGACAGCAAGCTTCTCTGTGTTCTTCATCGAACAGGATGAGCGCGAGCTGACAGAAAAAGAGGAACGTAACCTTCAACGTATAGAAAATCTGGAAATAAAACTGGAACGCATTGAAGAACAGCTGGATAAAACACTGGTTATTCTCAACCAGATACACAATAAATCTTTAAATGAAGATAAAGAAAAATAACCTTTAACAAGCTCTACAAATGACATCCTTCGGAACTACACTCCTCTACAGATAAAGTGATGTAATCGCACGCTTGGATAATGAACTTGTACGAATTCTAGTGCCATCACAGATAATTCATCAGCTAAGCACGAGCACTATTCCCAGTCGAACAAACAAATCTCAGCCCTGAGGTTTAGAATTTATCTTTATATCGCAGATTCTCAACCTCTCAATAACTGTCTAGAAATTGATCTATGTCGGGGTTCTACTGAAAACGCAGCTATAGAATAAAGTGATTCAAAAATAATAATTTTTTCACAATTTATATATCACGTTTTATATATCTAACTGTGAAGTGAGGAATCATTTTGAGCACTGCAGAAGTAAGCGCCCCATATCCACGCCAGTTTATCTCCGGCAATATGGCTGTAGCCCAGGCTGCCAGAGATGCCAATGTTAAAGTTGCTGCCGCCTACCCCGGCACACCCTCCACTGAGATTCTGGAATACATCTCTGAGTTTCCTGAAATTTACTCAGAATGGTCAATCAACGAAAAAGTCTCCATGGAAGTCACCATAGGTGCTTCACTGGCAGGGAGTCGCGCCCTATGCGCTATGAAGCATGTAGGAATGAATGTCGCCTCTGATGCCTTTATGACCCAAACCCTGATCGGAGCCGTCGGTGGGTTGGTTATCGTTGTTGCTGATGATGTAGGCCTATCCTCCTCACAAAATGAACAAGACTCTCGCTACTGGGGCCGCTTTGCGCACCTTCCGGTACTGGAACCTAGTGATGCTCAGGAAGCTTACGACTTCACCAAAGCCGCGTTTTCCATCTCAGAACAGTATGAAGTACCAGTAATTGTTCGCCTCACAACACGTATCTGTCATGTGAAAGGTGTAGTCATCAACAGTGATGCGGAAAAGCATACAGCGACTGGGTTCGTCAAAGATCCTTCTCGTCTGGTTATGGTGCCGGGTAATGCCAAACACCGTATCCCTAAAATGATGGCACGCGATACTGAGTTGAAGAAGTACAGCGAGCAATCAGATCTGAATATTGTAGAAACTGGAACTGATCACAGTGTTGGGTTTGTTACCTCAGGTGCAGCCTATTACCACGTGAAGGAATCCTTTCCTGATGCACCCGTACTAAAACTCGGCTTCAGCCATCCAGCTCCAATTGAAAAGATCCGTGATTTCTCCACAACCGTCGAAAAGCTGGTTGTTATTGAAGAAGTAGAACCACTACTGGAAACAGAGTTAAAAGCAGCGAATGTGGCTGTCTACGGTAAGGATGTCGTACCGAAAATTGGTGAGCTATCTCCTCCGGTAATTAAACCCGCCATTCAGGCTCTAAAAGGGGACGAAAGCACTTACACCAATATTATCCCTGCACAGGAACTATTCCCTCGCCCGCCAACTATGTGCGTTGCCTGCCCTCACCTTGGTATCTATTACTGCTTATCCCATATCAAAAACACGATTATCTCCGGTGACATCGGCTGTTATACATTAGGGGCCGGCCATCCTTGGAATGCATTGGATACCTGCATCAGTATGGGAGCGAGCCTAAGTGTTGCCCAAGGTCTGGATAAGGGACGCGCAGAATCGGATGAGAACAAGAATGTACTCGCCGTAATCGGCGATTCAACCTTCCTGCATATGGGTATGCAAGGGCTGCTGGATATCACCTATAACAAGGGTAATGTCACTATCCTACTGTTAGATAACCGGGCTGTGGGTATGACCGGCGGCCAGAATGCTCCCTCTTCCGGTATCAACTTGCAAGGTGAGCAAACCAGCCAGGTCGACTTCCGCAAACTTTGTGAAGCCTTAGGGGTAAAGCCCGAACGTATCCACGAGGTGAACCCTTACGAGATGCCTGTGCTATTCAAAGCACTGAGGCAGGAAGTAAAGATCAAAGAACCTTCGGTGATTATCACCAACCAGCCATGCGTGCTAACAGAACGTTACAGCAAGCTACCTCCGCTAAAAGTGGATGATGACAAGTGTACTGGCTGTGCAAACTGTCTCGATGTTGGCTGCCCAGCAATTACCGTTTCCCGCCGTGAAACCGTAATAAAACCCAATGGTAAAGAGAAAGAGCTGGCCTTTGTTGATATAGACACAGCAGCTTGCACCGGTTGTACCCTGTGTACTAAACCCTGCGCACCCGATGCGATCATCCCGGCTTTTAACACTAACCAGAATGTTCAAACGGTGGAACTGAAATGAACGCTACTGATGTGAATAACAGTGAGAACAATACAGTAACTAACATTCTGGTCTGCGGTATTGGCGGGCAAGGGGTGATGACAGCCGCTGATATTCTTGCAACTACAGCACTTTCACTGGGCTACGATGTGAAGAAAACTGAAGTTGCCGGGATGGCACAACGTGGTGGGGTTGTAACCTCGCACGTACGCTTTGGCCCTAAGGTGCTATCACCCTCTATCGCACCCGGTGAAGCGGATTTGGTCCTAGCTTTTGAGCCTGCTGAAGCCCTTCGCTGGAGCAGCCACCTTCGTCCAGAAGGATCGATTATGGTTAACAGCTATGCACAGCTACCACCAGTCGTCTCAATTGGCCTGTTCGATTACCCGGATGATCCATTTGCTCAGCTGAGCGAAAAGGTGGAAAACGCACAGCAGTTTGATGCAGGTAATGCAGCAATTGAACTGGGCGACCGCCGTTTAATCAACAGCATTATGTTGGGAGCCATCTCTGATCATTTGCCGTTTCCAGCTGAAACACTGGAGGAGAACTTGCTGCAACGCTTCAGCCGTAAAGGCCCTGAGGTTGTTGAACTTAATCAGAAAGCTTTTGCATTGGGACGTCAGGCTTTCGCCTGACGTCTAGCCCAAGGGGCAGCCATTTACTTATCTGCCTCAAGGCTGCTATTCAAAATACCAATCCAGACCTGTTCGGACAGGAATCCATCGGTCCAATCTATCCAATCTGAAGAGAGCCCTTCAACCTGCATTTGACCAAGATTCATGCCTTTATCACGCATCGCTATCACTTCGGCAGAAGTCCCCCTTAGCATATCCCTGAACTCGCTTAATTCAGCTTTATTTGAAACCGGACCATGCCCTGGGATCACAATGGTTTTCTCATCAATCATTTCTATAACAGCTGAAACATTATCTGCCATCTTCTTCACACTGCCGCCATTCTGAATATCTACAAACGGAAAGAAACCATTGAAATACAGATCTCCCATATGAACCACATTGGCTTTTTTGAAGAAAACCACCGAGTCACCATCAGTATGTCCACCCGGGAAGTGGACCACACCCACCTCTTCACCATTTATATGTAACGTCATTTCCTGCTTATAGGTGATAGACGGAAGGGCATGCTCTGGATAAGGCTCAGTCACCATTTTAAAGAGTTTCACTTCCTGAGAAGTCAGTAGGCGCTCGCGTACATTATCATGAGCGACAATTTGCGCTTTATGACCAAAATGAAGATTGCCCTGACTATGGTCGCCATGCCAATGGGTATTTATCATGTAAGTCAGTCGGTCTTCACCACCAAACTGCTGCAGAGCTTTTTGTAGCGCGGGGCTCATATCCTGATAGTCACTATCTACCATCAGAATCCCCTGTTTTCCGCTAAGGACAGCGATATTACCGCCCTTGCCCCGTAACATAGTTATGTTATCGCTGATATCAGCTGTGCGGAATTTTGGGGATTTAGCATGATGGTTCTCAGCAAAAACAGGAACAACAAATACCGCTGATAGCAGAGCGGCTTTTAATAGATCTGCGAGCTTAAACATTTTCATCTCCGTTGATGTTATCTATTCCTTTTAGACCGGCTGACCCATTAATGCTAGTGGCATTGCAAAAAACAGTTTTTTCTAAAGTACTGGCCCATCATTTGCATTAATAACAGACAGTAATATTTTATGGTGCGTCAGAAAATCTTTTCTGATGATCGCAAAAAATATGACAGAGCATAATAAAATACGCTAACCAATTGATCTTAAAGCCAAGTTTCAGGATTAGCGATACAGCTCATAACTTTTCTGTCATTTGCACAACGGTGTGCTGATTCAGAAGTGAGTGTCTATATCGGGTTTGTAGAGCACCGATATGGAGCACCCAATCTTCTGGCGCACCGCGAGATAGCAAATCTGATTTGTTGTGAGGGTATCAAATGTTATTTGGACGAGCGGATCGTAAGCCGATTCATATTGCAGATAAAGAGGTCAAAGAGTGGAAATATACCACTTGTGGCTACTGCTCCACCGGCTGTTCTATTCAGGTAGGTGTTAACGAAGAAGGCAAAGCTGTTGCATCACGCGGTAACGCTAAGGCTGATGTAAACCGCGGTAAACTCTGTATCAAAGGTATCTTTGAGCACGAGTTATTCGAAGCCAGCGGACGTGGAGATAAACCTCTCCTTCGCGACAAATACTACGAGCCATATCAGGAAACCAGCTGGGATACTGCGCTGGATACCATGGCAGAGAAGATCAAAGAGATCCAGGATAAACACGGCCGGGATTCTTTCGCTATCGTTTCTACAGGTCAGATTCTAACTGAAGAGTTCTACTCACTGGGTAAGCTAGCCCGTGGCTGTATAGGCACCAACAACTACGACGGTAACACTACCCTGTGTATGGCATCTGCTGTATCCGGTTATAAACGTTCTTTCGGTTCCGATGGCCCTCCTGGCTGTTATGAAGATTTTGAGCACACTGACTGCCTGATCGCATGGGGTTCAAACCTGCCTGAGCAGCACCCGGTTATCTACTGGCGCCTTAAAGAGGCAATGGAAAAGCGGAAATTCCCGCTGATTGTGGTTGACCCTCGTGTAACCATGATTGCTCAGTTTGCTGATATCCATCTTCCGATCACCCCAGGTACCGATGTAGTGCTACAGAACGCGCTGATGCACGTAATTCTGAAAGAAGGCCTGGAAGATCGCGACTATATTAATGCCCACACCAACGGCATTGAAGAGCTGGAAGCCTGCGTAAAAGACTATGACCCGGTAACTGCCTCCAAGATCTGTGGTATCGATGAAGATACGATCCGCAACGTTGCCCGTCTTTACGCAAAAGCTGGCGCAGCGATGTCTATCTGGACCATGGGTATCAACCAGAGTACCCACGGCTCCGATGGTGTTGTAGGTATCAATAACCTGGCTTTGATCACCGGTAATATCGGTAAACCAGGTGGTACCAGCCTTTCCATCACCGGTCAGTGTAACGCCATGGGTACACGTGAGTGGTCATCCTGCTCCGGCCTGCCGGGTTACCGTATGCTGGAAAAACCAGAACACCGTAAAGAGATCGCTGATTTCTGGGGTATTGATGAAGAGTTCTTCCCGAAAAAACGTGGACTTGCGCAAACCGATATATTCCCTGCCATCGAAACCGGTCAGATCAAAGGCCTGTGGCTGATCGCGACCAACCCGATGACCTCCATGCCGAATACAGCACGTATCCGTAAAACACTTGAGAAACTGGACTTCCTGGTGGTGCAGGATGCTTATCAAGATGTGGAAACAACTCAGTACGCACACCTTTATCTGCCTGCAGGTGTATGGGCAGAGAAAGAGGGTTGCTTCACCAATACAGAGCGCCGCGTCAATCTGGTACGCCCGGTAGTAAAACCTAAAGGTGAATCAAAACCGGATTTCTGGATCTTCCGTGAACTATCCAAGCGCTTTGAAAACGGTCAGAAGATCAACTTCCCGGAAACACCGGAAGAAGTATTTGAAGAGATGAAAGAGCTCTCTGTAGGTGAAGGCCGTACGTTGGAGATCTCCGGCATGTCCTACGACTTGATTGAAGAGCAGTGTGGTATTCAGTGGCCAATGCGTGAAGGCAAGCACACTGAGAAAGGTGATCCTCGTCTGTATACAGACGGCAAGTTTCAGACTCCAGATGGCACTGCTAACCTGATCCCTCTGCCATTTATCGATAACAATGAACGTCCTTGTGAAGACTACCCGTTCTGGCTGAACAGTGGTCGAGTGGTAGAGCATTTCCACACCCGTACCCGTACCGGCAAGATGGGTAACCTGAACAAGTTCAGCCCTACCGTATACATGGAGATGAACCCTGATGCAGCTCGCGAATTGGGTATCAAGCACCAGAGTTATGTACGCCTGGTATCCCGCCGTGGTGATGCAATCGTAATGGTTCAGACTACACATCGTCTGCCTTACAACATGGTGTTTATCCCGTTCCATTTCCATGACTGTATTAACCGACTGTCACTGGGTCTGCTTGATCCACATTCACGCCAGCCAGCCTTTAAGCAGAGCGCAATCCGGATCGAGCATGTAGATCAGGAAGAAGCTGCTCGCCTTAACGTTGAACGTCGTGAATTTTAATCGGGAGGACTGAATTATGATGGCTTTACTGAAATCGGTTCGTGACCGACTAGATGCGATGGGTGATCAGCCAGCGGCTAAACCTACTCACGAACGTAAAATTTTTGAAGAGCGTAATGACGAACGTTCTTACGCAAAACTGCCGATCTGTGATCCGAAAGAGGAAAACCGCTACGGCCGTAAAATTGACCTGATTGATCTTACAGAGAACAAGTTACCTAAAAACCGTTCCATGTATATCAATGAGAACCCTGCTGTGGGTTGCAACCCAAACCGTAACAAGCAGCATGGTTTCCACTTTACAGCTGATAACTGTATCGGTTGTCACGCCTGTGAAGCGGCATGTAGTGAAAAGAACGACAATCCGGCACATATCAGTTTCCGCTCAGTAGGTTATGTTGAAGGTGGTAGCTATCCTGCATACCAGCGTATGAACATCTCCATGGCGTGTAACCACTGTGATGATCCGGTATGTCTGAAAGGCTGCCCTACCCGCGCTTATACTAAGCACGTGGAATATGGCGCCGTTCTACAAGATCCGGAAACCTGCTTCGGTTGTGGTTACTGCACATGGGTTTGCCCATATAACGCACCACAGCTGGACCCGATCCAGGGCCGCGTATCCAAATGTAATATGTGTGTTGACCGTCTTGAAGAAGGCCTGAAACCAGCCTGTGTTTCTGCATGCCTGGGTAACGCACTGAACTTCGGCGTAATCGAAGAGATGCCGGAAAACCGCGATCAGATCGAAGCTCAGATCCCAGGTTTCCCTGATCCAAGCATCACGAACCCGAACATCCGTTTCCAGCAAACTCGTTCTATGCCGAACGAGATGACACGTACGGATTCCATGCCGATCAAATATCACAAAGAAGATGACGGTAATTTCGTTTCTGTTGTGGATGAAAAAGAGGGTAAAGAGCAGTTCTTTAACCTTAAGCGTCTAAGCTCACGTGAGAATCCACTGGTGATCTTTACGCTAGCAACTCAGGCAGTGATCGGCGCATTTATGACTATGTTCCTGAGCAGCCTGTTTGGTATTGAAGTTCTGGCACCACTGAGTGAAGGCCTGACACCTATCTTTGCACTAATTGTAATGATCGCTATTCAGGCGGGTGTACTGGTTCTGTCCACTCTGCACTTAGGTAAACCTCTGCGTTTCTACCGCGGTTTCAACAACCTGAAACACTCCCCACTTTCCCGTGAAGCGCTGGGTATTGCAATGTTCTTTGCTGGACTGTGTGGTTACACTTTCCTGACAGCAGTGAACATGATGTTGGAGAGTGGTTTTGTATCACTGCTGGCAACGCTAAGCGGCCTGTTCGCATGTGTATCCGGCATCGTAGGCTTGTACTTTATGCACTGCATCTACCGCGTAAAAGCGCGCCCATTCTGGAACCACTGGCAGGTACTGACCTCCTTCTACGGAACCATGTTCTCTCTGGGTAGCGTATTCCTGGGTGTGTTCTTCCTGGCAGGTAGCGACAGCACTCTACTGTCAATTCTGGCAATCATGACAGCGATCGGCCTGACTGCAGAAGGTCTGGGATTGGTTGCTCACGCACGCTACCTGAACACAGAGTCTGGCGAAGGTGCTGCTGCTCACTACATTCAGAGCACTACGTTTGGTAAAACTTACCTGGCACGTAATGCAATGATGATTACAGCCGTTGTTCTGTCTATTGCCGCGCTGGCAACAGGTGGCCTGACTGCTACACTGTTCTGGTCTCTGGCTGCAGTGCTGACTACAGCAGCTCTGCTGATTGGTCGTGCACTGTTCTATGTTCTGGTAATTCCAACTACGATGCCTGGTGCATTCTTCTGGAAGAACAAAGGTTTTGAACAGCATGCTAAAGATATCGGTCTGGCAGCTAAAGTTGAAGCGGGCGTAGTGGCAGATGCTCACTAATTACCACCCTAGTGAATAAAAAATGGCGCTCAGATGAGCGCCTTTTTTATCAAAATAGAAAAGCTATCCATAGCCCTACATCTTACTTCCAGAACTCATCAGCCCACTGCTGACGTTGTTCAGCATTATAAAAGCTCCAGGCGACAAAACGGCTTATTTTCTGCCCCTGAGCCATATCGATGGTTTTTACCGTTTTAGCTTTAACACCTTTCAACGCTTGATAAACAGCTGGCAGATTATCTTTTTTGGAAATCAGGCAAGTAAACCACAAACAGTTTTCCGCAAATTCAGCACTTTCTTTAATCATCTTTCTGACAAAAGCGATCTCGCCACCCTTGCACCAAAGTTCAGCGCCCTGCCCTGCGAAATTAAGCTCTAGCTTTTCCGGCGCTTCCTTGCCTGAAGCTTTGCTAAGATTACGTACTTTGCGTTTTGAACCTGCTGTCGCCTCTGATAATGAGGCATGAAATGGAGGATTACAAAGCGTGAAATCAAAGCGTTCATCCTGCTGGATAACTCCTTTAAATATATTCTCTTGTGACTTCTGTAATCGACAACAGATCTTCTTTTTCAAAACCGGATTGAACTTAGAA
>NZ_JAAEQH010000222.1 GCF_024231755.1 Neptuniibacter sp.
ACGCCCTGCCAGATTTTCTCGTCCAGCCAGTAAAGCTTCGCTTCCGCCAGCGCATCACCACTATTGCCATCAAGGATCAAACCAATACGGGATAGATATTGCGCAATACCTAAACGGTCCATGCCGTTGTACAGGCAAGCCTGAGTAATCGCAGTACCGTATCCATAAGCGCTGGCATACATGTTGTTCAGATTCGCACCGTGCTCAACATGACGTAGTGGTAACAGATAGCGGATCAGTTTCGCTTTCATATCTTCAGGTAGGTGGCGAGCCAGATCTCGTTTCTCAAAGAACGCGTAATTGTTCTCAGCCACTTCCTGCATTTTGGAGCGCTGCTGTACGTAAGTGCCGTAGTAAAACTGGCGTGGATCTTTAAACGCGTACCAGTCTTCCATCTTGATATCAGTACGGCTTGGATCGTTCAGCTCCTTATCCGGCTGCCACAGTGGGCGGTAATGGAAATAAGCTTCTGACTGCACGTCATACGTAGCTTCCTGATAACGAGTCGCCGGCTTATCACCAAAGCGACGCTCAATGTGTGCAAAGGTATTGCGTACCGGCTCTAACGTCGCGGTTTTAATTTCAATAGTCATTGCGGTTGTATTCCTATTATTCTTATTGGGTTGCGCGGTCGTGGTTGTGGGCCATCAGCGTTTCTTCGCCGTAACGCCACTTTTCCATTTCTGCATCAACTGCCTGCATCTGCTCATCTGTCATATGCACCACGTCGTTTTTCCGACAAAAGTGCTCAAAAGCACCTTGTGGCATCACTAACTCCACAAACAGACTCGGATCGCCGATTGCGAAATCGAACTCGACGAAACGAGCACCTTCGGGACTGCGTACACGGATGAACTTGACCAGACGTTCGAATGGTTTTCCGTTATCTCCAGAACGCGTTTGTAGCTGTACGTTTGTCATTTCGTTTAACTCACCTTTTGATCCAAAGTCGCTAGAGCTATCAGCAAGGGGTGTGCCAGCCAACGAGACACACCAAAAAACAGGCCGTAATAAAAACAACCTAAGAGAATGTTTTAAAAGAGTTTTTAGATATCAAAAAAAAATATTTTGAGGCGGTATATACGACTAATTTCGCCTATAGAAAATGCGATAGCCCCCCTGTTCAAAGGGTGACGAAATGATTAGGCTTAACTGATTAATTAATTATTTGCTCAGCTGAACAGTCTCTTTTCGGCACAAACTCATATCTTCAGGCCAAATGAATTTGTGCACGGGTTTTGCTTAGTACTGCACCCTGTTGACTATAGTTAACAGTAGCGAGACGACGGTATCCCTGAAGAAATTCTATTCAGGGGTTATCAGCTATAAAAAACAATAAAAATAAGTGAGAACATACATGAGTGAGCAACCAGCCCTTCAGTTACCAACATCTGAAGATCTGATCTCTCAAATCCAATTTGCCTATGAAGATGGGAAAATCTGGTTAGATGAACAAAGAATGCTGCTGATCCATTCAGCAGTTATGGGTTCACTACGTAAAGAACTTGTTTCCTCACTGGGATTAGAACGCGCCAGAGGTTTTCTGATGCGTTTTGGCTATCAGTCAGGTATGAAAGACGCTGAGTTCGCGCATAAGATCCGCCCCGATATCTCAACAGCCGATGCATTCCTGGTTGGCCCTCAGATGCACTGCCTTAAAGGCATGGTGCGTGTTGATCCTATTGCTCTGGAGTTTGATGTAGAAAAAGGTGAGTTTTACGGTGAATTCGATTGGTACGACTCTTATGAATCTGAAGTTCATATCAATGAATTTGGTATAGCTGAAGAGCCAATCTGCTGGACCCTACTCGGCTATGCCAGTGGTTTCACGAGCTATTATATGGGCCGCAAGATCATCTTTAAGGAGACTCAGTGCTCCGGTACTGGCCATGATCATTGCCATATTGTCGGCAAACCTGCTGAAGAGTGGGAAGATCAGGAAGAACTGGAACGCTGCCTGCTTCCTGACCCCATTGTGGAAGAGCTGTTCGCTCTACGTTATGAGATCAGTACCCTGCGTGAAAATCTGATCGATATGCGCGTCCCCACTGATTCACAATTGTTCAACTCGGTGGGCCAATCCCCTGCTTTTCAACATGTCTGCCATCTGATTCAACGTGCATCATCAAGCACGGTAACCGTTCTACTTCAGGGTGAAACCGGTGTGGGTAAAGAAGTTGTTGCCCGCGGTCTTCACCAAACCAGTGAACGCGCAGAGCAACCTTTTATAGCAGTGAACTGTGCCTGCATTCCTCCTGACCTGATCGAAGCAGAACTGTTTGGTGTGCGTAAAGGCGCATACACAGGGGCAACACAATCCCGTGAAGGTAAATTTGAACGTGCCCACGGCGGTACTATTTTCCTTGATGAAGTGGTTGAACTCAGTCCTCGCGCACAAGCCGCTCTTCTGCGAGTACTCCAGGAAGGCGAGATGGAACGCGTGGGTGATAATCAGCTACGCAAAATCGATGTACGCGTAGTTGCTGCAACCAACGAGGATCTGGCAGAAGCGGTACAGAAGGGCAAATTCCGTCAGGACCTTTTCTATCGCCTTAATGTTTATCCTGTTCAGATTCCACCGCTACGGGAGCGTCTGGAAGATATCCCACTGTTGATCGAACACTTCCTTGAGAAATACCACAACATGTACAACAAACATACGTTGGGGGTATCAGATAAAGCTATGCAAGCTCTGATAAAGTACAAGTGGCCAGGCAATATCAGAGAACTGGAAAATATGATCGAACGCGGCATTATCCTCACCGATAATAATCGTAGTATCGATATGAAGTCGTTTTTCCCATCTCTGGCCGAACCCTCCCATCCATTGAATGTTGCCAGCGGTACCGGTGAGCTCTGTACTAAATCACAAACTACAAGTAGTGGCGAAGATCTGGTCGACCAGCTCCTTAATGAAAATTTCGATCTGAATAACTTTGAGCAACAGCTCCTTGACCGGGCGATGCAAAAAGCCAGTGGCAATGTGACGCAGGCGGCTAGGTTACTAGGTATCACACGACCACAGATGGCTTACCGGCTGAAGAAATAAAACGCTAATTCGACAAAGGCAATGCTGTACTCTTTATGACTTCAGAGCGTACCCAACTTCCTGCACCTTCCACAGAAGATCTGTTGGCAGAGATCAAGTTCGATATAGAGAACGGTAAAATCTGGTTGAGTGAGCAGCGCATGCTGCTGATCCATTCCGGCGTGATGGGTTCTCTGCGTAAAGAGCTGATCGAAACACTGGGAGTTGAACGCGCTAAAGGTCTGCTTATGCGCTTTGGTTATGCTGCTGGTCAACGGGATGCCGAGCTTGCCAAACGTATCCGTCCCGATCTGACCAGCCGTGAAGCGTTCTGGGTGGGTCCCCAGATGCATACCATCGAAGGGATCGTAAAGGTGAAACCGATCCATATGGAGATGGATATCGAGAAGGGTGAATTCAGCGGCGAATTTGACTGGCACGGCTCCTACGAAGCCGAGATTCATATGGCCGATTTTGGCCCTTCAGATTCACCCGTATGCTGGACGCTACTTGGCTATGCCAGTGGTTACACTAGTTATTATATGCAACGCCGGATTCTGTTTAAGGAAACCCAGTGTGTAGCCTGTGGAGCTGGTCACTGTACCAATGTTGGTAAACCAATTGAGGAGTGGGATGATCCTGAAGAGATCGAACGCTACCTGAAACCAGACCCGATCATTGATCAACTTATCTCCCTTCAGTCCGAGGTTGATGTCTTCCGATCCGGTATTGGATTACAGCAGGAAGACGAGCAACTTTATAAATCAGTTGGTAAGTCTCCTGCTTTCAAAAAAGTCTGCCGACTTATTAACCGAGCTTCTCAAAGCAGAGTCACCACCCTGCTACTGGGCGAAACCGGAGTCGGTAAAGAGATCGTGGCCAAAGGGCTGCACGTAAGCAGTGATCGCTCCGATAAACCTTTTGTTGCTGTTAATTGCGCCACCCTGCCCCAGGAATTGATCGAGTCAGAACTGTTCGGCGTTGAAAAAGGTGCCTATACCGGGGCGACCCAATCACGCATAGGTAAATTTGAACGCGCCCATGGCGGAACCATATTCCTTGATGAAGTGATCGAACTTCCTGCCCGTGCCCAAGCCTCACTGCTCCGTGTGCTTCAGGAAGGAGAACTTGAGAAAGTGGGTGGTAACCAAACCCAGAATATTGATGTACGTATCGTTGCTGCAACCAACGAGGATCTACAACAAGCAGTGCAGGAAGGCCGCTTCCGCGCAGATTTGTTCTACCGCCTTAATGTTTTCCCGGTATTTATTCCGCCTCTGAGAGAGCGCACGGAAGACATCCCTGCACTAGTGGAGCACTTCCTGGATAAATACCACAACATGTATCACAAGCTGACCCTGGGCATCTCTGATAAAGCAATGAATGCTTTTAAAGATTACAGTTGGCCCGGCAACATTCGTGAGCTGGAAAATATGATCGAACGCGGCATTATCCTCACCGACAATAACCAACAGATAGGCTTAGAAGACTTCTTCCCATCTCTGGTTGAACCCTCTCACCCGCTTAATATCATCGACAAAACAGGAAACCTTTGCGAAGAAAACTCAACGACTGAGGCAAACGACCTGAATCGGCAGGCACAAGAGTTACTAAAAGATGGCTTCGATATGGAAGCCTTCGAAGAAGTATTGATACACAATGCTATGCAACAGTGTGAAGGTAATGTATCAAAGGCCGCTCGAAAGCTGGGAATCTCACGGCCTACACTGGCTTACAAGTTGAAGAAGATCTCTGGAGAGTGATTTTTCAAACTAGGCTTAATCGGTTGAAACCTGCTCGCTATCGATACTTATCGAGAGGCTGAGAGTCAGGCTAGGAAGGAACAGCTCCTATTATCCTATAAGCATGGGTATCACTTATAGTAAGAGTAATAAGAGTCTGAAATTTTTAATGACGAATATGCCGCTCGATCTGCATATCTAAAGAGAGTATCAATTTCTGATGCATCGCTGGGGAAAACTGCAATACCTATACTGCACTTGTATTTTAAGCCTTCAAAGCCTTTAGGGGCTTTGTATTTATCAGTCGCAGCTATCAATCTATCCGAAAATAGAGCTGCAGCAGCCCCATCAGGATCTTCAGGTATAAATACAGCCCGTTCAAAATGACTTATGTAAGCGGTCAAATCACCTTTATGTGAACAAGAGTTAATTAACCCATCAATCATTTTTACTTCATTCTGAGTAATGGCGATTTCACTTATTTGCACTTCATCCTGAGAAATAGCCGAAAATACGCAAACTATCAGAGTGCCCGATTCAACTTTTTCATCTCCTGAGTGATTAACAAGCCCAGAAATATTGTTTAACAAACTTATCCACTCTGGAGTCGGTTTCACTTGTACATCTGTTGGAGCAGCATATAGCACATCACTAACATCACTTACATCAAACTGGTCAGATGAATTTCTAGCACCCTCATTATGAAGATTCTTTATCTTTTCATCCTTTTTTTCAATCATCCCTAACTGAAGTTCTGCCTGCTCGAGCTGTTCTTTAAGTTGGGCCAACTCATCCAGAAGATCAGTACATTCCGATCTCTCACATTTTCCTTCTGTTAGGGATTTCATCTAGGCTCCAGCAAAGTGGCTAATCTACTCTATTGGTTATGACGAAAGAGGCATGATCTATTACGCCCATCTCTTTTTGCTTGATAGAGAGCTTGATCAGCTTCGTCACACAGATGCTCTGGCGATTGTGTTCTATCAGTTATGCAACTCACCCCTATGCTAACAGTAACCATATTTGAAATTTCGGAGTTTGGATGACTTATTCCTTTATCCAAGATGGCTTGATGAATGTTTTCAGCGATGCAATTAGCTCCCTCAAGATTAGTCTCCGGAAGCACAACTAGAAATTCCTCACCACCATATCTGGAAACGACATCCCGGGGTCTTGTTACAGTATGGGTAATGACTTTGGCAACTTTTTGAAGGCAGGTATCACCTTTCAAATGTCTTAGTGAATCGTTGTAACTTTTGAAACAATCGATATCAATCATCAGAACAGACAGGGCAGCCCTATTTCTTTTTGCGCTTCGCCATTCTTTTAATAACACATGCTGTAGGGATCTTCTGTTTTGTACCTTTGTCAGAGGATCAAGATGGGTCAGTCGTTTAAGTTTTTTATTCGCTGACTCCACCCTTCTCTTCATTGAAGAGATTCGTTCTAAAGTCTTAAGTTTAGTTTTTACAACAATCGGTCTAATAGGCTTTACTAGATAGTCATCCCCACCAGCCTCGACACACTTCTCATAATCCTTATCGGAATCTGACGCACTAATAAAGACAACGGGAATCCAAGTTGCCCCGTAGACTTTACGAATAGTTTTAGTGATTTGAAAGCCATCTTTTTCAGGCAAGTAAACGTCTATAAGAGCTAAATCTACTTCATAGTGATCCAGAATCTCAAACGCCTCTTTATGATTGTGAGCAACATAGCAGTGATGCCCTTCACCGGATACTATTTCTCTTAGGTAATTACATATCGATAGATCATCATCGATTATCAACACATCCATAATTCACCAAACAACATCAGAAATTTTAAGGTTCACTTACAGAATAGAAGTAGCTGCCAAGTTTTTGTAATTAATCAGTAAAAATATTGACTTAGGGTGGTTCGACTTCATACCAACTCTTGTAGTTCTGGCATTGAGTAATGCTTTTTTATGCCCTAATGGAGTTCCCAGATAATTCATTCACTAACAATATCGAATGCCACATGGAAGCATAATGAGTAGCAGTTTTAAGCTAGAAGTTTTTTGTACAAGGTTTTAAGAAAAGAATCTTTTTCATGTAGATCCTTAACTACATTCACAACCGATCTATCCAGCTGAGATTCACTCAGGTCTTCGAGAATAGCAATTGACTCATGCAACCCAAGCGGTTCTCGATACGGCCTCCTAGCAGTCATTGCATCCAAACAGTCAGCTACCGCAATAATTTTGGCTTCAAAAACGATCTCTTCGTCTTGCAAACCAAGAGGGTAACCCGTTCCGTCTAGCCTTTCGTGATGCTGTGAAATTATTGTAGATATGGGCTTTGAAATGCCTAACGCATCATAAAAGTCATCAGCTATTTGAACATGGGTTTGTATATGTTCATATTCAGTTGCCGATAAGCTTCCTGGCTTATTAAGAATTTCCTTTTGGATATTAATCTTACCAATATCGTGCAAAACAGAAGCCATCCAGAGCACGTGTAGAGTTTTATCTGAAAGACCAAACTCTCTTCCGACCCTTAGGGCAATATCACCAACATTTACCGAATGATGGTAAGTAATTACGTCGTATTCTTTAACTAGCTGCAGAAGGTGTCGTGCAAGTCCAGTTGGATTATTTGTATTTGCATAGAGTGCATATGGGTTCAGGGCCGAATCGTTCATAAAAGTACAACAATACTACTTGGTTAACTTTGCGAAAGATCCTTTTCTTAATAAACGTCTAATATACATTAAACAAAATAGCACAAAAACCGAATAAAACTTAAAATTTGATCAAGATCATTATTGATCACCAAATTTTGTCTATACTTTATTAGACAAAGAGGTGTGCCATGCAGTACTCATTAATAGAACTTGAATCAAAGATCACAGAGCTACCTATGCTCCCCGCTGTAATCTTTGAGCTATCCAAAGCAAATCCCGATGACATCAACTTTTTCGACAAGTTGTATGAACTAGCTCATTCGGATCCGGCCCTAGCTAGTATGATTATCTCTTCAGCTAATGCAGCCTCATCATCTCCGAATGTACATATACACAGCCTTAAAGCTGCGCTGACGAGAGTTGGATCACAAACTATCTACAGGCTAGTTGCACTTGCGTCTGTGTCTAAAGTCTTTATTCCATCAAGAAAACACCATAAAGAATTATGGCAACACTCTGTGGAAGTTGGGATTTTAAGTGCCGAAATCTATAAACAACTATTCGGTGATGGTGAAAGTGTACAAGTTGCCTATCTTTGCGGCTTGCTACATGACATAGGCCGCCTAGTAATGTTTCAGTTTTCTCCGGATGTTATTGATAGTATTGCACAAGCGGACTGGGAAACACCTGATGATCTAATAGATGTTGAATCGGATAAGCTGGGTTACGACCATTGCAGTTTGGGCTACATGGTTACAAAGAAAATGGACCTGCCATCCTTGATCACAAATGTCATTAGGTATCATCACTCTGTTAGAGCACTCAAACACCCCAAAGTCCCCAAAACCATTAAGAGAATTCTCATATCTCTTCAGGTGGCAGACGCGATTAGTGTCTATGTCTCCAGGCATGATGATTGTTTCAACTGGTGCCATGAACAATTAGAGGCAGATATGATTAAAAGCATTATTAAGCCGGAATGGGAAATAGTATTGCCCATAATGCCTCATATATGCAGTATATTGTCTTCAGAAATCGAAAAGGCTGAAGAACAAAGTAGAGCATTAGGTCTATAGAAAATGTATAGCATCAAAGTAGTTGAGCAAGAATCAGGGATTAAAGCTGCGACTCTAAGAAAATGGGAAGAGAGGTATGGCTTTCCAGAACCTGTTAGAAGCCCTAATGGCTCAAGAGCCTACACTGATACAGATCTCAGCAAACTAAAAGAAGTCAAAAAGCTTTTAGATCAAGGGCTAAGACCATCCAAAATTCTCTCCGATTCAAGCTATTTCAACAATGAAGCTACTAGACCGTTACCCGATGTATTTTCTGAGCCTGTAAAGAAGGTTTATTCCGCTGCACGCAGAGGGGATATAGCCACTTCATTATCTCTACTCAAAAGTTATAAAAGTTCTTTAAGCACTCTAGAGTTTGCTGAATCCATCTGTGCTCCATTAGCTGAAATGGTTGGTGAGGGTTGGGCTTGTGGGGACATACCTGTTCACATCGAACATGCTCTATCTGAGCAGCTTCATACGGTCTTAACTATTGATCAGTCCTGTTTCTTTGATTCCGATTCCAAAACCGCTTTGTTAGCCACATTAAGTAATGAGCATCATACGATTGGACTTAAAATTGCTAATTCAATTTTTAATGATGCAGGTTGTAGGACGATCTATTTAGGCGCGGGTTTACCTGTTTCAGAGATTATCGAAGCATCAAAATTTTACAGTGTCGATTATGTTGGTCTTTCGATAACAACTAATACTTCACCAAGGGTCATCAATGATCAACTAATGCTACTAAGGGAAGGTCTTTGTCAGGATACCAGCATAGTAATAGGAGGCTCCGGTAGTTCATACTTGAACCAGCTACCTGAAGGCGTAAAGGTAATCTCGGAATTGTCTGGAATCTACGATTTGCTCGCAACTAAATCATACCAAATAGAGTAAACCCGTAAGATTAACCTTACACCTCCAAGCAGTGTCACCACACGCAGCGTTGAATAACTACATATAAATACACCCCAATCAGATGTTGGTAAATTTGATAGAACCGACATAACCCTCACTAACTATCACCAACAAATAGGATTGCCCCCTCCCATCTCTAGTGGAACCCTCTAACCCTATTGATATCATCGATGAAATAGTTGTAATGGAGGGGAAAGTTCAAAGCCAACCAAGCATTCAACTGTCATTGCTTTTCAAATGAACGGCGTGGAATCTAAGGTGTTCTTCTATGAACGTAGCGATGAAATAGTAGCTGTGGTCGTAACCTTCGTGGGTCCGTAACTCTAACGAGATTCCTGCTTTGTCCGCTGCACTCAATAGAGCCTCTGGTTTCAGCTGATTAGACAGAAATTCATCGCCTAGCCCTTGATCGATCAGTGTAGGAATAGCCACTCCACCTGAGGAGATCAGTGCACACGCATCGTAGTTAAGCCATTCTTTTTTTTCCTTGCCAAGGTAGGCCGAAAAAGCCTTTTCACCCCAGGGACATTCCGATGGATTTGTAATCGGGCTAAAAGCAGATACGGACTTAAATAAGCCAGGATTCTTATAAGCAATCGTCAGGGCGCCATGGCCTCCCATGGAATGACCAGAGATAGAGCGGGCGTTATTTACCGGAAACGCATTCTGAATAATTTCAGGTAATTCATTAAGAATGTAATCATACATTCTGTAATGACGGTTCCATGGAGCCTCAGTCGCATTAAGGTAGAAGCCTGCTCCCTGCCCTAAGTCATAATCGGGGCTATCTGCTACTGCCTCTCCTCGCGGGCTTGTATCCGGTGCGACAATGGCGATCCCCAGCTCAGCAGCAACTCGATGTGCACCTGCCTTCTGCATAAAGTTTTCATCAGTACAGGTCAGGCCAGATAACCAGTAGAGAACCGGAACATCTACACCTTCTGCTGCGCATGGAGGCAGGTATATTGCAGACCTCATGTCGCTGTTCAATACATCTGATTTGTGTTTGTATTGTTTGTGCCAACCGCCAAAGCTCTTATGCTGGCTGATATTCTCAATACTCATTCTTAACCCCACACTCCCCCAGCCATCCCCAGCTATGCAACTTAGGGGAGGCCCAAAATCATTTTTTATTTATCGAAATGAATTACGCTGCGAATACTTTCGCCTTTGTGCATCAACTCAAAAGCTTCATTAATGTCTTCTAGTGACATTGTGTGGGTAATGAAATCGTTGAGTTTGAATTCACCTGCCATATAGCGTTCCACCAGATCCGGTAGTTCAGATCTGCCCTTAACGCCGCCGAATGCAGTGCCACGCCAAACACGACCTGTGACCAATTGGAACGGACGGGTTGAGATTTCCTGACCAGCCCCAGCAACACCAATAATGACAGACTCGCCCCAGCCCTTATGACAACACTCAAGAGCTGAACGCATCACATCAACATTACCGATACATTCAAAAGAGTAATCAACACCACCATCGGTTAATTCAACGATTACATCCTGAATCGGCTTGTCATATGTTTTAGGGTTAATACAATCCGTTGCTCCTAGCTGTGTGGCCAGTTCAAATTTACTTTCGTTGATATCGATAGCAATGATGCGGCTGGCTTTAGCCATTGTAGCGCCAATGACTGCAGACAAACCGATACCGCCCAGACCGAAGATTGCGACTGTAGCGCCTTCCTCAACCTTGGCCGTATTCATTACCGCTCCCATTCCAGTTGTCACTCCACAACCTAGTAGGCAAACCTCTTCAAGCGGTGCTTGTTTATTCACCTTAGCGAGAGAAATTTCTGGGAGCACGGTGTATTCAGAGAAGGTTGAACAACCCATATAGTGATAAATCGGTTCTCCATCTTTATAAAAACGGGTTGTACCGTCTGGCATCAAGCCTTTGCCCTGGGTCTCACGGATTTTCTGACAAAGGTTCGTTTTACCTGATTTACAGAACTTACACTCGCCGCATTCTGGAGTGTAAAGAGGGATAACGTGGTCTCCAATTTCTACACTGGTGACACCTTCCCCAACAGCTTCCACGATACCACCGCCTTCATGCCCTAGAATCGCGGGGAAAATCCCTTCCGGATCATCTCCAGATAAAGTAAATGCATCAGTGTGGCAGACACCCGTAGCGATAATTCGTACCAGTACTTCGCCTGCCTTTGGTGGCATTACATCAACCTCTTCGATAGAAAGAGGCTGACCTGCTCCCCAGGCAATTGCTGCTTTTGACTTAATCATTTTATCGCTCATGGTTTCCTCGTCTATTACGATTCATAAGTAGATTAATTGTAGTTGTTTCTTTCAGAGCTATAATCAGCGAAATATAAAAATACTTTTACGTGAGAGTAACAATGCTTAGCTGGGAAGGCGTTTCTGAATTTGTTGCGGTGGCCGAAGTTGAGAGCTTTACCTCAGCGGCTAAAAAGCTAGGGATTTCAACAGCCCAAGTAAGCAGGCAGATTAGCGCACTTGAAAACAGGCTTTCGACAAAACTTTTCTACCGCACTACAAGGAAGGTATCCACGACCGAAGCTGGCTTGATTTATTATCAGCATTGCAGACAAATTATTGATGCACTTGATGATGCAGAAAGGGCTATCAACAATTTACAGAGTAGTCCCCAAGGCAAGCTGAAAATCACAGCACCGACAATCTATGGTTCTAGCAAGATAGCCCCCTTGCTTAATAACTTCATCGCAAACTATCCCGATTTAACTGTCGACTTTGAACTGACTAACCAGATGTTAGATCTGGTTGACGGTGGGTTTGATGTCGCAATTCGTCTAGGAAAATTAGAAGATTCAAGCATGATGGCAAGAAGGTTAGCGAATAGAAGGTTGTATGTCTGCGCATCAAAAGATTACATATCCATACACGGGATGCCTAACTCATTATCCGAATTGGAACAGCATAACTGCCTTAAGGGCACCCTGGATTATTGGCGTTTTCAGGAAAACGGCGCTGAGAGAGATATAAAAATAAGCGGTAACATCCGCTGTAACAGTGGAGATGCATTGTTAGACGCCGCTTTAAAAGGTCTAGGAATAGTACAGTTACCTGATTATTACGTCACAGACGCGATACACTCTGGTGAACTAGTCCCATTGCTAACTAATCACCAACAATGCGATGAAGGTGTCTGGGCTATTTATCCACATAATCGACACCTTTCCCCTAAAGTAAGAATGTTAGTTGATTATTTAAGTACGGAATTATCCAAAGCGAAGTAAACCTGAACTAAAGCTAGAAGCTATTCTTGGTACGTCGGCGACATAGTTATCCTAACTTCTTCACCTAAAGCGTTTATTTAGGCTGCTCTTCATTAGCTAGCATTGTCATATATTTTGTAAATCGCCTCTGCCTTGTTTCAGGCTTCTTAGCACTGACCAAGCCATGGGCAATAACATAACGGCTCGATTTATTTAGCGTTTCAAAATACTGTTTTGCAACTGGCTCATTTTCTAATGCCTTAATAAAATCTGCAGGTACTTCAATTTCACTCGCCACATAAGCCTTTTCCCAACGCCCATCAGCTTTCGCTGCACGAACATGAACCAGTCCGGATTCCTGCATCCGGCCCTCTTTTATCAAACGCTCAACATGCTCAGTGTTTCTTTTGGACCAGCCGCTTTTTGTAGTTCTAGGTGTTATGCGCTGAAGGTAAGCCTGCTCATCTATCGATTTTTTAATACCATCAATCCAGCCCCAGCATAAAGCTTCCACGACCACATCATTCCAGGTAACACTCTGAACCCCTGCCTTCTTCTTAAAGATCTTTATCCACAACTCACTCTCAGTTGCGTGATTTACTTCTAGCCACTCGCAGAGTTCTTTTGGATTAGCAAACTTCATGATTTTCTGTGGATCTGGTTCTGGCATCTGGTTGGAGTCTCTCAGTTAAACATCGAATTGATGCGTCTATTAAAGCAAGTCATAGCAACAAAACAAGTTATAGATACAACAGATAATTAAAGCCCTGCTTTGTAGTCAAAACAGCCAATTACGTGAAAATGGTTCCCACCTATTCCCCGGAATAAATCATTTGATCAACTCATCATTACACAGTGATTTCTTTAATCATTTGATAATCCAAATCATAAATTCAAACTCTGAAAGCATAGTAATCCAGACCTAGGAAGCCCTACATAAATAAAAATTAATCCTTATTTTTCAATAAATTAAAAACCTTATCGCAAATAACAAAATTTTTCTGGCACACCCGTTGCTCTATAGCCCTACAGCAGTATCAAGAAATCTGTGAAGAGATCTCTAACACTGACGTGAAATTTAATTGCCAGGGGTTATTTGATGAATCAGCAAATCACTAAATACCGCGTTCAGGTTGTAAACCAAGACCGGGAGTTTTTTTGCTCTTCAGAGAACAACCTCTTAGTGGGTATGGAGAGAGATAACACCGAATGCATTGATGTGGGTTGCCGTGGCGGAGGCTGTGGTGTCTGCAAGGTTCGGATTGTTGAAGGAGATTTCTCCAGTAAACGAATGAGTAAAGCACATATCACTGAGCAGGATCGGGATGAGGGGTTCGTCCTTGCCTGTCGGATTTTTCCTACCAGTGATCTGAAGATTGAAGCGGATCTCACGCCTGAATCACTAAAGCAATCACTTAAAAATAAAAACTGAGGATAGTTTCATGAAAAAAGGGGTAATGCGTCCTGGTCATATCCAGCTTCGAGTACTGGATATGGATGAAGCGGTTAAACACTATCGTGACCTTCTAGGTCTGATAGAAGTTGAGCGTGATCCACAGGGTAGAGTGTATCTGAAAGGCTGGACTGAAGTAGACAAGTTCTCTGTTGTTCTGCGTGAAGCAGACGAGCCAGGTATGGATTTTGTTGGCTACAAAGTTCTCGATAACGAAACACTGGAAAAGCTGCACAAAGAGCTGATCGAGTACGGCTGTAGCGTTGAAGAAATTCCTGCAGGCGAGTTAACCGGCTGCGGTCGACGTATCCGTTTCGACTCCCCTACTGGCCATATGTTCGAGCTCTATGCAGAGAAAGAACAAACCGGTAAATGGGGTGTGTCTAACGTAAACCCAGAAGCATGGCCTCGTGACCTTACTGGCATGAAAGCAACTCGCTTCGACCACTGCCTGCTTTACGGACCAAATATCGAAGGCACAGTGAAAATGTTCCAGGAAGTTCTGGGCTTTGATATTGCTGAACAGGTTGTTGATGACGAAGGTAAACGCCCTGCACTGTTCCTGACAGTTGGCATGAAGGCACACGATGTTGCATTCATCGAATGCCCAGAGCCAGGCAAGCTGCACCACGCATCCTTCTTCCTTGATACCTGGGAAGATGTACTGCGCGCCGCTGACCTGATCTCTATGGACGATGTTTCTCTGGATATCGGTCCAACCCGTCATGGTCTGACTCACGGTAAGACTATCTACTTCTTCGATCCTTCCGGTAACCGTTCTGAAGTGTTCTGTGGTGGGGACTACCACTATCCAGATCACGAACCCGTTACCTGGACTGCGGATACTTTAGGTAAGGCGATTTTCTATCACGACCGTGTTCTGAATGATCGCTTCCTGACGGTTCTGACCTAAGTAGAAAGCACCAATCACCGCAGCCTTTAAGTTTCCTTTACCCCTTGAGGCTGCGGTTAAAAAAGACAGTTCTTTAGTTTTGATAAAGACAGTGCTGAGGGTAAAGGATCTGGATTTCTAATCTGGCTTGAGAATAGAAGAATGAACGAATTTAAAAACTTTATTAATGGTCAGTTTGTTACAACAGAAAGCGGTAAGACTTTTGAAAACCGCTGCCCAGTTGATGACAGCCTGATCGGTATGGTCCATGAAGCAGGCCAACCCGAAGTAGACGCAGCCGTTAAAGCTGCGAAAGCTGCAATGAACGGTCCATGGGGCAAGATGACTCAAGCCCAGCGAATCCAGTTACTGAACAAAGTCGCTGACCGAATTAACGAACGTTTTGATGAGTTTCTGGAAGCTGAATGTAAAGACACTGGTAAACCTCAGAAGATCGCATCCCACATCGATATCCCACGTGGTGCGGCGAACTTCAAAGCGTTTTCCGAAACTGTGGCTAACCACCCTACTGAATCTTTCCGCATGGATACTCCCGACGGTAAAGGCGCACTGAACTACGGCCATCGTTCTCCAAAGGGTGTTATCGCTGTAATCAGCCCTTGGAACCTGCCACTGCTATTGATGACCTGGAAAGTAGGTCCGGCACTGGCGTGTGGTAACACCGTAGTGGTTAAGCCATCTGAAGAAACACCCGCTACCGCAACACTGCTGGGTGAAGTGATGAATGAGTGTGGTGTACCTGAAGGTGTTTATAACGTGGTTCATGGCTTCGGCCCTGACTCTGCAGGTGCTTACCTGACTGAACATAAAGATGTTGATGCCATCACCTTTACTGGTGAAACCCGTACCGGCGAGATCATCATGCGCGCTGCGTCTGTTGGCCTGCGCAATATCTCGATGGAATGTGGCGGTAAGAACCCAGGCATCGTGTTCGCTGATTGCGACATGGATAAAGCAATTGAAGGCACTCTGCGTTCTGCTTTTGTGAACTGCGGTCAGGTCTGTCTGGGTACTGAACGTGTTTATGTGGAACGTCCAATTTTTGAAGAGTTTGTTCAGCGCCTGAAAGAAGGTGCAGAGAAACTGAAGATGGGCCGCCCTGAAGATGGCGATGTAGATTTTGGTCCTCTGGTAAGTCAGGAACATAAAGAGAAGGTTCTCTCCTACTACAAATTGGCCGTTGAAGAAGGCGCGCAGGTTGTAACGGGTGGTGGCGTTCCAGAGATGGGCGACGACCTTAATGCAGGAGCTTGGGTTCAGCCAACTATCTGGACCGGTCTTGCTGACGATGCCCGTGTAATCAAAGAAGAAGTATTCGGCCCTTGCTGCCATATCCGCCCATTCGATTCTGAAGATGAAGTGGTTGAACTGGCTAACGACACCAACTACGGCCTTTGTGCTGCGATCTGGACTGAAAACTCCTCCCGAGCTACTCGCGTAGCAGAGCAGATGGAAGTGGGTCTGGTTTGGGTAAATAGCTGGTTCCTGCGTGATCTGCGTACTGCATTTGGTGGTGCGAAGGAGTCAGGTATCGGTCGTGAAGGTGGTGTTCACGGACTCGAATTTTACACGGAACTCAAAAACGTCTGCGTAAAACTTTAATTGAGCAGCAAGCTACAAGCTTCAGGCTGCAAGCTAAAAACTTCTTGTCGCTTGTAGCTTGCCGCTTACAGCTAAATTCCTGAGGAATTTTTATATGGATAAACAACAGATCCTACAGTGCGGTGATGAGTTGTATCAGGCACTGACTAAACGCGAAACGCTGCGTCCGTTCACTGAGCGTTTTGACGATATTACTATCGAAGATGCTTACCACATCTCTCTCCGTATGGTTGAGCGCCGTGTTGAAGCCGGTGCAAAGATCATCGGTAAAAAGATCGGTGTGACCTCTAAAGCAGTACAGAACATGCTGAATGTTCACCAGCCTGATTTCGGTTATCTGACAGACGATATGGCGTTCAGTCAGGGTGAAGAGATGCCGATCAGTGAGCGTCTGATTCAGCCAAAAGCTGAAGGCGAGATCGCTTTTATTTTGAAGAAAGACCTGATCGGTCCAGGCATCACTAACGCTGACGTACTGGCAGCGACTGACTGTGTCATCCCATGTTTTGAGGTGGTCGATTCCCGTATTGAAAACTGGAATATCAAAATTCAGGACACCGTTGCGGATAACGCATCCTGCGGTTTGTTTGTACTGGGTGATCGTGCGGTAAGCCCACGTGAAGTAGATCTGTCTACTTGCGGCATGGTGGTTGAGAAAAACGGTCAGATTATCTCTACCGGTGCCGGCGCTGCAGCACTGGGTAGCCCAGTGAACTGTGTAACCTGGCTGGCAAATACGCTGGGTGAGTTTGGTATTCCTCTGAAAGCCGGTGAAGTGATCCTGTCCGGTTCTCTGGTACCGCTGGAGCCAGTTCAGGCGGGTGATTACATGACCGTAAGCATTGGCGGTATCGGTTCTGCTTCTGTGCGTTTTACATAAGGCCATTTTTTCATATGAAGCCATAGGCTGAATAAAGGAAAGTATTCTATGAGTAAGAAATTAAAAGCGGTCATTATCGGCCCAGGTAACATCGGTACTGACTTGCTGATGAAGATGATGCGCTCAGAGTGGGTTGAGCCGGTTTGGATGGTGGGTATCGACCCAGAATCCGAAGGTCTGAAACGCGCACAGGAATTTGGTATCAAAGTTTCCAGCACCGGTGTCGACGGCATGCTGGACAAAGTAATCGAAGATGATATCCGTATCGCCTTTGATGCGACTTCTGCTTATGTACACGCAGAGAACAGCCGCAAGCTGAACGAGCTGGGCGTAATCATGGTCGATCTGACGCCTGCTGCAATCGGTCCATTCTGTGTTCCTCCTGTAAACCTGAAACAGCACGCATCTCAGCTGGAGATGAACGTAAACATGGTGACTTGCGGTGGTCAGGCGACGATCCCAATGGTTGCAGCGGTTTCTCAGGTACAGGACGTTGAATACGGCGAGATCGTAGCAACGGTATCTTCCCGCTCTGTAGGTCCAGGCACACGTCAGAACATCGATGAATTTACCCGTACTACATCTGGCGCTGTTGAAGCTGTAGGTGGTGCAGACAAAGGTAAAGCGATCATCATTATCAACCCGGCTGAGCCACCACTGATGATGCGTGACACGATTCACTGTCTAACTAAAACCACGCCAGATCAGGCGGCGATTACTGAATCCGTTCACAACATGGTGAAGGAAGTACAAAAGTACGTACCGGGTTACAAACTGGTAAACGGCCCAATCTTCGATGGCAACAAAGTTTCTGTATTTATGGAAGTAGAAGGTCTGGGCGACTTCCTACCGAAATATGCAGGTAACTTGGACATCATGACTGCTGCGGGTCTGCGTACTGCAGAGATGTTTGCTGAAGAAGCGCACAACGGAACTATAACTTTACCGGAGCGAGGCTAATACGATGGATCTGAAAGGTAAGAATGTAAAACTCCACGATATGAGCCTGCGTGATGGTATGCATGCCAAACGTCATCAGCTATCGCTGGAGCAGATGGTTGCTGTATCAACCGGTCTGGATGATGCAGGTATCCCATTGATTGAGGTAACCCACGGCGATGGTCTGGGTGGTTCCTCTTTGAACTACGGTTTCCCAGCACACACTGATGAGGAGTACCTCAACGCAGTTGTGCCAAAGATGAAAAACGCAAAAATCTCTGCTCTGCTGCTGCCGGGCATCGGAACCGTTGATCATCTGAAAATGGCAAACGATTGCGGTGTAAGCACGATTCGTGTTGCGACTCACTGTACGGAAGCGGACGTATCTGAACAGCATATCGGTATGGCTGCGAAGATGGAGATGGATACCGTTGGCTTCCTGATGATGGCG
>NZ_JAAEQH010000223.1 GCF_024231755.1 Neptuniibacter sp.
ACCAGCGTGGGTCCCAAGGTGACAAAGTATTATTATCACGGCGGCAAGCGGGTGGCGATGCGGGTTGACGAATCGGGGGAATCTGAGGTATACTATCTGCACGGAGATCATCTCGGCTCGACCAGCCTGACCACGGACGAGAATGGCGCTATGGTGGCACGGCAGTTGTACCATCCCTACGGCACTACTCGCTACAGCGAGGGCACCTTAGCAACTGACTTTGGGTTTACGGGTCAACGTAACGTGGCCGGGATAGGGCTGATGGACTATAACGCCCGTTTCTACCACCCTTATCTTAACCGCTTTATCAGTGCAGACACGATTGTGCCTGATCCGGGGAATCCGCAGAGCTTCAATCGTTACGCGTATGTTAACAATCGACCCCTGAACTATGTTGATCCCAGTGGTCATGCGGAGGAATCGGCTGGTGATGATGATCCTGATTTTTACTGGTTCTGGTATTACTACAGTACTCCTGAAGCTTACTATACTGACTACATGGCATGGTTGGATGGGCAGATATCTGACTCTTTAAGAGCAGCTTGGCGATACCAGGAGAACGAACTTGGGACAGATCGAGCTCTGGATGACAATATTGCCCCTCTGATGGAAGCTCGTTATCAAGCGGAAATAGCTAGGCCAAGGGATGAGATTGATAGAGAGGTGCTATTATCAACTGCACCGATGATTGCTTCGCAAGATCCGAACACGATTCGATATCTTGACACTACTGTCAAGGTAATTGGATCGATAATGTATGAAGTTGGAAATACTGCCTTTGCAAAGATGGAAGGGGGCCTTGCAGTTGATCAGTGTTTCGAAGCTGGAACACCGATTGTCACAATGCAGGGAAGCATTCCAATTGAAACGGTTAAAGTCGGTGATTTGGTCTTGGCAGTTAGTTCTGAGACAGCTACCATTGGTTACTACACCGTCACTGATGTATTCTCTCGTTCTGTGAATTCCTTGCTAGAGATAGTGATTGGAAACGACTCGGTTCATGTGA
Organism: Neptuniibacter sp.; assembly: GCF_024231755.1. Taxonomy (GTDB): domain Bacteria; phylum Pseudomonadota; class Gammaproteobacteria; order Pseudomonadales; family Balneatricaceae; genus Neptuniibacter. Next base: position 1,007 of record NZ_JAAEQH010000223.1, read on the forward strand.
CGGAAGAGCATCCATTTTGGGTAATAGGCAAGGGGTGGATAAATGCTGAGAATCTGAATCCTGGTGATTGCGTACAGACACTTACTGGTGTATGCCAAACAGTTGTAGAGGTACAATTAGTCGCTATTAGTTCCCAGGTGTACAATTTCACCGTTGCAGAAGCACATACTTACTTTGCAGGTGATGGTCAGTGGTTGGTGCATAATCAGTGCGGAGGGTATTACAGAGGTACAGGCAAACCCTGGACCTCGGGAGCGACTCCAAATTCGGCTTATACACAATTCGATCCTAGAACTGGAAACTCTATTCAAACTGCAATCTATGATTCTAATGGCAACGTAATTGTGCACATTGATTGGAAACAGCATGGAAGTGCACCGCCTGGTCACTGGCACTTTTTCACTCAACCCGGCAACCCTGCAACAGGTCACTATCCGGGTGCACCACATTATGGTCCCATCGATACAAGTACCTGGGGACTACCGTCTGATTGGGATGTATCGCCCTAGAGATAGATTTAGCATGACACAATCTTGTGAATCAGGAGAATTATAATGGAGGAGCTTACATTTTCCAATGCTTCAACTTTTCTGCAACGATTCCAGAGTTTTCACGACGCTCTTGTCCGAGAAGCACGAATGCAATTTATGACAAAGCATTCACTCACGCGGGCTGAAGTCACCTTATCAGTTCAAGATACTGGTAAGAAGTCAAATGAAAGTTGGGTCAACCTTACTTTCAAGATAGACAATGTCGCTAGCTTCAAATTACTTGAGGGACCCAAAACGACATGTGTCGTGATTACTGAACTCAAGATAGGTTTTTTTGAGGATAAGATTTACCTTGATTTTTCTCCATACACAGAAAAACCAGAGGGAGTTGGAGATTTTGAGAAATCTGATTTTTTGATAGCAGGAGAAAGGTGTGTCTGGGTTATGTCGCCTTATACTGAAGGTCTATGAACCTGTCGAGTTTTTACCTTGACTTATTTTTCCTGTGATCTGTGGAGGAAAACAGCTTTAAATTGATTGTCCTCATTTGTTTTTGATGTACACAAAATCAAGAGAATTTCTGACAAGACGAGCGAGAGTTTGTCACATTCTTGACGGTGCAACCATCCAGCGCAGTGGGCAGGGCCGTTATGGCTCTGCCTCCATTGCACCGTCGCCAGTGTCGGCGCTCGGGTGGCTCTCCAGCAGAGACCTACCTTCCGCGCCGTCAAGGGCTATTCTGTCGTCAATAGATTAGTAGTTCAATCACGGCGGCAAGCCGAATCGTGGGAGTCATAAAAGAGCGCGGAGGCCGTGTAAGGCTTTCGCGTTCTTGCTTTGTTCTTAAGTTTCGTGCTTCAAAGCGCCGGACAACGGATTGCAATGAGACAGGGTGGTGTGGTACAATACCTGCACGGCGATCATCTCGGCTCGACCAGTTTGACCACGGATGAGAGTGGCGCTATGGTGGCGCGGCAGTTGTACCATCCCTACGGCACTACCCGCTACAGCGAGGGCACTTTAGCAACTGATTTTGGGTTTACGGGTCAACGTAATGTGGCTGGTACGGGGTTGGTGTTTATGCACGCGCGGTTTTATGATCCAGCGCTAGGGCGTTTCGTTTCCGCCGACACCATTGTACCCGATCCGAGGAATCCGCAGAGTTTGAATCGGTATTCATACGTCTACAACCGACCGTTGGTGTACATAGATCCAGACGGCCACATTGGAATTGTTGCCATCGTTGGGCTAGTTGCTGCTAGCATAATGGTGTTGACACTGATATCAGATGTAGCACCACCTCCTGACTCTCCAAAGGCTCTTGCCCGTAGCAAAATGGTGGGCAATCAGATAGTTTTCGAAAAGGCTTTTGCGGTAGCATTGACCTGCATGGTAGGGATTCTTGCGGCACCTGCAGCATCCGGTGCCATAGGAACAGCGGCAGCGACGGAAGCGGTGGTGGCCGAAGCTACAGATGGAGATAAT
>NZ_JAAEQH010000224.1 GCF_024231755.1 Neptuniibacter sp.
GGGTCTTTGCAACTGGGAGTCATTCTCATCGTCTTGACCAGTCACGCTGCCCGTAGCGACTCCAGGAGCACTCAGGGGCGTCGTCTTCTTCACTGCTCTCAGCGCTCGCCCTCTTGGCACCATGAATGTCCCTCACTCGTCGTCTGACGGCCCATACCCACTAGGAGCAGCGCTTCTGAACTGGCTCATGTCATCTGGGTCAAAGCGGCCCCTCTTTGTCAGCACTCGGTCCTTGATCTTCTGTAGTGGTGGCTATCTAGCGACAGTGACTAAGCAGGTAGAGTAACCACTACAAAATGTGCAGCTAATTTCCAATTAAAAACTGGCACGGCAAAGCAGCTGACCACAGGCTGACAAGAGACGAAATTGCCAAAATAATGCAGATAATTTCTGTCTAATCAGCATGAAACTGACTAGACAAAACGAGAGAATAAAGTGGAAGAAAAGTACACGATCAGAGATCGTGGAGCCAGGGTAAACCCCAACTGATACAGTACAAACAAGGAAATGACACAAACACAGAATTACTTACCTGTACTCAGAAAACTGGGGAAGAGAAGACCTCAAGCGACAGCGGTGGCTCGACCCAGCTCGACAGGGGGTCCGTGCATCAGTAGGAACTGGATAAATATCTGACCCGGATCTGGAACTGAGGAGCGGCGGCCTGGCGAAGTCTTCTACACAGCTGGAGCGCACACAGCAAGACGCGGCGCTCAGAACGCGAGCAAAGAAAGCGACTGACTGAAAAGCGCCAGTCGACCGGCCGTAAGATAAGCATTCTCATGCAGCTGAACGCTTATCAGAATGGCTGAAAGACCAGGGCTGTCTGGAAATGCGGATGCTGACCTTTCTGCTGCGCCAAACAGCTAAAGCGGCCTCGACTATAACAACAAAGCTCCGTATCGAATGCATGCAAAGGCGGCCCTTGCAGCTAGCTATCAGAGAGCTAGCATCAGAGTCTGAGATCCCAAATTAGAACGAATGTTTTGGTGTTCTGCTCGTTCTTCTGCCCGGGTCTGGAATGTCGGAAGGCATCTGCGCCAGATAGAAGACCACAAGCAGACCGCAGGAAATTCTCGAGCAGAACATCAACTAGCTAGATTACTGTAAGCACTGCAAAACCAAATTGGCCGATTTTAGGCAGTTCCTTGCTACATGCAAGCAAACACATATCATGCACATCATGCTACATGCCCAATGGTCACATGCTCTTAGTTTTTACTCATTATTATTTTTTAATCTTATTAGTACATAACAATAACCATGCATATCCATAACAATGGTTCCTATGCTACACTTGGACCAGCTTGCTGCATTTTCCGAAAATATCGACTTTTCATTAGTTTATCCAATTTTTTGTCTTCAACAAACTTAACTTTGGGTCTTTTGGCGAGATTCAGCAGAGCGTACCCATAACTACTGTTAGCCAAGAGTTTGTTCGTAAGATCCTTTAAAACATCCCCAGTGATGGCAGCCTCCCTTCTTCCAACCACGATCTTGTTCAGCCAGCCACCAAAGGCATTTCCACATCTCCACTGGGTCAGGGAATGTACTCGTGTCACCTCCAGACCGTGTTCCAGATACCAAATGAGCAGGTCAGTGTGGATCACTGTCTTCTTGGCTTCCATTACTGACACCAAGTTCAGATTTGGCGTTTTTAATAAACCGTGTTTTTCTGCAAAAGCTTTTTGTCTTGGATCCAAATCTTCTGCTCCAAGCTTTTGTTTTGCAAACAGAGGAGGCCACTCTGCAAAGTAGTCGTACAGTGTTTCAGGAACTCGGATGTCAACTTCAGCGAATCCGAATAGTTTTTTTGCTCGAATTAACTCCACTACTCTTTGTTCAGTCACTTCCCGTTCAACCTCAGGTGGGCCTAGCATGATTGATTCCACAAATCCACGTACTGTGGGGTCTTCCCTGATCATCTGCTTGAACTGATGAGACCACATCACACGCACCTCCTTTACATCCTTGTTCTTGTAGTAGAGTTGTTCATAGTCTTTCGTTTCTTGGTAGTTTTGCCTGTGAGAAATTTTCTTGAGGGGATGAAGGTCGTTTTCAAACTTTTCTTCACCTAAGCAGGTTGGGCAGCTGTGTATTTCGCACTCATGAAAAAGATAGACGGTCCCTTGTGTTTCTCCAGGGTCCATCACGAATCCATCAGCAAAGAGTCTTCTGCCATTCACCACACAGACTCGTTCTCCTCCGAGGCAGAGCATGGTTCGTACGTACTGCTGAAGAACAACCTTTGACAACCACATGAGCCATGCTAAGGCCAACTTATTCTTGCCATTCACAGTTCTGATTCGAAAGTTAGTTTCACGCTTTCTGTGAGCATAGTACCCCAAGCACTGATCAAATTCGCCAATGCAACCAGAGTACAAGCCGTTGGCATCAAATGCATACACAGACTTCATCGTTTTTGCGTCAGGGCCATATCTGTGTTCTTTAATCTTGGAGTAACCCCTGAATTCCAACCGATTGAAGGAATGAGATATACCTCCATGTATTGAATCTGAAATGAGATCGTAGCACTCCCTGTCCAATAAGCAGAAGAAATTAGTGTCTTTGTCGAGTCCAGCTTTTGCAAGGTTTCTCATGAGCAATGGGAAGGCCAATCCGCTGAGTGTTGCTTTACAAAATGGATCGATTTGCTCTTCGTTCATCCAGTGCTTCATCATGTTGATCACAGCATGCATCAGGGGTTCCACGTCTGACTTATTGTAGATTAACAAAAACTGATAGAGATATTCACAGTTGTTTTCTTCCCAAATCCTCCAAAGGATTTCGTAGTGTTCCCTACCAGTTCTAGGTCTTTCGTGCAACTTCAGTTCAGCTAGTGCTTCGTTTTCAGTCAGTCCAACTGTTAGCAGACGCTCAAATTTAATCCATTCTTCTTCTAAAACATTCAAACCACACAGGTCGCTGTAAAATTCATCATATGCAGGCAATTCTTCACGAAACAAATCTTCAGTGTTCGTCAGTGAAGAGTAAGGGAAAAAGAGTTTCTCGCCATGGAGTGTTGAATCTCCCCAGGTGCGCAAAAAATTTCTTAGTGAAGTCTTTCCACCGCAGAACTGAATGACATCGAGAAATCTGAGTTTTTCAGTTGAAATAAGGATGTAGCGATTTCCCAGCTTCACAGCCATTGGAGTGCTATCATGTTTTTTGAGGTAATAACAAAGGCCTTCCCTCACAAGGGCGACTAGGTCATAGCTGCTTCCGTTATAGGTAAGGCACCTCAACTGCTTATAATACCTATCGAGTTGTTTTCTAAGTCTAGCCACTTTATTGACCATCCACTGCTTTTGGTTGACCAAGGCATCTGATGTGATATTTTCCAAAGTCTGATAAAGAGAATGAGCTTTTTCGTGACAGAGCCTTTCTGCCTCTTCAGATGCAGCAACCATAAACTCCACTGAAACTTCAATGAATCTCGAAGTCCCAGCAAAGTTTACCAAATCACAGCACCTAAAGCCAGGTACATTGGAGCAGACTGAGACAGAGACTGGCTTGTGCCTATGAGTGAACATGGTGTTTCTGAGCGATTCTCCTTCTTCCTCATCTTCTGGTGAGTGAAGACGTTGCAAGAGACTTTCTATGTCAAAAACAAGGATAAATGGATTGAACAGCTGTTGTTCTGGATCGATGACCACAATACCTATTTCAGTGAACTGGTCCACGAGCATCTTGTACGGTTTGTAAATTCCACCTTTGAAATTCCGCTTGTAGGCTTTGTAGTCATCTATGCCAGCTTCTGGGTCCACATTTGCTCCCTCAGGGTGTGAGCGTTTCTTATGAGTAGCCAGGTTACACTGATAGTCAAAAATTTCGCCACATTTGAAGCAAACCCGATGATTTGCAAAGGCTTCCAGGTTGACAATAAGAGCATACTGATAAGTCTGCCAAAGAAACACATGTACTTGGGGAAAGCGCAACTGATCTGATGATGGTCCAAAAATCATCACCCGGTTTCCTCCTGAATTGTCACTGACCCAAACTCGTATGGCAAGGGAAAACAGATTGCAGAGTCTTGGTAACACCGCCTGACTTATGACCCCTGTTTCAGCTGTTAGCAAGCTGTGGGAGCAAGCATCAGTTGCAGTTTTGTACAGAGTTTTAGCTCTTTCTATACAGCGGTCTACCCTTTTAAGCTTGAGGAGCCGTTTTTCGTAACAAATAAGCGCTGTAGCTAGACATTTAAAGAAGCTAAATGGCGCACTATCATTAGGCTCAAAAGTAACAAAAGTCCGTTGTTTTTTCAAAAATCTTGGAAGTTTACTGGTGGTTGCCTTTTTTTCTCTCCTTTGCCGATGGATCACTTCTAAATGGAAACTGAGCAATGCAACGAAGGTTAGTTGGCCTTACAAGCACCCAAGGACTAGACATTCTATGCTTAGTTAGATAGTTTTGCAAATCAACATTTCGAAAAAATGCTAGCAACTGATTCAAAGAATCATTGTTTACAGTAATGGCAAATTTTCTGTTTCCGAGTATTGTATTCCAAGAGGCAAAAAAATATCGAAGCTCATTTGTTAGACTGTGCTTTAAAAGATACCCTACTTCCAACGATAACACTATTTGTCTTCCTTGCAATTTAGAGAATACTTGTCTCAAAACAGTTTCAAGCGTTTCTAGGTCTAATTCAGCAATAGGGAAATTAAAGTCGGCAATTCTAGCGGTTTCAAAGTAGTATTCTCCTATAACATCATTTAGTGAGTTCAAATAACCAGTAATTTCTGAATCCTGATTCTCATCATCATTATCCTCAGCTTCACTTTCCAAAGCAGGGTCGCCATTACCTCCTTGTCCTCCAGTAGGGTCCTGCAGGATGTTTGGATTGAGCATAGCATCAGGGTCTTCGAAGATGCTTTCCACAGCGCCATGCGTCATTTGGAATGGTCCCATCTGGTTCCAAGCAACCGATTGAGTCCCCACCAATCGAGCATCTTCTGCCACTTGCTGAGGCTTCTGGAACAAAAAGGCGTTGAAAACAAGATATCTAAGTACCTGTGTACAGCATACCGTATAGCCTCTAATAGGAGCCGCACTAACTGACATTCTGCTGCAGCCCTATTGGAGGTTATACGGTGTCAACGCTTACTAGAGGGCGGTAAGGGTATCTAGTGGAGCGTTTTTCGCCGGGATCGTGTTTCCCACCAACATCCGGACGCTTGCGTTTCACAGCAGCCCGGTGTCTTTGCTGTTTGGAGCGTCTTTCCTCAGCAGAGTCTTCAGTGGCCTCCAGGTCAAAAAAGCCTCTAACATTCCGTGGTGGCAGCTGCAAAATGGATTTGCTTGAAGTTACTACAAACAGCAGCACTGTATTTCGCGCAGCTTTTAGCTTACTCCAGTCTGATCATTATCCTCATCCTCATTATCATCTGGGCTGAGGGAGGAGGAGGATGATGAACAAGAGGAGCTGGAACTGCTGTCAGAACTGCTACTGCTACTGGTCACCACACGAACACGTTTATAGTGTTTTCGCTTCTTGGCTTTCTTCTTCTTCTTTGACGAATGTTTGTGTCCATGTCTTTTTTCACGTTTAGGGTTTAGTTTCGCCTAAATGCAGAATGTTTAGAAACGTTTACAGAGCATAACAATGTCAGTTTCAAATAATTCTATAGCAAGCAAGTGGCCTAGTGGGCAGAGGCACTGTCTGTATGTGTATCTGTGTGTCTGTGTATCTGTGTGTCTGTGTGTCTGTGTGTCTGTGTATCTGTGTGTCTGTGTATCTGTGTGTCTGTGTGTCTGTGTGTCTGTGTGTCTGTGTGTCTGTGTGTCTGTGTGTCTGTGTGTCTGTGTGTCTGTGTGTCTGTGTGTCTGTGTGTGTGTGTGTGTGCGTGCATGTGCATGTGTGTGTGTGTGAGAGTTTATACCGTAATTTGTTGAATAGCTAGACTATGCTAAGATCATAATTATTTGATCCATTTTATGCCAAAAGAATAAATGTTAGCAGAGCTCACCAACTTTTTGATCTAGGCTGCAGTTTCTTGAGATTTTTTCATCTTCACTGAGCAAGAGTGCAGAACATGACTTTGCAGCTAGCAAACAAGTGAACACCACATCTGAACTGTTATGAGAGTTCCTTGCTAAAATAACTCAGCAGGTATTGAAACCAACACAGCTTACCAAAAGTCGCAGCTAGCTAGGTGGTAGCTTCTGGAGACATAGGGTATCTATCTGGTGTTTATTGAGCCACAGGACAGTGGGCGTAAAGTCTGCAGCAGGGAAGCCAAAATACACTGTTTCTTTGCAAATGATATACATACCTTTATTGAAAACTTGATTTTTTAGCAAAAAACACACACACACATGCACATGCACATGCACACACACACACATGCACATGCACATGCACATGCCCTTGCACACACATGCACATGCACATGCACACGCACACATGCACATGTGCACGTGCATGCACACGCGCATGCGCACGCGCATGCGCACGCAGACACACAGACACACAGACACACAGACACACAGACGCGCAGACACACAGGCACACA
>NZ_JAAEQH010000225.1 GCF_024231755.1 Neptuniibacter sp.
AACGTAAGGTTCCGGCCAACTGCATCTTGCTAGCTCTCACGTAAACGCGATAATGATCTCTGTTAATGACTAATTCATGGAGATCACCAACTATGCGAAGAAGGCATCTACCGACTCAACAGTGGAAACAACTTATTCAAGAGTGGCAAAGCAGCAGCCTATCTGTTTTGCAGTTTTGTAGAAATAAGGATATACCAACATCTGCATTCTATCGTTGGAAAGCCAAGTTCAAGCTGTCTGAGGGCAACAAACCTAAACCATTTGTTCAAGTCAAATTGTCCCAGAGTAACCATGCAAATCTTGAATTAGTGTTAAATGCAGGCCATGTCTTGAGGTTTTCTGAAGCGACTGATAAGAAAGCATTGGTTTCGGCTCTTGAAGCGTTCAAAGAGGTGGGCTTATGTTGATGCTGCCTGCTTCTGTGAAAGTATTTCTGTGTACTCAACCGACGGATATGCGATGTGGTTTTAATAAGCTGTCCATGCTGGCTGAGCATATGATGCAACAGGACCCACTAGCGGGTCACTTGTTTGTCTTCTTCAATAAGGTTGGTGATAAGTGTAAAATCCTTTGGTGGGATAGGACCGGCTATGCGATCTGGTATAAGCGCTTAGAAGAGGGGACGTTTGAACGTTTACAAGGCCCTGATCAGGGTATGTCTCTCGAAATAGATATGGCAAAACTCTCCTGGATACTGGAAGGCATTGACTTGTTTAAAACACGCCGAAGAAAGCGTTATGAGCGTAAAATAAGTTAATAATAATATGCATTTATAAGGCTTCTCGCTGGCAATATCTGCATAGTTTGGTATAATACAAACCATGACAGAAGACAGCTTGATAACTGCAAAATCATCCGACAAAGAACTCCCCAATGATGTGAAAGTCCTTAAGCACATGGTACTCACATTGCTTGGACAGATTGATGATTTGCAAGGCCAATTGCTGTATCTGAAGAGGCAGATGTTTGGCAAAAAGAGCGAGAAGTTCAATCCTAATCAGTTACTGATGTTCCAAGATCTTTATGATGAGATTCAAGGCAAGATTGATGATCAAGAAGACTCGCCTCCTAAGAAGCCCCAAAAACGTACACGGCCAAACGCCAATCATAAAGGTAGAAAACCATTCCCTCCTGATCTACCAAGAGATACCGTTGAAATAGAACCCTCCCAAGAAGAAAAGATCTGTTCTGATTGTGGCTCTGAAAAACAGCGTATGGGTGAAGAAGTCACAGAGAAACTGGATTACATTCCTGCAAGTATTCGAGTTAAACGCTTTGTAAGGCCTAAGTATGCCTGTCAACCCTGTCAGGGCAATATCTCCATTGCAGATTTGCCGCCTATGGCGATTGATAAAGGCATTCCAGCTGAAGGCTTACTAGCCCATGTCATTACCAGTAAATATGCCGACCACTTACCCTTAAATCGCTTGGAAGGCATCTTGAAACGTCACGGTATTGACATTAACGTTTCGACGATGTGTGATTGGGTCGCTCGCTGTAGCGATTTACTGGCACCTCTAAGCGAACGTTTTCGTCACACGATTCTTGAGTCTCTCAAAGTTCATTGTGACGCTACGGTTGTACCTGTCAAAAGCAAAAAACGCAAAGGTTCAACCTACAATGGTTACCTCTGGGCGTATATTGGCACCTCCAATGATGTCTACTTTGACTTTACTCAGACTCAAAGTCGAGCTGGGCCCAATGCCTTTTTCAAAGACTATCAAGGTTATGTACAGGTCGATGCCCATAGCAGCTTTAACGACTTGTTCAAACAAGGCAGCAACATGATTGAAGTAGGCTGTCATGCGCACGCACGACGCAAATTTGATCAAGCAATGGATGATGATCCCATTCGTTCAATACAGGCCTTGTTGTTATGGAAAAAGCTGTATGAGATCGAACCCAAGGCGGGCGATGCCCCTCTGAGCCCTGAGGATCTGTTAGGACGTCGCCAAGAGAAATCAAAGCCTCTCTTTCAAGAGCTCTATCGTTTAATTGAGCAATGGCAGCCCTTGGTTCT
>NZ_JAAEQH010000226.1 GCF_024231755.1 Neptuniibacter sp.
CCCACGATGAGCAAGGATAACAGAAAGTACAAAGTGTTTGGTATTGTTACAAACATGGACTGGGAAGGAGGAACACTGATTAGATGGCTCCATAAAAGATGTGGCAAAAGTGAGCAAGCCCATAGTGTAATGAAAGAGGATCTGGCCGGAGGAAAGCTCCCGTCCGATGATTTTGGCGTTAATGCGGCATGGTGGTGGATCATGATTCTATCGCTGAACTTGAATGCAAGCATGAAACGGTTGGTACTGGGTAAGGCCTGGGCATGTAAACGGATGAAAGCGATTAGATTCTCGCTGATCAATCTGCCTGCACGGGTAATGGAACGATCTCGGCAGCTATTTATTCGGCTTTCAAGAAAAGGGGAGGCCCTTGAATGGTTACTGGAGATCCGAAGGAAGATCTCACTGCTTGCTCCGGCAGTCTAAAGGGGCTTCTGACAACTATAGAAATGGTGCTAAGCAGGATAAGTTTGTCTAAGTATGCCATATTATGAGACCGCCAAGTACTTCAGTCCAAAATCGGACAAAAAAATGACAGGCTAGGCTCGTTTCCTTCCAAAATCACCGTGATTAACACGCCCAACAGGTTTGCGTGGGTTTAGGCGGTGGATTTGGGTAGCCCTAATGCAGTTGACACGCACTCATCTTTGCCATATAGTCTGGCCTTCTTTGATACCCTTATTATATTCTTTTATATTTCCGTATATCACAGGAAATAAAGGTGGCTTTAATAATGCCTGAAGCACATATCATTGGTACGGGCTCATCAATACCCAAAAGGATACTGACAAATGAAGAGCTGGAAACATTTGTGGATACCTCTGATGAGTGGATCACGCGCCGCACGGGCATCAAAGAACGTCGAATAGCAACAAAAGGA
>NZ_JAAEQH010000227.1 GCF_024231755.1 Neptuniibacter sp.
ACCTACATAATGGATACCATCTTGACAGAAGGCGGTGCCGGTAGGCTTGCTGCTGCGCTTATCGCATACGGAGATGTCGCATCTCCTGTATTCACATCTGCGAGCGTTAACCAATCGGCAAACAACAATACGATCCTGGCTAATGGTTCTTATGGCTTGTCTGCTATTGAAGCAAAGGTAGACACAGCTATAACCGATGTGGGGAACCTTAATAATGTATCGGCAGCAGACGTAAACGCTCAATGTGATGCCGCTATTGAAACTTACAAACTAGATCATCTTATATCAGCAGCGGCAGCAGAAGACGAGGTTGCTGACAATTCTATTATTGCAAGGCTTGCAGCGACAGAAGGCGACTGGTCAGAGTTTAACGATGAGAATCATTCACTTGAAGCTTTAAGGGTTAGGGGGGATGCAGCATGGTCTTCTGGTGCATCAAACCCGAACGTATTGCTCGAAGCAGAAGTCGCAACGGTTGGCTCTCAAACGTCTTTTACTCTTGCCTCTGGCTCGGATGAAGATGATGCTTATAACGACCAAGCTATCGTGCTGTATGATGATTCAAACAGCGACTATCCAAGCGTTAGGGTCGTATCTGACTATACTGGGGCATCAAAGACGGTAACGATTGACAGCGGGGCAGATTTTACGCTTGGAACAGATGATTCAGTAAAAATATTTGTAACCGCGCCCGGTACGTCTGCGCCTACAGCGGCACAGGTGGCTGATGCTGTATGGGAC
>NZ_JAAEQH010000228.1 GCF_024231755.1 Neptuniibacter sp.
CAATAACATAGGTGATTCTTATATCAGCTTAGCTGTGATCCATTTCAATGTTCCTGCTTGTTCCTGGATAATATCATTTCGCTGTTCCGCTGTAGCATTGCCGACGTATTGGCATTTGGAATAACATCATTGCAATCTGCTTTGCTTCGCAAACAAGATCGCGAATATATGAACTCTGCTCGAATGATCATAATAGATCAAAGTCCACCTGGCTTTATGCCTAACCGTTCCGTCTGATACTCTTTGCTTCTATCCGCTGCCTGAATCCATTAATTAGGCATGCCTGGAGGAGTTACAATTAGGAGAACCAACGAGGTCGCCCAAGCCTGAGTGAGCAGCTGCACCCGCACTCGAAATCTTATCCGCGATTGATCACCGCCATGAGACGAGCTGACTACCCACCGACGAAGAAGGCCTGGTTGATAAAAGGGTCAAACACGTCAAGAGCTTGAGCACCAGGTGCCAACCTGTCGGGTAAAGTCCCTGTGGTTTGAGTTACCATAGAAGAATGGTGCACAGACCTGCCAGGAGACTTATTGCTTGATTAGGTTGGAACCCGTTGCTGAG
>NZ_JAAEQH010000229.1 GCF_024231755.1 Neptuniibacter sp.
AAGGTTAATCACTCTACCATTTCTTAGCTATCCTAGGATTTAATAGTTTATGGTTTCAATTGCCAGTAGGGGGTAAGTTTGGTAGTCTACACAAAAATGAATATGAATTAGTCTACTGTATCATGCAGATAGTTTAGGTCAGTCGGTTAGAAGAGTCGGTTAACTTTTCAAGAGCAGCGAAATCAAACTCGATTAGTTGGTGTACAAGAAAGCGGACGGTGTATTTCGATGTGCTAAAGGCCCAATACGGACAAGCGGAAACCTGTGCGCGAAGCTTTTGATGAGCAGACAGAGAAACGCGGGTGTAAACAGCGCACGGAATCCAATAGATCGCATGCGATGACAGAGAAGCCCCACCATCGGCGTGATTCCAGGGGTCAGCTGGTCCTTGACAGAATACGCCTTCATCGATAATGAATTCAAGCATGGTTAACAAAACAATGGGCGACACAGTGGTCAGTTGCACTTGAGTGGATCGACAGACTCCCTGAGAATGGTGC
>NZ_JAAEQH010000230.1 GCF_024231755.1 Neptuniibacter sp.
AGACTGACTCGATAGTACAATATCAATATCAATAACAATGAACGTAATGCATATATCAATATCAATCTAATATAGTAAAAGATTACTGGAGCGCGCGACTGCTTTTGCAGCCTCTGGCTCGCAGCTCGGAAAAACAGCTCCGCACAAAACTAATAACAGGCTCGCACCCATACGAAACAATCGATACTGTCTGGAGCTACAACACGTCACGTATCAAATATACAGACAACGCAGCTCTAAAACTATGGCAGCGTTCGCGTACAAAAACAGAGCAAAATGCATACGGAAAGCAAACGATAAGGAAAACAAGGCAAGTGTCGCATATATTACACGAGAGTCGAACCGATTATCTAACATAGTTTAAAGTTCTTTCGATTGCCACAGATAAAGGCGGTGGTGTTTTCGGCTCTAGCCACAGCAGCATAGAGTGAATGTTTGTCGAGGAGCACTGATAGCCAGATAAATTCGGTCCGGCTAGAGTTATCGACAGGCGGCAGTCACGATCTGAATGGCATGGCACACATGGATAGAGAGCGGTTGAGAGTGCATTTTGGATTCAGTCAGACGTAGATTGGCAAACAGCCACTGACAACCGATGCGAACACAATAGGCGGGCCAACAGCATGCGTTCCACTCACTTATAAGCAAGTGGTGGAACAGCAAAAGCTTGGGCGAATAGTTTCATCGAGCTGCATTAGCAAGGCAGCTGTAGTGTTAGCTCTGGATAATGGAGCAGTTCAGGTAAGCTCATGAATCGGATAGAGTTGTGACTGGGTAGTGATGTTTTCTGGGTTCAGGCAGAAGGGAGATTGTTTGTATTGGCGTTTGGAGTCGACGGAATCTTGAAAGTAGGTGTGTTGTCAACAAAATCTTGGAAGTAGGTGGG
>NZ_JAAEQH010000231.1 GCF_024231755.1 Neptuniibacter sp.
AGAACAGAAATCAGGACACCCGGATATGGCTGACCAGCACAATAACGACACCACTCACTTTGGTTACGAAGATGTCCGTAAAGAGGACAAAGTGAAGCGCGTCGCTGATGTTTTCCACAGCGTTGCTGGCAAATACGATCTGATGAATGACTTGATGTCCGGTGGTGTTCACCGTCTATGGAAACGCATCACTATTGAACAAAGCGGTGTTCGCACGGGTAATACCGTTCTGGATATAGCCGGCGGCACCGGTGACCTGACCATGCGCTTCTCTCGCCTAGTAGGCCCAACTGGCAAAGTTGTTCTAGCAGATATCAACGACTCCATGCTGAAAGTGGGTCGCGACAAACTGATGGATAAAGGCGTAACCGGTAATGTGGAATTTGTTCAGGCCAATGCTGAATGCCTGCCTTTCCCTGACAACACCTTTGATGTTATCACCATCGCCTTTGGTCTGCGTAACGTTACAGACAAAGATGCTGCTCTGCGTTCAATGGCACGCGTACTGAAACCGGGTGGCAAGCTAATGGTTCTAGAATTTTCCAAGACCAACAACCCGCTATTGACCAAAGCTTACGATTTCTACTCTTTCAACATCCTGCCACAGATGGGTTCTGCTATCGCTGGCGATGCTGAAAGCTACCGTTATCTGGCTGAATCGATCCGTATGCACCCTGATCAGGAAACCCTGAAAGGCATGATGCAGCAAGCAGGACTGAGTAACTGCAAATACCAGAACATGACTGGTGGCATTGTAGCCCTGCATACTGGTATCAAACCGTAAACGTTAATCAGCTTTAAACGGTACCCCAAATGATCGAGATGTTGCAGGCAACCCTGTTTACGACTACTGAAGAAGTGTGCAATCAGCTTCTCAAGCGTGATCCGGTAACACTTCAGCATCTTGAGCGCCTTAGCGGCAAAGTAATAGCCATTGAACTGACCTTCCCACAACTGAATCTCTATCTGCTACCTAATGCCGACGGACTACAGATCCAATCCGTGTATAACGATGAGCCGGATGCAATTCTGAGTGGTTCTATTGTTGATTTTGCCACCCTTATCAGTAGCAAAGATAAAGTGGATGCGATGTTTGGCAAAACCATTCAGATAAGCGGCGATAGCGCTCTGGCGACACGCCTGCAGGAGATTCTGGCTGATGCTCAGATCGACTGGGAAGCAATGTTAGGAGATATAATCGGCGACCTTCCTGCACATCAGGTGGCAATGTACGCAGTCTGGAAAGCACAGTGGTATAAAAACAGCGCTAGTAGCCTGCTACACAACTTTGGCGAGTATGTAAAAGAAGAAGCTCGTCTGGTACCTACCCGACCGGAAGCGGACGCGTTTTATGCAGAAGTGGATAGTTTAAGATCACGGGTGGAACGACTGGCTGCCCGTATCTCCGCTAAAGCTAACTAAAGGCCTCGGTCTTATCGGGGATAGGTTTAAAACCTGCCCCTGAAATATTCCATCTAAAACGGCTTAACCACCACAAAGATCAGAATCGGAATAAAGATCAACAGTGGCAGCTCGTTAAAGAGACGGAAATAACGCCCACTCCTGTCCAACGTCCCTGCACGCATTTTGTTCAGATAAGACTTACACCAGAAGTGGTAACCGATCAGCAGAGCTACGAAAGTAAGCTTGGCATGTAACCAGCCACCACTGAAGCCGTATCCAAACCAGAGCCACAATCCAAGCCCTAAGGTAAACACCGCCATAATGGTCATAAAGCCGTACAGCTTACCCGCCATTATCTCTAGGCGAGCCACATCCTGCCCAGCCTCCCGGCCTTCAACATAATGCACAAAGATACGTGGCAGGTAGAAGATTCCTGCCATCCAACTGGTCATCGCTAAAATATGGAACGTTTTAACCCAAAGCATGTAAAACCTCAGTAACCGAGTAGAGGATAAAGTTCACCGCGTCTAACTTCGCGGGCGGCGTCGCGAATTGTACCTTGAGATTGCCATTTTCGAATAACTTTTCTAAGTACAGGCCGGGCCTGACTCTCAGTCATCCCCACTTTAATCTCAGGCTGGTAGAGGGTTTTCAGCAACAGATAATCCAGACCAGAAAGCAGATGCTCGGGGGTCCTGTCATTAAAAATTGAGGGATAAACTTTTTCAGAATCATTTGGCAAGCCAAGAACCTGAGTAATCTCTTCGACAATGCAGGTCACTAGTTTTCCATGCATACGTGCCTGATCAACAGGAATAATGACCCCTGCACTCAAGATCTCGTAGCGCCCGTTAACACGAAAATTCGCCATACACACAGCATTGTGCGCTACCGATTCCGCCTTTTTACCAAACAACCTGCCTACTTGCCTTTTCCAATCGACCTGACGAGTAAAAACTATCTTGAGATTGGCTTGGCTTTCACTGCTGACCAATTGAATAGGATGACCGGTAATCTGCGTAAGATGTTCAATATGCATCCGTACCAGATCAGTATGCATCTGCTGATCTGCAACCTGATGATCCAACCAGATTTTGATCGGTTTCTTCCACTTCCGCACAAAGTTACCCTGTCGGGTATATTCATTACGTAAAGCGATCTCGACAAAAGCCCTCTCAATAAATTCGGGCTTATGCCAATGAATATCATCAGCTAAGGAGGAAGCCGAAACAAAGGTAAAAAATAGCGCCGTAACAAAAGCTTTAAACGTCACAGAGCTTACTGAGCCTGAGTAGTAACCGAGATCAAATCAGCCAGATCAACCTGCAATTGATCACCCGGCTGAATCGGGCCAACCCCTGCTGGAGTTCCCGTTAGAATCACATCCCCTGGCATAAGGGTAAAGAATTGGCTGGTATAGCTGATGAGAGGCAGAACCTGATTCAACATATGCGAGCTATTACCATGCTGACGTGTTTCACCATTTACCGTTAGTTTAATCTCTACATCCTGCAGATCAGGAACAGACTCCGCTTTAGCAAAAACAGAAAGAGGGCAGGAACCATCAAACGCTTTGGCCTTTTCCCACGGATGACCTTTATCCTTCAGTTTCCCCTGCAGATCTCGCAAGGTCAGATCTAGCCCCAAACCAACACCAACGATAGCCGCTTTAGCTTCCTCTTCTGAGGCTTTACACAACTCAGAACCAATCAGAACAGACATTTCAGTTTCAAAATGAACGCTACCCATTCCTTGAGGAATAGCAAATGGCTCAGACATATCAACAACACTGCTGGCAGGTTTGATAAACAACATCGGCTCTGTTGGAATAGGATTATTCAATTCTGCGGCATGGTCAGCATAGTTTCGGCCAACACAAATAATCTTACCCAAAGGCAGTTGCGCTTCAGTTCCATCCAGATAACGATGTTGATAGCTCATCTCTACTCCTCGATTTGATAGTTAGTAACGATGTTACCCTGTGCAGATTTGTTGAGCCAGTATAGCGCGCGTCTTGAAATGCAAAACGAGAGACAACAAGAGAGTGATAGCTAAGATAAGCAACGATCCAACGACCACGCCATCCCAGGCCATCCAATGCCAGAAGGGATCAAGGTATAAACCACCGGTACTTGCCCCCAGATAATAGAAGACCAGATAGATGGAAGAAGCCGTTGCTTTAGCATGAATGGCGTTATGGCTTACCCAGCTACTGACACTGGAGTGTGCAACGAAGAGGCCGAAGGCATTCAGAAGAAAACCTGACAAAATAGCCAATACACTGCCCTGAAGTGTCAGCAATGATCCCAGCATCAAGCAGATAACACCGCCTGCAATAATCAGTGGTTGCGGCATAACTGCAGCAAAACGTCCCGAAACAAAAGAGCCAACAGTCCCACTTAAATAGGTCAGAAACAACATTCCAAGCAAACTGGCTGACAGGTTATAAGGCGCATCTGCCAACATAAAAGTGGCGTAGCTGTACTGGTTGATAAAGATAAAGAAGTTAAAACCACCGACAAGGTAAGCCAGTAACAACAGCGGGTTGCGCAGATGACCCGCCATATCAGAAAACATTTTGCTGGGAGTTAAAGGTTTAGAGTTAAAGTTCTCCGACGCAGGCAATAACCAGACAAACAGACTAAGACAGATAAAACTAACCAGACTCATACATAGAAAAGCTTCCTGCCAACCAAACCAATCACCGATGAAACCTCCTATCAGGCGACCACCAATCCCTCCCAGTGTATTAGCTCCAATATAGATACCCACAGCAGATACAAGCGCACTCCTACTGAACTCATCACCCATATAAGCGATGGCGATAGCAGGCAAACCTGCCAGGAAAAAGCCTTGTAGCGCTCGAAGAAAAAGCAACTGACTGTAACTCTCGACTAGCGATAGGGAAAAAGTACAAAACATCACCCCACACATAGTGCAAACCATCAAAAGATTGCGACCGATCGCATCAGACAGTGGTCCAAACAGAAGCAGAGACAAACCCAGGGTCAGAGTTGTGATGGTAACGCTCAAACCTGCCTCCAGAGGGCTGATCTGAAATTGTGCTGCAAGCATCGGTAGTAACGGCTGGGGGATATAGGCATTGGCAAAGATCATAAATGCACCCAGACATAGCGCCAGAGTCGCCTTTCTGAATTGCGGAGTATTACTCTCAATCATGACCTTCCCCCTGTGAATGAATGCAGGAAAGATAGCAAACACAGAATAATCATTAAAATATATACTTTTTATGCTTTACATAAGAAAATCTTATACATGGATATCAAACATCTGCGCTACTTCAAAACCGTTGCCGATCTCAGCAGCTTTACCAAAGCGGCTCAGCAACTGTATATAGCCCAACCCGCTATCAGCATGGCAATACGTAAACTCGAAGAAGAACTAGAACTGACCCTGCTCCACCGTAAAGATCGCAAGGTCAGCCTTACCGACGAAGGACATCATTTATATAGACACGCCTGCAGGATCATCCAGGCCAGCGAAGATGCTTTGCTAGAAATGCAGGAGCTTAAAGGTCTATTGAAAGGTGAAGTCCGTGTAGGTATCCCCAGTATGCTGGGTTCTTATTACTTCCCGCCAATACTAATGGCTTTTCGCGATCGTTATCCTCAACTGACGCTCACAGTGATTGATGGGGGCGCAGGAAAACTGCAGGAACTACTAGAAAAAGGAGAACTGGATCTCGCGGTAGTGGTTGATCAATGGATGCCGGATTCAAGCACCTTGCAGTCCAGAGTGTTTCTACGTGAACAGATGATGGTGATCAGCCCCAAAGATCATCCGTTTGCCGCACTTGATAGCATTCAATACGAACAGCTTTTTGCTGAAGAACTCGTCATGTTTAACAGCGGCTACTTTCATCGTAATGTTGTCGATCGTCTCTCAGCTGAAGCAGGTATAACGCCTAATATCAGCTTTGAGACCAATCTGATTCCACTTATCAAATCCATCGTCAAGCAGGGTTTCGCTATCTCGACCCTGATGGAGATGGTGATCCGTGACGAGCCCGATCTGATCGCCCGCCCCTTTACCAATCCGGTCTGGCTTGACCTATCCATCGCCTGGCGAAAAGAGGGGTATCTCTCCCAAGCCAACCAAACTTTTGTCGATTTTGTACTAGAACATAGCTGCAAAGAACAGGGATAAACTGACAACTTGCAGCGATCTGCTTTTATCTCTATGATTCGCGCAAATTTCAGGAGACCCATATTATGTTGAACGTAAACGAATACTTCGACGGTAAAGTAAAATCCATCGGCTTCGAGAACAGCGAAGGCAAAGTAACTTCTGGTGTGATGGCTCCAGGCGAATATGAATTCGGCACCAGCGAAGACGAGCTGATGAAAGTAGTTAGCGGCGAACTGATCGTTAAACTGCCAGGCAGCGATGAATTTCAGTCTTTCCCAACAGGTACTGAGTTTAAAGTTGCAGCTAATCAGAGCTTTCAGCTGAAGGTTGAACAGGCGACAGCTTATCTGTGCTTCTACGGCTAATACATCCCGTATTGTGCTGTGGGGACAGGATCAATCCTGTCCCCGAAATTCAAATCCAATCTATCTCAACTCAAATTGAATATTTTTCCGCCATTTCAGGCTGAACATTCATCCTTTTCAACTTTCCATGTGCTAATATTCGCGCTTTCATTTTTTAGCGATTAATCCTGTGACATTCCCTTAGCGGTATTTATGCCCTACGGAATAAAGGTCACGCAAATAAAGAGCTGCACACCATGAGTCAAACAACCTCTCTTGATAAAAGCAAAATCAAGATTTTGTTGCTGGAAGGCGTTCACCAGTCTGCGGTGGACACTTTTAATCAGAATGGTTACACCAACATTGAATTCCTGACTGGCTCCCTGCCGGAAGAGGAACTGATCGAGCGTGTGAAAGATGTTCACTTCATCGGTATTCGTTCCCGCACTCAGCTGACTCCAGAAGTTTTTGAAGCCGCTGAGAAACTGGTTGCTGTTGGTTGCTTCTGTATCGGTACCAACCAGGTGAACCTAGAAGCAGCAACCATGCGTGGTGTTGCGGTATTTAACGCTCCATTCTCCAATACTCGTTCTGTTGCTGAGCTGGTAATTGCTGAAGCGATCCTGCTGCTACGTGGTGTTGCTGAGAAAAATGCTAAGGCACACCGTGGTGAATGGCAGAAATCAGCTAAGAACTCTTACGAAATCCGTGGCAAAAAGCTGGGTATTGTAGGTTACGGTAGCATCGGTTCTCAGTTGAGTGTTATCGCTGAAGCTCTGGGTATGGACGTTTACTTCTACGATGTAGTTACCAAGCTACCTCTGGGTAACGCAACTCAGGTTGGCTCTTTGAAAGAGCTGCTTAACATGAGTGATATCGTTTCTCTACACGTTCCGGAAACTCCATCGACTAAAGATATGATGGGCGAAGCTCAGTTCAATGAGATGAAACAGGGCTCCATCTTCCTGAACGCTGCTCGCGGCACGGTTGTGGTAATCGACGAGCTATGTAAAGCACTGGATTCTGGTCGCCTGTTGGGCGCTGCTGTTGACGTGTTCCCTGTTGAACCACGTACTAATAATGACGAGTTTATCTCTCCGCTGCGTGAATACGACAACGTTATCCTGACACCTCACGTAGGTGGTTCCACAATGGAAGCTCAGGAAAACATCGGTTACGAAGTATCTGAGAAACTGATCAAGTACAGTGACAACGGTTCCTCTATCACTTCTGTTAACTTCCCAGAAGTTGCACTGCCAGAGCATCCGAATGTTCACCGCCTGCTGCACGTTCACAACAATGTGCCGGGTGTAATGTCTGCGATCAACAATGTGTTCTCTGAAAACAGCATTAATATCAGCGGCCAGTACCTGCAGACCAATGAAAAAGTTGGTTATGTAGTGGTTGATGTAGATGCAGACTGCTCTACAGTTGCACTTGAGAACCTAAAACAGATCGAAGGCACTATCCGCTGCCGTCGCCTGTTCTAAGCTGCTTTTTAGAGGACAGATTTAAATCTGTCCTCCTGGCTTTAGGCAAACCCCAGTTTTTCTGGGGTTTGTTATTTCTGGGCAAAGTCTTTTTCCCATTCCATAAAAATCTTTTGAATCTGGTTAAACACCTGATCCCTGTATTCTGGTGACTCATTCACCAGATGGTGCTTGGCATCATCCACTAAAGTCATCTCCAACTCTGGATACAACCGGCCCAACACCGCCATATTATGGTGCCAGTCAACTGTTCCATCATTTGTGCCCTGAATCATATGGATACGCCCGGGTACCGGTTTATGACTTTCTATCCAATTACCCCAAGCTAACATCGCCCCGATCCAGCTCACGGGTATCTCTCTATGCTGCAGCAGATCATGCTCAGCAACAAAATGCATAAAGGATTTATCATGGGAGTTCTGACCATATTTACGCGGCACACGGCGTAAAACATATTTAAGCCAGCGATAACGACGCTGTATCGAGCGCCACATTGAAGGCCTGACTAACGGCGCCAGCAATATTCGCTCACCTAAACTCGGAATCTGCTTATCTGTAAACAGCAGCTGGTGCGCCATCACCACAGCCGCCCCTGTGCTCTGTCCTATCAAATGCACCGGATAGTTAAGCTCCTGATCAAAGCGACTCATCACTTCTGAAAGCTGTGTTGCATAGTGATGAAAATCATCCACATGTAACGGGTCCCCATCAGATAGACCATGGCCGCTCAGGTCATAACAGAGCACATTAAAGCCTGAAGACAGAAGATCGTTAATCAGATGCTGATACAACCCCATGTGATCCATATAACCATGCAACACAATCACGGTCCCTCTGCAATTTTCTCCAGGTTTGAGAAAGAAGGACTGCATCGTGATCCACACTTCATCCAGATCAATACGACCTATGCGATATTCCGCGCGCTCAGCCAGATCCAGTAGATGATATAAGCGCAGATAAGAACGCACACTTTCACTGGGAATCCCAACGGAAGCATCCAAATAGAGTGGTAACCCTTGCACCAAAAACTCTCGATCAAACGCAGGCATAACGACTCCAGCCATTGCTCTGATACCTTTAAATGTAGCCTATTCCGAGCACACATTCGTGTGACTTATACCAACTATAAAGCCAGCTTATCGCAATTTTTGCTGGAGTTGGGCGACTTTTAGGGCCGTTTACGCTACTGTTGCAACGCACAAAGTCAGCTGCATACAACAATGCAGTATCAATACCAGTTCACGGTTGCCTCGCACCTGAACTGCCTGAAACATAACTGGGGCATTTATTATGAGTCAAAGAGTACAGAGCGGCGGCCTGCAGGTAGCACAGGCTCTTTACGATTTCGTTAACAACGAAGCACTGCCAGGCACTGGCGTAACCAGCGAACAGTTTTGGGCTGGTTTCGACGCAATCGTGCACGACCTGGCACCAAAGAATCGCGACCTTCTAGCTAAGCGTGACGCGATCCAAGAACAAATTGATGCATGGCACCGCGAACGTCAGGGCCAGGCATTTGATCTGGAAGCTTACAAAGCATTCCTGACAGAGATCGGTTACCTTCTACCTGAAGGTGATGACTTCGAAGCATCTACTGCAAACGTTGATCCAGAGATGGCAACAATGGCAGGCCCACAGCTGGTAGTACCAGTAATGAATGCACGCTTTGCACTGAACGCTGCAAACGCACGCTGGGGTAGTCTGTACGATGCGCTGTACGGTACTGATGCTGTTTCTGAAGAAGGCGGCGCAGAAAAAACAGGTAGTTTTAACCCTGTACGCGGCGCTAAAGTAATCGAAGCTGCACGTGAATTCCTGGATCAGGCTGCACCACTGGCAGCGGGCTCTCACAAGGATTCCACTGGTTACAGCATTGCCGATGGCAAACTAGCTGTAGCAATGAAAGATGGCAGCACAACAACGCTGGCTGACGCTGAAAAGCTGGTTGGTTACAACGGCGAACAGTCCGCTCCGGAATCTATCCTGCTGACAAACAACGGCCTGCACTTTGAGATTCAGGTAGACCGTGACAGCCAGATCGGTAAAGACGATGCAGCTGGCATCAAAGATATCGTGATGGAAGCAGCACTGACTGCGATCATGGACTGTGAAGATTCTGTTGCAGCAGTAGATGGCGATGACAAAGTAGTTATCTACCGCAACTGGTTGGGTTTGATGAAAGGCGACCTGACTGAAGAAGTAAACAAAGGCGGTAAGACTTTCACTCGTTCTATCAATGGCGACCGTGAATTTACTGCTCTGGACGGTTCTTCTCTGGCTCTTAAAGGCCGCAGCCTGATGTTCGTTCGTAACGTAGGTCACCTGATGACTAACGAAGCGATCCTGGACAAAGAGGGTAACGAAGTACCAGAAGGCATCATGGACGGCATGGTGACCACCCTGATCTCTATCCACGACATCAAGGGTAACGGCAAGTACAGCAACACTGTAACTGGCTCTACTTACATCGTTAAGCCGAAGATGCACGGCCCTGAAGAAGTTGCGTTTGCTAACGAACTGTTCGGCCGCATCGAAGATGTACTAGGTCTGGAACGCTTCACTATGAAAATGGGTATCATGGATGAAGAGCGCCGTACTACAGTTAACCTGAAAGAGTGTATCCGCGCGGCGAAAGAGCGTGTTGTATTTATCAACACTGGCTTCCTGGACCGTACTGGTGACGAGATCCACACTTCTATGGAAGCTGGCCCAATGATCCGTAAAGGCGACATGAAAGCCGCTTCTTGGATCGGCGCGTACGAAAACTGGAACGTTGACAATGGTCTTCTGTGTGGCCTGCAGGGTCGCGCACAGATCGGTAAAGGCATGTGGCCAATCCCAGATCAGATGGCAAACATGCTGGAAGCTAAGATCGGCCATCCAATGTCTGGTGCTAACACTGCATGGGTTCCATCTCCAACAGCAGCCGTACTGCACGCAACTCACTACCACCAGGTAGACGTATTTGCGCGCCAGGACGAACTGAAAGCACGTGACCGCGCAAATCTGGACGACATTCTGACTGTACCAGTTGAAACAAACCCAAGCTGGTCTGCTGAAGAGATTCAGGAAGAGCTGGATAACAACGCACAGGGCATCCTGGGTTACGTTGTTCGCTGGATCGACCAGGGCGTTGGTTGCTCCAAAGTGCCTGACATCAACGATGTAGGTCTGATGGAAGACCGTGCAACTCTACGTATCTCCAGCCAGCACATCGCTAACTGGTTGCGCCACGGTATCTGTTCTGAAGAGCAGGTAATGGAAACGCTTAAGCGCATGGCTGCTGTAGTAGATCGTCAGAACGAAAACGATCCTCTGTACCGCCCAATGGCTGGCAACTTCGAAGACAGCGTTGCGTTCGCAGCAGCGTGCGAACTAGTAATCGAAGGCTGTGTACAGCCAAACGGTTACACTGAGCCAGTTCTGCACCGTCGTCGTATCGAAGCAAAAGCTAAATTTGGTGCTTGAGAATCAGACATCTGATTAACACTGAATTACGTAAAAAGCCGTGTCCTGCAAAGGGCGCGGCTTTTTTGTTTTGTGGGAGCGGTGTCCTCACCGCGATAATATTTTGATGCAGAATCGTATGTTAATCGGCGTGATACCCACAAGAGACAACGCCTCCAACGCACAACCAACGCACACCTTTGGCATTCAGAGGTTTCTAATCATAAAAGGTTTATACTGTTAATTTTTGTACTCAAAAATTCTATGACCCACGCTGAACAACTCGCAGACTTCATAACCAAACACCCAAAGCTGGTTGTATTGACCGGCGCTGGCGTGAGTACCGATTCAGGCATTCCCGCCTACAGAGACAAGTCGGGGAACTGGATGCACTCAGCGCCAGTGCAGCATAAAGAGTACATGGAAAGCCATTACGCCAGGCAGCGTTACTGGACTCGTAGCTTAATTGGCTGGCCATTAATGCGCGACGCAAAACCCAGCACAGCTCACTACGTATTGAGCAAATTAGAGCAGATGGGGTTTATCCAACTTCTGATTACTCAGAATGTCGATCGTCTTCACCAGCATTCCGGCAGTGAAAGAGTACTCGATCTACACGGTCGTTCAGACAAGGTCAGATGCATGAGTTGTGCTGCCTACTATGATCGCAGAGATATCCACAACCAGACAGCTGAGGCTAACCCACAATTTGAAATAGTGACTGCTGGCGCCCGCCCTGATGGTGATGCGAATCTAGAGTCTGAAGCTTTTACTGATTTTACGGTGCTTGACTGCGAAGCATGTGGGGGAATTCTGAAGCCCGACGTAGTCTATTTTGGCGACAATGTCCCCAAGGAGTCGGTTTTCACTGCGTTGGATATTTTAGAAGAAGCGGATGCCCTATTGACCGTTGGGACATCTCTCATGGTCTATTCAGGCTACCGATTTTGTAAGAAAGCTAAGGAATGGCATAAGCCTATCTGCGCGCTAAATCTTGGCGTAACACGCGCAGATGAACTGCTGGCTCTAAAACTAGACGCGCCTATTGCAGAAACGCTGCAAGGAGCGATGGAGATCTTGAAGAAAAGGCTTTAAGCCGGAACAGCCAGATCGTAATCTGATTCTGCCAGATGCTCTTTCATTACCTTTCGGGCAACACAAACACACTTGCCACACTGGCTACCTACAGCCAACTCTTTATTCAGATCACGTACGGAACGAGCACCGTCATCAACCGCATCACGTACATCGCTACAGGTAATATTTTCGCAGATACAAACAAACATTTTATACAGAACCAATCTAAACAAAACCGGTAATGATAATAATTATCACAAGCAATATTTGCAACAAACAAAACGCGAATCTTGTTGAAAATTATTCTCAATTAATCGAATCAGCTGAATCCTCTTCAACTAAATCTCCTCAGCCTCAATCTCCTAACCAAACTTTTTTCTTAACCTACTGTTTTAGTTGGTTATTTAATGACGCTATCACAATACCCATACAAAACCGGTTACTATTTATACAGAATAAGAATGAGAATCCAACGCATTAAATTTAACAACCAATTGATTTAAAAGATGTTTTTTTTGATTTTGTCATATTTCAGCACTACACTTTTCGCACTTCAAAAATAAGCTGGGCGGTAAGACTAGAAAGGAGATCCCCCATGCAAGGTGACAAACAAGTTATCAGCTACCTGAATAAGGTACTGACCAGTGAGCTAACCTCCATCAACCAGTTTTTCCTTCATGCCCGTATGTATAAAAACTGGGGGCTGGATGAGTTAAATGGGAAGGCTTACAAAAAATCAATTAAAGATATGAAGCAGGCAGATGATCTCATCGAACGTATTCTGTTTCTGGAAGGTTTACCTAACCTTCAGCAACTAGGACGTCTGCGCATAGGTGAACATACAGAAGAGATGTTGCAGTGTGATATGGATTTTCAACTGGAACAACTCACTTTGCTACGCGAAGCCATCGCCTACTGTGAAACAGCCAGCGATTATGTAAGCCGTGAACTGCTCGAAGATATTCTGGAGTACGAAGAAGATCATGTGGACTGGATTGAAACCCAGCAGTACCTGATCGACAACTCAGGCATCCAGAACTACCTGCAATCCCAAATGTAAGTGGAGATCAAAACCATGAAAGGCAACCAACGTGTAATCGACGCTCTAAATGGCCTGCTGGCAATGGAGCTGGCAGCGATGGACCAATATTTCATCCACTCCCGCATGTACGATGATTGGGGTCTGCACAAACTATTTGAACGTATTGATCATGAGTTTGATGATGAGAAAGGCCACGCTGCGGCACTGATCGAACGCATGCTGTTTCTGGAAGGCATTCCAGATATGACCAAGCGAGATGGCTTCAAGGTAGGAACCGATGTGCCATCCATGCTGGAATCTGATCTGCGAGTTGAATATGAAGTAGCCCAGAGACTGAAGGATGCTATCAAGCTCTGTGAAGAAGAGCAGGATTATGTCAGCCGTGAGATTCTTGAGAAGCTTCTTGAAGATACCGAAGACGATCACGCTTACTGGCTGGAAAAGCAGCTGGGGTTGATCAAAAAAATCGGCTTGCAGAACTATCTGCAATCACAGATGGGCGAATAACTCTCTATTCTTGTTATATTTCTTAAAGGCGCTGGAAACAGCGTCTTTTTATTTGTCTGCGTAAAAACAACTTTTGCGGTAAAATTGGGTTTCAAGATCTGGAGAATTCCCTATGGCAAACCGCGCCTGCGCCCGACATATTCTGGTTAAAACCCGTGATGAAGCGGAAAGACTGAAAAAGCGACTTAAGCTGGGTAATGACTTTGGCAAACTAGCCAAGAAATATTCCCTATGCCCTTCCGGGAAACGCTTTGGTGATCTCGGTGAATTTCGACGCGGGCAGATGGTTAAGCCATTTGAAGACGTAGTATTCAAAAAACCTCTTCACGTAGTTCACGGCCCGGTTAAAACCCGGTTCGGCTGGCATCTGATCGAAACGATTTACAGAAAGTAGCTCTGTTCAACCAGAACAAGCTCTATTGCGCCCTTCAGCTTTTGCCCGATAAAGCCCAGAATCCGCCTGCTGCACATGCATATCAAGATCGAAATCTTCACGCTGTTCTGCCGCGCCGATACTAACGGAAAGCCCTTGTTTGACTATATCGCTCAGTGAGCTGTCGCCATTGATACAGCCTCTGATACGTTCTGCTATCTCGCTTGCACTGGCCAGATCAGTTTGAGGCAACAGCAGAAGAAACTCATCGCCACCCCAGCGAGATACCAGATCGGAGGGACGCAGGATATCACTTAATAAGTCAGAGACTCTTTTCAGCACCTCATCACCTGCATTATGCCCGTAGCGGTCGTTAACCTCCTTAAAATGATCGATGTCGACAATAAGCAAACTCAAGGGAGCACCACTGCGCTCATGTTGATTGCGAATACCCTTGTAGCGATCAACAAAAGCCCTACGATTAATCAGAGAAGTTAAAGGGTCACGCCAGGCAATACTCTCCAACTCAGCCTGATAATGCCGGATCACTTTGAGTAACAGAACAAGCACTATACCGGTCACCAACAGACAGACTATCGCGGTAACTACCAGTGAAGGGCGAAGCACATCAAACACTCGCTCCTGCTCAGCTTCCACACATAGAATTAAACCTAGTTCATCAATATGCCGGGTATTAAGTAGGAATGTTTTTCCATCTCGTTCGTAGGAGAAAGAGCCCTGCGGATCTCTTAGGATTGATTGCACAATATCAGTCATGCCAGGTTCCTGATGCAGGCTCTGAGCAACTTCATGCCGCTCATCATGCAACAGAACATGGCCACGCTGGGTCACAAAGTAGACATTATTAGAGTAGCGTTCACGGTAATCGCTAAGGATCTGTTTGATACTGGCCAGATTTAGACCTAAACCTGTCGCTCCTATAAAGGTGCCGTCAGGTGCATGAATCTTATAGTTAATGAAAATCGTAAGTGCATCCCGGTTCGCCATATCCGGATCAATATTCAGTTCACTTTCTTCATCCATCAGCCGAACCCGAAAATACCACTCATCCCGTGGATCTGTTTTCGAGACCTGTTTTAACCAGCCACCTGCGTGATAGTAGTTCCGAGTATTCTCGGAAACCATGAATGCGGTAAAGGCTCCGTATTTATCCTTAATACCTTTCAGATAACGCGTAACAGCCTCGGTATCATGCTCTCCATCTAAGATCCAATCCTGCAGAAAGGTATCATTTCCCATAAAGGAGGATACCGTACGAGGCAAAATCAAATCCCTTTGCACTTCGGCATAAATATTGTCGCTGGTAAGCGGTAGTTCATGCTTCACCACAACATCTAGAGCGGCTTCCCTGGAAATGAAAAAACTCACCGCAGCAGTCACCGTAAAACCCGTCACGATTAAGAAACTAACGACAAGGAGCATCTGCTGCTTAAATTTCAACTGCCTGACTTCCCTAAAGTATTTAATACAGTCCAAGCTACCGCTTCGGGCATCACAATACCAGCATAAAAATTTATAGATGAATCATCGCTTAAGTTGATTAAAATCAGTCTACGCAAAATAAATAGATATATAATCATTCGCATTAACCTTCTCAATAAATTCTTATGAGTAAAGAATAATAATGACTTACCGTCTGAGATATGCCGCCATCCTCACAGTCACCACGCTACTGATAGCCTGCACAGACAAAACCAATCTGACTGAACACACTGTGCTAAATAAAGAGCAGTTGGGGCAGCAGCTCTATTTTGATACCAATCTTTCGATGAACCGTACTCAGTCCTGCGCAACCTGCCATTCACCTACCCATGGTTTTGTGGACCCTCGTGATAATGGTGTCGCAGGCGCTTTTTCTCTCGGAGATGATGACAAATCGCTGGGGGACCGGAATGCACCAACCGCTGCATATGCGATGTTCAGCCCTGAGTTTCATCTCAACAAAAAGGGCCAATATGTGGGTGGCCAGTTCCATGATGGACGAGAATCAAACCTGGCAGGCCAAGCCGGTGGGCCACCGACAAACCCAATTGAGATGGGGCTTCCCTCAAAAACCTTCACCGTTGAACGTTTACAAGAGAACCCTGCTTATATCTCATCTTTCCAAAGGGTCTATGGCGATGATATCTTCACTGATATTGAAAAGGCCTATGCCGCGATGGCAGACAGTATCGCTAGCTTTGAACGCACGGAGCTATT
Organism: Neptuniibacter sp.; assembly: GCF_024231755.1. Lineage (GTDB taxonomy): Bacteria > Pseudomonadota > Gammaproteobacteria > Pseudomonadales > Balneatricaceae > Neptuniibacter. The sequence continues at coordinate 16,054 of NZ_JAAEQH010000231.1, forward strand.
TGCTCCATTTGATTCTAAATATGACCGTTACCTGCGTGGCGAATACAAGCTGACAAAACAGGAAGACCTGGGGCGTACTCTGTTCTTTTCGCAGCAGTTTACCAACTGCAATATTTGCCACCAACTGAACAAGTCACAACGCCACCCTCAGGAAACATTCACCAATTACGAGTATCACAATATTGGTGTGCCAACGAATATCACTGGGCGCTTTAAAAACGGTGTAGCTGTAGACACAAAAGATCTGGGTCTTCTAAATAACCCTCAGGTAGATGATCCCAAACAGGCCGGTAAATTTAAGGTTCCTACACTACGCAATGTAGCTGTAACAGGCCCATATATGCACAACGGTGTTTTTCAGGAGCTACGTACAGTTGTGTTGTTCTACGACAAGTACAATAGCCGCAGCGCCAAACGCCAGATCAATCCTGAAACAGGTAACCCCTGGGGGCAACCAGAAGTCGCTGAAAACATTTCATTGAAGGAATTGGAAACAGGGCCTGCTCTAAAAGAGAAACGTATCGATGCTCTGGTCGCGTTTATGAAAACTCTCACCGACCAGCGCTACGAACATCTGCTAGATAAATAACTCAAATAAAAAAAGCGGTCCAGAAGGACCGCATATAAAACCCCGAGGGGCTATCACAAGTGCATAGCTTAGATGCGTGAAGAGTGAGCCTGAAACTTAGTCTTCACTCATAAATCCGAGTAGGTGGAGCAAACTGGTAAATAGGTTATAGATTGATACGTACAGTGAGACCGTTGCCATAATGTAGTTGGTCTCACCACCGTTCAAAATATTGCTGGTTTCATAAAGAATGAAGCCCGACATCAGCAGAACAAACATCGCTGATACAGCCAGAGACAGCGCTGGCATTTCAAAGAAAATCGCGCCTAGACCCGCCAGAAATGCCAGCAGAATGCCCACCATCAAGAAACCACCCATAAAGCTGAAATCTTTACGCGTAGTCAGGACATAAGCAGACAAGCTCAAAAATATAATGCCGGTCATACCCATCGCATTCATCACGATGGCACTACCACCCGGCATCGATAGGTAATGTCCGACAATCGGCCCTAAGGTGTATCCCATAAAACCAGTTAAAGCGAAAACAGAAGGTAGTCCCCAAATACTGTTACGCAGTTTAGTCGTCAGAAAATAAAGACCAAAAAAACCAACCAAAGAGATGATGACGCCGGGGTGAGGCAGCTGGAGAAATAAAGAAACACCCGCAGTGATAGCACTGAACAGCATTGTGAGGGAAAGCAATGCATAGGTATTGCGTAGTACCTTATTCGACTCTAACGCGGAGACTTGCGTATGAGTTGCGGATCGATTCATAGATGTAGACATAAAACACCTCCCCTGGTGAAAAATAACCCAAAAGCTCTAAAGACGATAAGAAGCTTTCCGGCATCAACAGTGCAAAATTTAACCGACTACCAAAATCAATAAAACTCGATTATTCTTAACAAAAGAATCATTTTTTTCGAACAAAAATATGAACTACAAACACCTTCACTACTTCTGGATGGTTGCCAAAGAGGGCAGCATCGCTGCAGCTGCAGAGCGCCTGAACGTAACTCCACATACCATCAGCGCTCAACTAAGTCTGCTGGATGACTACTTTGGCTGCTCTCTATTTACCAAAGTAGGCCGCCAACTTGAGTTAACTGAAACGGGTCACATGGCACTGAGTTATGCCAGTGACATCTTTTCCTTAGGTGGAGAACTTGAAGAAAGGATACGCAATCTGGATAAAGTCAGACCACTGGTGTTTAAGGTGGGCGTAGTCGATGTGGTACCCAAATCGATAACCTATCACCTACTCTCTCCCGCAATGGAAGATATCAATAACATTCGAATGATTTGTCATGAAGGAGACATTAACGAGCTATTAGCTGAACTTGCCCTGCACCGTCTGGACTTGGTTATCTCCGAATCTCCGATCCCTTCAGATGTCAGCATTAACGGCTACAGTCATAGCCTCGGCACCTGTGGTAGCAGCTTTATGGCACACCCTGATATCGCAAAAAAAATTGGCGATGATTTTCCCAACAACCTAAATGGCGCTCCAATGCTTCTGCCCAATGAAACCACAATGGTCCGCCGGCAACTTTTCCAATGGTTTAACAAACACAAAGTTCATCCTCGTGTTGTGGGCGAATTCGATGATAGCGCTCTAATCAAAGCATTTGCCCACGCAGGTAAAGGCATTCTAGTAATGCCAACACCGATTATCGAAGAGGTAGAACAGCAATTTGGCCTGGTCACCATCGGCGAGACCAACGAGATCATCAACAACTATTATGCTATCTCAATCGAGCGCAAGATATCTCACACGGCGGTTGAAAAGATCACCACTGCTGCCAAAGGTTGGCTGGGAAGTAACGAATCATAACTCGCAAAACATTTTACTAATCTTTTGTTCAGCTTAGCTCTGCATAATAACCATAAAGTTTTTGCAGTATTCCGCTTGGTGAAAAATGATTAAGCTGATTAAAGATTTCCAGAACTACCAGTATGTTTATTACTGGTTCAAACAGGGTAAAGGGCAGGTCAGTCCATCCCTGCCAACACTACAACACGTCTCTGAGTGGGCCATTCAGAACCAGTCGGTTGTTTACTCAGGCGAAGAACGACGTAGCAATACCCGTACTTACGCAGACAACCCTTATAACAGACGTGCGACAGATAGGGACCCAGCCATTGATATCGATTTATCGGTAAAAAAGGTTACTCAGTTGCTTCAGATCCTTGAGCAACAGGCAGCCTGAAAAGTCATCAAGCCATGACTTTACGAATAGCCTGCCAGCTTGTTGTGTAAGATGGTGATAACAGATTACGCTGCATAGCCCAGGATTGTTCTCTTCCCTGCCCGGCAAACTTTAGAGCACCACTGTAACGCTGGTTCACTTTATCCAAGACATTCATCAGTTGAGCCGATTGTTCAGTATGTAGATTCTCCGTAAACAGATCGGTCTGATAACTTTTCTCCGGCTGCAGATCGTTCAGCATCACTCCCGCCTTCATATAGCGATAGTTAGGCTTGTAGATCATATTCAGCAACCTAATAGCCTCTTTCATAATCACTCGGCTATCGTTGGTTGGCGAGGGAAGTGGGCACGATGCAGCATTTCTGTATTTTTGCTCAAAGCGGGCATTTGGATTGGTACGGATATAAACCGATACGTGTTGGGTCAGGCGCTGCTCTTCCCGCAACTTTTCAGCCGCACGTACCGCATATTCCCTGATTGCCTCCTGCATCAGTTGTAGCTGAGTAATCCGCGAACTGAAAGTCCGACTACACAATACCTGCTGTTTTGCTTCAGCTTCTACATCAAAGGTAAGACAGCGGACCCCTCTAAGCTCAAGGATTGTACGTGCCAACACCACAGAATAACGCCTGACCATTACGTCTGGATCACTCAAAGCCAGATCTGCTGCTGTATGGATATTTTCCGCTTTCAGCTTCTCTGCACTACGCCGACCAACCCCCCAGACCTCAACAACCGGCACCTGCGGCAGGAGGCGACTACACCAATCAGGCCGGTGCAGATCCACTACTCCTCCCGTGGCGGCGTAACGCTTCGCGGCATAATTTGCCAGTTTAGCCAGCGTCTTTGTAGGCCCGATGCCGACACCTACGGGTATCCCAACCCACTGCTTTATACGCTGACGAATCTTGTGGCCATAGCCAGTCAGATCCTTGATAGCTTCCATTCCCTGCAGATCAAGAAAAGCCTCATCGATAGAATAAACCTCTACCTGTGGAGCCATCTCTTCCAGCACACTCATCACCCGAGCAGAAATATCGCCATACAGGGCATAGTTACTAGAGAAAGCATAAAGGTCCCTCCGATCAACATACTCCCGCACCTGATAGAAAGGAATCGCCATCCCAATACCCATCGCTTTTACTTCTTCTGAGCGGGCGATAATGCAACCATCATTATTTGAAAAAACCACTACCGGCTTCTTTTCCAAGTCAGGTCTAAACAGACGCTCGCAGGAAACATAAAAACAGTTACAGTCCACCAGGGCATAGCTCATAACCAATCCTTAGCGAAAGCTATGTATAACGTTAGTCACTACACCAAACAGCTCAAGGTCACTACCTTCTGGGATGACAATAGGCCTATAGCGTGGGTTACATGGCAGCAGACGACATACCGGCTTCAGCTCCAGTTGCTTAACTGTTAACTCCCCTTGCAGAGCAGCAATAACTATATCCCCATGACAGGCATCAATAGAGCGATCCACAATCAGAATATCGCCACTATGTATCCCTGCCTCTTGCATGGAATCTCCCTCTGCCCGGACGAAGTAGGTCGCAGCTGGGCGCTGAATTAGTAATTCATTCAGATCTAGCGTTTTCTCCACATAGTCCTGTGCGGGACTGGGAAAACCTGCGGAAACAGTAGAGAGGAAAAAAGGCATTTTCAGAGTGGTTTTCAGTTCACTCTGGCCAAGGAAAACAACAGACATAACACAAACCAAATACTGTATTTATATACAGTATAATTAAAATAGGCTTATTTACTCAACCTCTAGCCTGGATGTTTTATGAAGGGATTAGGGTTTCTGAGAAATTCGGGCTCGAATTCACCATTTGCTCAAAAAACTGTCACATGTTGCAGGATGTAATCGTAAGATTGCCTTTTGCAATTACTCCCCTAAGCACTGCTCTGATAGTTAACTATTTGAATAAACAGTCTTAGTTTTTCTCTGGCACCTTGTTTGCTGTTTATTAAATAAACACAAACTGGAGAGCGGTGATGAACAGCTTACAATCTGGACGCCTAGCGGAAGAGAATATCCAATTTACTGGCACTGGTGGAATCAGCCAGAACAATCATAGCGAACACTTTGTTCCTGCTTTTATGGATTCCGAAACAGGAGAAATTGCTCTGTCATGCTACAAAGATGGAAGAACAGCCCCTTTTCACCTGATGGATGGGCTACCCGAGGGATGGCTATGCATTGAGCCTGACAACAAAGCGATTAGTATCAAAGAAAATATTATTTCAGGCTTTGTCCGTTATGGTCGCTTTTTCAACCGTAAAGAAGCCGCTGAATTTATGGCTGAAATAGCCTAAAGGAAAGCGGATACAAAAAAGGCCACCCGAAGGCAGCCTTAATCTTATCTAGTCACGCTTATGCGATTTTTGGATCCAGTGCACCCGTCTCATACTGTGCCGCCATATTCTCCAGAGAGATAGGCGTGATCTTAGCTGCATTACCTGCTGTGCCAAATGCTTCGTAACGAGCAACACAGATATCAGTCATCGCTTCCATAGACTTCTTCAGGTATTTACGCGGATCGAATTCAGCAGGATTTTCTGCCATGAACTTACGAATCGCACCTGTAGACGCCAGACGCAGGTCTGTATCGATATTTACTTTACGTACACCGTACTTGATACCTTCAACGATCTGCTCAACTGGTACACCGTAAGTTTCTGGAATCGCACCACCAAACTCATTGATCACAGCCAACCACTCCTGAGGAACAGAAGAGGAACCGTGCATTACCAGGTGTGTACCAGGGATACGCTCATTGATCGCTCGAATGCGGTCAATCGCCAGAATGTCACCAGTCGGTGGACGAGTGAACTTGTAAGCGCCGTGAGAAGTACCGCAAGCAATGGCCAGAGCATCTACACCCGTTTTCTTAACGAAGTCAGCCGCTTCATCCGGATCAGTCAACATCTGATCGTGAGATAGTGTACCTTCAGCACCGATACCATCTTCTTCACCTGCCTGCCCTGTTTCCAGAGAACCCAGGCAGCCCAGCTCACCCTCTACAGAAACACCACACGCGTGTGCCATCTCTACCGTACGACGTGTTACATCAACGTTGTATTCGTAGCTGGATGGAGTTTTACCATCAGACATCAGGGAACCATCCATCATTACAGAGGAGAAACCCATTGCGATAGTACGCTGACAAACAGCAGGGGATGTACCGTGATCCTGATGCATACATACAGGAATGTGCGGGAATTCAGCAATCGCCGCTTCGATCATATGACGCAGGAAGTTAGAACCTGCGTATTTACGAGCACCGGCAGATGCCTGAACAATCACTGGGGAATTTGTCTTGTCAGCCGCTTCCATAATGGAGCGCATCTGTTCCAGGTTGTTTACGTTGAATGCTGGGATGCCGTAATCATTTTCAGCGGCATGGTCCAGCAGCTGACGCATGGAGATCAGAGCCATTTTGTCACCTTTAAATATTCGTTAACTTTGCCAAAAGGCAGGGATGGGCAGAGTTTACCACCCATCCATTAAAAAAAAGAATAAATTGGGTATGCAAAACGTAATGGGCGCAGACTAGAGAAGGCAAAAAATCACGAACGAGCGCAGTTTACTGATGTAAATGAGCATCTTGAGTGATTTTTTAACGCCCTATAGTCAAGCAGACATAGTTTTGCATGCCTCAATTAAGAGTTCTTTGCTTCCAGTGCAGCTACTGCAGGCAACTTCTTACCTTCAACGAATTCCAGGAACGCACCACCACCTGTAGAGATGTAAGATACTTTATCTGCAATATCGTACTTATCCACAGCAGCCAGTGTGTCACCACCACCAGCGATAGAGAAACCCTGGTTCTCAGCAATTGCCAGAGACAGTGTTTTAGTACCTTCGCCGAACTGGTCAAATTCAAATACACCAACAGGGCCATTCCAGATGATTGTGCCTGCATCCTTCAGCAGTTCTGCTAGGTTCTGTGCCGACTGAGGACCGATGTCCAGGATCATATCATCTTCAGCTACATCATCTACAGACTTAACTGTCGCTTCAGCAGTCTCAGCAAACTCTTTCGCTACTACTACATCAACCGGCATAGGAATGTTTACTTTCTTCATCAGATCCTGTGCAACAGAGATCAGGTCGTGCTCACACAGAGACTTACCTACTGGTTTGCCCGCAGCAGCCAGGAAAGTGTTAGCGATACCACCACCGACGATCAACTGGTCAACCTGATCAGATAGCGCTGTCAGAACTTCCAGTTTAGTAGAAACTTTGGAACCACCTACAATCGCAGCCAGAGGACGAGCCGGCTTATCTAGTGCCTTGCCTAATGCATCCAGCTCACCTGCCAGCAGAGGGCCGGCACATGCAACATCAGCGAACTTCGCTACACCGTGAGTAGAAGCCTGCGCACGGTGAGCAGTACCGAATGCATCCATCACATAAACATCACACAAAGCGGCCATCTTCTGGGATAGCTCTTCGTTATCTTTTTTCTCACCTACGTTAAAACGTACGTTTTCAAGCAGTACCAGTTCACCTTCTGCAACTTCAAAACCGCCATCCAACCAGTCTTTGATCAGTGGAACTTCACGATCCAGCAGTTTAGCAATGTGGTTAGCCACAGGCTGCAGAGAGAACTCTTCGCTGTATTCACCCTCAGTTGGACGACCCAGGTGAGACATCACCATCACTTTAGCGCCTGCTTTCAGTGCCAGCTCAATCGTTGGCAAAGACGCACGGATACGCGCATCGGAAGTAACTTCACCATTTTTCACTGGTACGTTCAGGTCTTCACGGATCAGAACACGCTTACCGCTCAGATCCAGTTCACTCATTTTCAGTACGCTCATTGACGTGCCCTACTTAATATTTCAAAAGTTTCAAGAATTCTGTTCAGCAGGAGGACTGTCTTGTATCAACTCCTGCGCCAACCCCAGCTCTAACGTTGTTCTAGCCAATGCTGTGCTACATCCAGCATTCGGTTAGCAAAACCCCATTCATTATCAAACCAGCACACAAGTTTGATCAGACGCCCTTCAGACACTTTGGTCTGGGTACCATCTACCACCGCGGAACGGGAATCGCGGTTGAAGTCTACCGAAGCATGAGGCTCTTCGGTATAACCTAATAGTCCCTTTAATGGCCCCTGTTTTGACGCTTTTTGTAAGATCTTATTAATGTCAGCCGCAGTTGTTTCTTTCTGTACGTTAATCGACAGATCCATCATAGAGACATTGATGGTAGGAACCCTGACATGCAGACATTGAAACTTGCCTGCCAGATGCGGCAACAGCCGATCAATACCCTTATCCAACCCGGTATCCACAGGAACAATAGAGTGCATAGCACTACGGGTTAGGCGCAGATCGGTCTGATGATAGCTATCAATCACTGGCTGATCATTCATTGCCGAGTGGATTGTTGTTGTCACACCATTAACAATGCCCAACTCTTTATCAATAAGATCCAGTACGGGAATAATGCAATTGGTAGTACAGGATGCTGCTGAAACAACCTGATGCTCTGGTTTCAACAACGTCTCATTCAAACCAAACACAATCGTGGCATCCACTTCATCAGTCGCGGGTTGCGAAAACAGCAAACGTTTCGCGCCACTATGAATGTGAAGGTCCGCTAAGGTTCGAGATTTAAAAGATCCTGAACACTCAAATAACAGATCAATATCCAAAGCAGCCCACGGCAGATCTTCTGCATCTGATTCATTCAGAATCTGAATTGCATCGTCATCTACAAGTAGCTGTTTGCCGTCATGTTCAACAGAAACAGGAAAGCGTCCATGGGTTGTATCATAGCGGGTAAGGTAGGTTACCGTTTCCAAATCAGACAGCTCATTAATAGCCACAACCTGGAACTGATCCTGTAAACCGTTTTCATAAATCGCACGCAACACACTCTGACCAATACGGCCATAACCATTGATTGCGACTCGATAACTCAATCTATTTACCTACCCTATCTACCTTAAAAGCGCATAACTGAAAACGGCCCGCTATTGCAGGCCGTTTCGATTGCTGCGGTTTAAAGTACAGATTTAACTGTAGCCACAACGTTTTCGGTAGTGAAACCAAAGTGCTTGAACAGTTCGCCTGCCGGCGCAGACTCACCAAAGGTACGCATACCGACGATAGCGCCGTTCAAACCAACATACTTGTACCAGAAGTCAGCTTGCAGGGCTTCAACAGCAACACGTGCAGTCACAGCAGCAGGCAGAACAGATTCACGGTATTCAGCAGACTGCTGATCGAACAGACCAGTTTCTGGCATAGAGACAACGCGTACGTTAGTACCTTCAGCAGCCAATGCTTCAGCTGCATCCATTGCCAGACCCACTTCTGAACCTGTTGCAATCAGGATTGCATCCGGCTGACCATCAGTATCACGCAGGATATAGCCACCCTTAGCGATGTTAGCCAGTTGCTCTGCTGAGCGCTGTTGGTGCTGTAGACCCTGACGAGAAAATACCATTGCAGTAGGGCCATCAGCACGTTCAAGTGCCGCTTTCCATGCCACAGCAGATTCAACTGCGTCACATGGACGCCAGCAGCTCATATTTGGCGTATGACGCAGGTTAGCAACCTGCTCAACAGGCTGGTGAGTTGGGCCATCTTCACCCAGACCAATAGAATCGTGAGTGTAAACGTGGATAGCACGCTGGCGCATCAATGCAGCCATACGAACTGCATTACGAGCGTACTCCATAAATACCAGGAAGGTAGCACCGTAAGGGATAAAACCACCGTGCAGTGCGATACCGTTCATGATCGCAGACATACCAAATTCACGTACACCGTAGAACAGGTAGTTACCTGAAGCATCGTCTTTCTCAACACCTTTGCAGCCAGACCACAGTGTCAGGTTAGAACCTGCCAGGTCAGCGGAACCACCCAATAGTTCAGGCAGTAGAGGACCGTAAGCATTCAAAGCATTCTGAGAAGCCTTACGGGAAGCGATTGTTTCACCTTTCTCAGCGATCTCTGCGATGTAAGCATCTGCTTTCTCAGAGAAATCAGCTGGCAGTTCACCAGAGATACGACGCAGCAGTTCATCTGCAAGCTCTGGGTACTCAGAACGATACGCAGCAAAGCTCTCGTTCCAGGTATTCTCAGCGTGGTTACCCGCTTCCTGAGCGTTCCAATCAGCCGCAATATCAGCTGGGATTTCGAAAGCAGGGTGTTCCCAGCCCAGACGTTCACGAGTCAGTGCGATCTCGTCATCACCTAGTGGAGCACCGTGGCAATCTTCTTTACCTTCTTTATTAGGCGAGCCGAAACCAATCACTGTCTTACAGCAGATCAGTGTTGGCTGTTTAGTGTTCTCCTGAGCCGCTTCAATCGCCGCTCGGATCTGATCAGCATCGTGGCCATCAACATTCGGGATAACCTGCCAGCCGTAGGATTCAAAACGCTTAACGTTATCGTCGGTGTACCAACCTTCTACTTCACCGTCGATAGAGATGCCATTGTCATCCCAGAACGCAATCAGTTTGCCCAGGCCCAGAGTACCAGCCAGTGAACATGCTTCATGAGAGATACCTTCCATCAAGCAGCCATCACCCATAAATACATAGGTGTTGTGATCAATGATTTCATGACCTTCACGGTTGAACTGTGCTGCCAGAGTTTTCTCGGCAATCGCAAAACCTACTGCATTGGTAATACCCTGGCCGAGTGGACCAGTAGTAGTTTCAACACCCGGGCAGTAACCATATTCAGGGTGACCTGCAGTTTTTGAGTGCAACTGACGGAAGTTCTGCAGATCTTCGATAGAGACATCATAGCCCGTCAGATGTAACAGGCTATAGATCAGCATAGAGCCATGACCGTTGGACAGAACGAAACGGTCGCGGTCAAACCACTGCGGATTGTTTGGGTTGTGCTCCATGAAATCATTCCACAGCACTTCGGCGATATCCGCCATACCCATTGGGGCACCCGGGTGACCAGATTTTGCTTTCTGTACGGCATCCATGCTCAGCGCGCGAATCGCGTTGGCAAGTTCTCTACGAGAGGACATTAACTCTGCTCCTGGGCCATTTGCCCAAATAGAAGGTTCAAAAAATTTGGGCGCAATTTTCTCGCAGATAGCCATAAGCTTCAAATAAGAATTGCACTTTCTGGGCAAAAATGAGTGTTTTTCATTCAAAAAGTGATAATTCTCATCTTTATAGCGGCGTAAAAATATGCATTTAGCATGAGGCGAAGGTAGAATACGCGCTAATTTTCCCGGACGGCTTCCCGCCTGCTAAACTTTTTAGGCTTCAGGCATCATTTTCCAGCCTCTGCAGAACGTCTTTTAGAAAGGTATTAATCAATGAGCGAATACGGCTTATTTACATCTGAATCAGTTTCCGAAGGTCACCCGGATAAGATTGCAGACCAGATCTCCGATGCGGTGCTTGATGCAATTATTGCAGAAGACAAATACGCCAGAGTTGCCTGTGAAACTATGGTTAAAACCGGCGTTGCAGTTGTTTCTGGCGAGATCACTACATCTGCTTGGGTAGATCTGGAAGATCTGGTCCGTAAAGTCATCTGCGATATTGGCTATACCTCTTCCGAAGTAGGTTACGACGGCGAAACCTGTGGCGTGATCAACATCATCGGCAAACAATCACCTGATATTAATCAGGGCGTAGACCGCTCTAAACCTGAAGATCAGGGCGCTGGAGACCAAGGTCTGATGTTTGGTTATGCATCTAACGAAACCGATGTACTGATGCCTGCTCCAATCACGTACTCACACCGTCTGGTTGAGCGCCAGGCTGAAGCGCGTAAATCTGGCCTATTGCCATGGTTACGCCCGGATGCAAAATCCCAGCTAACATTCCGTTATGAAAACGGCAAACCAGTCGCTGTCGATGCCATAGTACTGTCAACTCAGCATAACCCTGATGTTTCACAAGCTGATCTGCGTGAAGCGGTGATGGAATTGATCATCAAGAACACAATTCCAGCTGAGTGGCTGACCAAAGATACTCAGTATCACATCAACCCAACAGGTAACTTCGTTATTGGTGGCCCTGTAGGTGACTGCGGCCTGACTGGTCGTAAGATTATTGTTGATACCTATGGTGGCATGGCACGTCACGGTGGTGGTGCATTCTCTGGTAAGGACCCATCAAAAGTTGACCGCTCTGCTGCTTATGCTGGTCGATATGTTGCTAAGAATATCGTTGCTGCGGGCCTGGCTGACCGTTGTGAAATTCAGGTTTCCTATGCAATTGGTGTAGCTGAGCCAACCTCTGTTTCAATCAACACATTCGGTACTGGCAAGATCTCTGATGAGAAGATTATCCAGTTGGTACGCGAACACTTTGATCTGCGCCCATACGCGATCACGAAAATGCTAGATCTGCTGCACCCAATGTACCAGCCAACAGCGGCTTATGGTCACTTCGGTCGCAACCCGTTTGAGATGGAATATAAAGGCGAGACATTCACGGCCTTTACCTGGGAGCGCACAGACAAAGCTGAAGCTCTTAAAGAAGCAGCAGGCCTGTAAACTCAACAGAGACAGCAGCCTTATATTAAAAAAGCACCGCCAGGTGCTTTTTTATTGCCTATAGCTGTTTATATGACAATAATTAGACTTTATTCACTTACATAATATGTAGATGCAACTAAGCAACTTAAGCATACGAAAGAAGCTTATCGGACTGGTTACAATTCTAGTGCTTGGAATTATTGCCACCTCCTGCCTGGCTTATTATTTTTCCTATCAAGATACAACCAACAGTAAAAGGGAAAAGATTCGTAGCGTTGTAGAAGCGTCTATCAGTCAGATTCTGGCACTGCAAAAGCTCGATATTCCTGATTTAGAATATCAGCAACGTCTGAAGAATCTTATCTATAATACCCGCTACTCAGACAACGACTATCTGTACCTGATAGATAAAGCCCCGAGGGTTATTCTTCATCCCATAAAACCCGAACTAGAAGGCCAATTGGTTACTGACATAGAGGGGATTGAAAAACCCGAACTTATTATTCAGGGTTTCAGGGATGCCTTCCAAGCAGGAAGTATGTTCTGGAGCATCATGTGGCCAAAACCTAGCGGAGGCCCTGCCAAAGAAAAATTAACCTACGCTCAGGTTATACCCGGCACTGAAATGATGCTGAGTACAGGCATCTATGTCGACGATCTAAATCCGCTCTATTTTCAGCGCGCACTGAGTTACACGATAATCACCATAACAGTAATCATCGCTGCGATTATTGGCGCTATCGTTATCTCCCGTAATATTGTCCGACCTATTATCAACCTCTCTTCGCAGATGGCAGGGTTATCCAAAGGCGAGATAGAGCAGGAGTTTCTTTTTGCCCAGCGCCAAGACGAAATAGGAAAAATGGCGCGTTCCCTCGAACGTTTCCGTAACCATCTTATCGAGAATAACCGTCTGCGCCATATGCAGGAACATGTAAAGTTTCTGGAAAGTTTTGACCCTGTCACCCGCCTCTATAATCGGCAGGCAATGGGAGAAGCAATTGAACGCGAGATCATCCGCAATCATGAAAACCAGGACCCGGTTTACTTTCTGTTTATCCGTTTTGATCTGTTACGCAACCTCACCATAGAACTGGGCGAGGAACAGCGCGATCAAATCCTAATTGAAATAGCTAACCGTTTACGCAGCATAATGTCTGTAAACCACCGTTTAGGCCGGCTATCTGAAGGCTGCTTTGGTCTTCTATTACTTAACAGCCCGGTTGATAAGAATATAGAAACGCTGGCAACCCAGATTCTTGCGACAATTGAACAACCTATTCAGCTGGATACTGTTCAGGTTCAAGTTGGTGCTCGTATCGGCATTACCTCATTCCCGGATGATGGAGATCAGCAGTTTGAGCTGATGGGCCGAGCAGAGATAGCAGCAAAAACTGCACGAAAAATGGAACAGGGCTGGCTTCACTACAGTTCCATAAGAGAGCAGCAATCCGAACAGAAGATGGTAATCTGGCAGGATATCTCAGCGGCGATGGATCAGGACCAGTTCTACCTAGTTTTCCAGCCACTTTTTGATCTAGAAAGTAACGCCCCTCTCTCCTCAGAAGTTCTATTACGCTGGGAGCATCCAGATCGAGGGTTTATTTCACCCGCTGTTTTTGTCCCGTTGGCAGAGCAAAGTGGTCTAATCTCCCGATTGGATAACTGGGTACTAAATGCTGTGGCTAAGCAGTGTCGCTCCTGGCTAGATCAGAACCTGACATTCCCTAAAGTAGCCATAAACCTATCCGGCATCAGTTTCCTGCGTCCTGATTTTGAAGATAAACTTCAGGAGATTTTCTCATCGCATAATGTCGACCTGAACCATATCGAGCTTGAACTGACTGAGGGAGTGCTGATCGAGGATCTAAGCCGTATTCAGGAAAAGCTTACCCGTGTACGAAATACAGGCGTCAGTATATCTATTGATGATTTTGGTACCGGCTACTCCTCTTTAAGCCGAATTAAAAATCTGCCGGTTGACCACATTAAAATAGACAAATCCTTTATCGACGATCTGGCCAGCAGCCCACAGGATCTAAAAATTGTGCAGGCAATCATTCTCATGGCACAAGGTCTTCAACTTAAGGTTGTTGCGGAGGGCGTTGAAACAGAGCAACAACTGTCCATTCTACGTAAGGAACATTGTGATATTGTTCAGGGCTACCTACTCAGTAGACCACTATCCGTTGCTGATTATGAGACCCTTATCGATGAAGACCTGGTTATCGAAGGCGAATAAGAAGGCGAATATAAGGATTAAAGGTATAACCCATCGATGAGAATTCCCCGTTTTTACGATCCACAACCGCTATCCCTGGGTAGCGAGATCTCTCTTTGTGATGAAGTTGTTCAACATGTCAGCCGTGCACTGCGCATGCGTCCGGGAGAAATGATCATTCTGTTCAATGGTGATGGCTTTGAGTACCAAGCACAGCTGACTAATGTTGAAAAACGCAAGGCAAGCGCCCATATATCTGAACAGACAGATCCAAAGACAGAAAGCTCTCTTCAGGTAAGCATTGGTCAGACACTTTCCCGAGGCGAACGGATGGACTACGCCATCCAGAAAAGCACGGAAACCGGAGTTTGCCAAATAACACCTCTGTTCTCTGAACGCTGTGAAGTAAAACTGCCTCCAGATAGACAGGAAAAGCGAGTAAAACACTGGCAGCAGATAGCTATCAGTGCCTGTGAGCAAAGCGGAAGGGTAGCACCTCCTGAAATCCAACTACCGGAAACTCTGGAACAATGGATAAAAGCTCAGGATGCTGAATTGAAGCTAGTTTTACATCATCACAGTGAACAGCCCTTACAGAAGATTGATCCGCCCTCCTCTGTGGCGCTATTGATCGGTCCTGAAGGTGGTCTCACTACACAGGAAGTTGAACTTGCTGTCGAAAATGGTTTCAAACCACTGGCGCTCGGACCAAGAGTCATGCGCACAGAAACAGCGCCTGTAGCGGCACTGACATTATTAAATTATTTATGGGGCGATTTAAGTTAATCCCATTTCATAACAGGTAAAACAGATGACGATTAAAGTTGGCATAGTAATGGACCCCATTGAGAATATCTCTTTCAAGAAAGATAGCTCTCTGGCCATGCTCTGGGCCGCTCAGCAGAAAGGCTGGGAACTATGGTACATGGAACAGCAACATCTGTTTTCCCGTGATGGCAAAGCACAGGCGAAAATGGCGCC
>NZ_JAAEQH010000232.1 GCF_024231755.1 Neptuniibacter sp.
ACCCATGGACAGCCGCTGATTTTACCCGTTGGCAGCGTGCCAGCTGCTGGTTGGCGATGCTGCAGCAGACCATGGCTGATCAGTTTCCATGTAGGCGTTAGCGAACTAGCAGAAGAGAATGAGAACGCCGAGCAGGTAGATGAGAATGAGAAGCGCCGAGGCGAGGTTGTTCGCGGCGGCGAAGATCTGCTTCCAGTCACCGGCGTAGTTGGTGCCGGCTTCCATTCTGCTGGCATCCGCACTCGGATTCTGCTCGGGGGCGCAACACAGCTTCGCGTTGATCGCGGACGCCATCAGCAGACACTTGTGTGGCGGCGGCAGACTGCGCTCAATGCGCGCCAGTGCAGAGATGATCAGCGTGACCAGGATGCTCACCAGCGTGATGCTCACGGTGAACTCGTAGAATTTGACTGAAAAATTCCACCCCATGCTAATGATGTCGTGCAGCATGAGGTGCCGTGTGATTGGTGGGCGTGCAAAACGCCAATGACCGCATTTTCAAGTTTAACATTCATGCTAACATTATTAGCTGTTAGCTTACTAGCTTAAGGCTGGGCTTTGTGATAGCGCCAGATGGCAAGGAACACCCTCAAATACTCAAAGTGTGCTTAGATGAATTCTGACACCGCTTGAAGTTATTGATAAGAACCTCTGCAGGTTTCCAATCCTACACGATAACATTATTAGCTGTTAGCTTACTACCTTAAGCAGGGATTTATGGTATGGCCAGGGAGTTTGGGGCATCTTTGCATACTCAAAGTTTGCTTAGATGAATTCTGACACAGCTTTTGAAGTTATTGATAAGAACCTCTGCAGGTTTCCAATCCTACATGCTAACATTATTAGCTGTTAGCTTACT
>NZ_JAAEQH010000233.1 GCF_024231755.1 Neptuniibacter sp.
AACGGCTAAAACTAAAAAGGCTCGCCCATAACACCCTGGCTCTCGGGTCGTGACGGGTTAACTCAATAGAGAAGCCTAAACATGTAGATCTTGAGGCGGAGGATTGACGGACGCGGGTTCGACCCCCGCCATCTCCACCACATTCTTCGAAGCCCGCTTTTCAGTAACCAACTGAAATAGCGGGCTTTTTTAATGTTAAGCGACAGAGACAACAGCGCAAAAAGCTGCAAAGTGTCAGACCTCAGTGCCTGACTGAATGATGCTTAAAGCATAACCTTACGCGGCCTTTAACTCCTCTTCAATGATCCATACCGCCAGTTTGACGTGATCCGGCCTGTACTGCTTGATCAGTGCTGCCGAGCCTTCAGCCTGAACTAGACCGAACGTAGCTGAATCTTGCTGTAGTACGCTCACACGAGCACCTAGAAGTGATTCGTCGCAGTCTGACTGACTAAGTAGCTCGTATGATGAGTGGTCAAGCTCTTCCTCTGCCAAGATGTCGCAAAGGTGCTCGAAGCTGATCAATCGATGTTTGGGTTGGTTGTTCGCATGATGCGCGTTCCTCTATCGATGAATGGAACACGCATCTTACATAATATTAGATAAGCTGAATATTAAGTAAGTTCTGACTTACTTACTTGATGGCGGCATAATCACACGGAAGACGGCGCTTAAACATAATCTATAACAGGTTCCGACCCTGACGGTCAGGGGTTAGAACCCCTCAAGGCGCGCCACTTTTTCTACACACCTATCTCCTTGCTCCTATTCGGATATTGCTGGCCTATCCATCTGAGCCAAAGGCGCACCCAAGTACCGTTTGCGGGGCGTATATACCGGTGGTCACAATATGGTCACAGTGCCGGAGGGTAGTGTTGTGGGTGTTTGTAGATCCGTCTCCGGTGGAGACGGTCTACAAGTTAGAGGAGCTGGCTGATAAGTATGCAGTTTTGGTTTTTTGCATGACGTCTAAAATCGCAAGTGCGACACTTGTATGAAAGCTGCCCTTTATCACTTCATCACGAATGGTGGTACTCAAACAGTGTTGATGTTCCCCATCGGAAAATTGCCCGCAATAATCAGAAAAACGCCAAGCATGGTGATGTCTATTGAATTGTACCAATTCAAGTAACTGGGTCTGGTCTTCAGGAGAGCTCGTTAGGTGCTTAATCAATGTTGGAGAGTCAGCCTCTGCATTGATGACTCTGCTTGCGAGAAAGCGTGCGTGATGAGCTTTAATCGTCAGAGGTAGGTTCTGGGGTCGTTTGGCTGTGATTAGCCACATCCACATGGGTGGTTTGGTGCGATACCATTCTTCCACATGATCAAAGTAAACGTTCCAAGGTAAATGAAATTTTACTAACTCAATATCTTCTAGCCCTTGATCGCACAATCGTTCTTCTAACTCTTCTTTTATCCAGAACTTCTGTTGGGGAAAGTCTGCCTGACCACGAATATAGCCAAATAAATTATTCATGTATTTTGAGTGGTAACTTGTCACCTTTTTGTAGGCTTCTGATTCTGAGAGGCCTACGATTTCGATGAAATAAGCTAGCTGAAGATTTGTGTAGTAGAGCCGTGCTTCGAAAGAAGGTAGAAGCAGGATGCAATCACCACCTGGTTTGAGATTCCGAAGGATGCCATTGATAGCTTTCTCAAAGTCAGAGAACTGCTCTGGTAGCAGGCTTGAAACTGCTATTGCTAGGTCTAATTTGGTGGGAGCTGAAAATTCATGAATAGAGGATTGGATGAATTCTACGTTCTCTAACTCAAAGTGTTTTTTCCGTGCTTGCTCAAGCATGTTCAAGCTTTTATCGACAGCAAAAACCTGTTTAGCTTGATGGAGGTAGGGCAGCAGGTTGCCTGTGCCTGTACCCAAATCAGCAATGACGCTATCACTGCCGACTAGTAGTTTTATGATCTTAGTAAGTGGGCGGCAAGCATCTTTGTCTTTAAAAATGCTAATTATGTTTTTGTCATAATCAACCATTTGATCCCAAAAATTGTTTTCTGTGGAGTCCTTCGTTCTTCTCATTTAAAGCCCGCTTATGTTTGATGCACTTATACAAAGGGGTGCGGGAATGAATTAATTGCTAGTTGTTTTGGAAAAAAAGTGCTTCTATCGTATCTGTCGCCTTCATCAATGTGCAAAGGGTGAAGATCAGGAATAATAGCTTTGTAAACAAAGAATCCATTATCTTCTATAGCGGGATCACTGAGCCTTTTGTAATAAATATCAACCTGTTTTTTATTAAGCAGTTGTTGAACTTTTTCTAGGCCTTCGCTCGGCTCTGTTTCTCTTTTTGATAATTCAATGTGTTTTGAAGACGATAGCATTTTTTTTAGCTTCACCTTATTTTTTATATCGCGCCAATAAGCGATTCTTTTAAGCTTATGCTCAGAGGAATGGTTCCAATTCCTAATTTGATATTCGCACCAAAGCTTGTTTCTTACTGCCTCTAGGAATGAGGCATTGATAGCATCATGGCCATTTAGCGAAGTAGAAATCCCGATAGACAATGGATAATTAGTGCTTAGATTTGAGTTGTCTTCTATACAGCACATAATTGTATCGTATTCGTGATCGGGGTTAATTTTGAATAGAGTAATTTTGTTATTGCTTATTTCTAATCTTTGAATTATTTCAGAATGAAGGTACTGCAGTTGTTGGTTTTCAACTATAGAGAATGGTGCCGAGTCTGATAAGAATAGCGTTATGAAATCGTTTCGTTCGATCACTTCAAGTATTGCATATAGCTTTGCTGAGCATTCACTAGTTCTACTACAAGTGCCTGTACTACTTGGGCCTCTGAAGTAGAATTTATCTAGAGTAAAGGGGCAATATATTAACTGCGCAGGTATTAGTGTTTTTGTGCCATCCGATCGTTCACACTCTGTCCAGTGAAGCTCAATCTCTTGGCTGTAGTTTTCTAAAGCTCTTTTGTTATTGCATAAGGCATTTAGGTTTAATGTAGTCCCAGTATTCTTGATTTTTTCTATCACAAGGTTTTGAGGTCTAAAGATGGATAGGCAATACCTTTCCAAAGACTCTGAAAGTGTTTTACGTATCGATAGGTATATGTTTTTATCAAAAGCACTAGAGCTGCCGATGATGCTTAACCCATCTTGGGAATTAGTTTTTGCGAAGCTATATACGTAACCAAGCTCTATAGCAAAGTGATCTAGCTGCTTTAGCTCCTGCGAAAAATTTAATTCTAAATTTAAGCTTGCAAGTGAAAGTAAATCCTTTTTAAGTTTTTGAAAATAAGGGCCTTTATCAACTACCATATGCTAGATCCCTCCGCCACAACTACCGTCTCCTGCGTCATCTCCCCCATCTGTAGTTGGTTCTCTACCTATAAGTGTAATAATCGATTCAGCATCCAAAATTTCGGCATTAATGGCATTGCTTAGCTCAACGTAGAAACGCTCATTCGATTCATTGCTGGAATCATCTCGAAGTTCAACACTGATATATTTGTAAATATCACCCTCTTCGAAGGTAAGAGTACCACTAGTGTCATAGTAGTCGATCCCTCTTTGGGCAGTGCCTTCGGTAGTAGCGTAATCAACTGTGCTCTGTGCCCCCAGTTCTCCACTGCGGGTTACTGTAATGTTGGCAGTACCACTGCTTTCGTTGGCGGTTCTGTTTGAGATCGTCAGATATGCACCATTAGCATCAATGGTCACAGTGGCTTCAGCATCACCCAGTGTTGAGTTAGTTGCGTTATCTAGCTTAAACAGGAAGCTCTCTGCATCTTCCGGTAGTGTGTCGTCGATAATATCGATCACAACCGTCTGCTCTGTCTCACCTTCAGCAAAGGTAAGGGTACCACTGGCTTCTGTGTAGTCATCCCCTGAGCTAGCCGTCACATCTTCGGTGAAGTATTCAACCGTGCTTACAATGCCTGTAGAGCCTTCTCGGGTGACAGTGATTGATACGGTGCCTGCACTTTCATCAACAGTTGCATCGACTACTGAGATCACAGCTTCATCATCTCGAATAGTGACTTCAACCTGATTCTCTTCAATGTGTGCAGTAATAGCATTGGCTAGGTTAAAGAAGAAGGTTTCGTTCTCTTCCTGTGTGTTGTCATCGATGATGTCTATATCAAGGGTCTTTTCAGTCTCACCCTGTTCGAAGGTCAGTGTGCCATCGGTAGCCACATAATCACTACCGGCTTCGGCATCATTATCTGCTGTTGAGTATTCAACTGTGGTGCTGTTGGCTGTACCTGTACGGGTAATGGTTAAGGTAACCGAGCCATCACCTTCGTTAACGGATACATCGGTAATGTCGATGCTGTGTTCATCGTCTGCAATGGTGACAGTGGCTCCGGCATCATTGATTACACCGTTAGTGACATTGGTCAGATTCAGCTGGAAGCTTTCATCGCCTTCGTTCTCATCATCATTGATGATTGGAATCTCAATCTGCTGTTCGGTTTCATCTGCTGCGAAAGTCAGAGTGCCGGATGTCAGTGTAAAGTCTTCACCTGAAGTGGCTGTATCGCTGCTGGTAGCGTAGTCCACCGTAGTGACTACCTGAGTTGCCCCTGAACGGGTGACTGTTACTAGTGCTGTGCCTGCATCTTCATTAACGCTGATGTCAGTCATTGCCAGTAATGGATCGTTATCAAGGATAGTGATCGGAATAATGGAAATTGGTGTGGTGATAAATATCAGATCAGAGTTGTTAACAAACAGGTTGGCGATCAGGTTAAAACTTTCAGTGTCTTCGGGATCAAAGTCATCGATCAGCTGAATCTGAATCGTCTTCTCTGTCTCACCTGCTTCAAAGGTCACTTCACCACTTATCGCTGTGTAATCGCTACCCGCTAGAGCGGAGTCATCTTCGGTTTGGTAAAGAAAGGAGTTGGTTTGGCTGAGATCACCGGTGCGTTTGAAGGTCACAGTGATACTGCCATCACCTTCACTGGTTGGAACAATATCTTCCACAGAGATCACCACATCATCATCCAGTATGGAAACGGTGGCAGTGTCGTCTGGGATGGTTAGGTTATCCGGTTCAGAGAGAGTAACAGTGAAGGCTTCAGTCTCTTCAATATCGTTATCTCTGTAGATGGTGATGTCTAAGGCTGCAGTTGTCTCACCTGTTTTGAACGTAACCGTTGTATCAACAGACTCAAAATCTGCATAGGCACTGGCAGTACCATTCTGTGTTGTGACTTTAAAAGAACTCTCAGAATAGATAGAGCCTTCACGGGTAAACGTAACGGTAGCAGTGTCTTCTGCTTCGCTGATGGATACATCATCTACGGACAACGTAGGATCATCACCCAGTGTAGTGATCAGTCGAGCCAGATCACCCAGCCCACTCAGTAACTCTTCAGCTTCATGACCAATGCTGGAAAGCCAGTTACGAACTTCAGCTGCTACGTCATTACCTCTATAAAGGTCTTCGAGTGAAAGCGTCGTCAGGGTATCGGTAAAACTGTTCGCTGCATCCAAACGATTCTGGATGACTTGAGCATCGTTATTCTGTGCGCCGTTGAGCAGGTCTAATGCTATAGACTGCAAGGTTACAGCGGGATTGTTCTCAAGCTGATCTACCCATATATCAAGTATCAGTTGTGATTCTGGATCACGATTGAACAACTGTTGGTAAAGAGCAGTAATGGTCTCAGCAGAACTCAAGCCACCAAAGCGTGCTTCTGCTTCAGGTGATGTGCCAAAGGCTTCGATGATGGCAGATAGATCACCACCTACCGCATCCAGCGCTTCAGCCCATGCTTGCTGACCACCCGGATCAGCTGCACGTCCATAATAGGCGATGTAGATTTTCTGAACCTGATCGAAGTAATCGCTTGCTGCCATCCTATGCTTTCCCTGTAAGCTTGAGACTGTGTATAAAGAATAAGCAGAGTCTAAAGTAAGTGGATAGATGGTGGCAATATGAACAGTTGTAGTAGGTGGGTGTATGTGCGGCTATTTTGAGTTTGATCATGATGCCTTTAGCGCAAAGAGCATGTTAAAGGTGCCTGCTTTATCTAGTTTGTCTGGCCAGTTCAGACTGAACAGTGGCAGTGGCCCTGCATCATCTGTAGATATGATCATTCAACGTGAAGGTGAAGTAACAGTGGCACCGGCTATCTGGTGGTTGTTACTGGATCGTGAGACGCTAAAACCATCACGCTACACCTCTTTCAATACTCGTTCTGACAAGCTTCATGTGCGCAACTCTGCAGGCTTTCATCCGTATCGTAACCACCGTTGTATCGTACCTGCTACAGGTATTGTCGAAGGTGAAGGCGCTAAAGGTAACCGGCGTTACCATTTGATAGAACCTGAGAACACAGCCTTTGCGCTGGGTGGTTTGTACAAGGAGTGGTTGAACCCTGAGACGGGTGAACATGCGTATTCTTGCTCTGTTATTACGTTGCCACCGCATCCGAAGTGGCAAGGGATTCACAGTAAATCGACACCGTTGTTTTTGCCCCATGATGATAGTGAACTGATCGAGAAGTGGCTTGATCCTGAATGTGATGATGTGAGTCAGTTCGAGGGGGTATTGAAGCCAGAGTTAAGAGATACTTTGAGAGTGACACCGGTAGATAGGCCTTCGAGCCGTGTGGCTGTGGGTGATCCGTTTACAGTGTGAGCAAAAGACTACCACCCGTTGCTCATCTTCATCACAAACAGCAAAGAGGGATCAGTAACCACTCTGCTTCCCCTTTGTTTTCTCTGAGCCGTTCATGCTGTGCCGGTGCTCTGGCCACTCTAGTCTCGATGTTCATAGCCCTGCTCTGGTTCAACAGCTGTTTAGCTAAGACTTAATCTCCAGCCCTTTCTTCAGTATTTCATTCTGTACTTCAATAATCGCTTCTAGGGCAGTTTTGCCCATTGGGCCCGAAGTGCCACTATCAGGTCCAAAATCTGACAGCTTAAGCAGCTCTCCGTGTGTTATGGTTTCACTTTCGGCCTCTGCCTCAGGCAAGCCCGGCCCGGAGTATCTATCCTCATCAGTCTCGGAGCGTAGCGCCTCAGGGACAGAATAACGATCTTTATCGTCGATTCCTTCATGATCATTCAGCGGCTCTTGGTTTTCTGGCTCATAAGCCGGAGGCTGAAACGCTTCAGGATCGTTCTTAGCGGCTTTCTGTTCAGGGTTATAATTATTACTGCGGTACAGCTTAGATTGATCTCTCAAATCGTCCCATAGTTTACGTGCTTCCATTGTGCATTCTCGGCTGACCTTCAGCGGATCATCTACGTATAGGCTGGATATGTTTAGGTGCTTGGTTAGGTACTGGGGCCATCCGGCATCACATCTGTAGGTATCAAATCTCAGCGCAAATCGCTTAAAATTCTCTTCTGCCTGATATGTGTTGAGACCATGAAGGGCTTGTTTCGCAGGGTTCTTGCGGTAAGCATCCGTTGCTTCTTCACGAGTCAAAAGCAGCTCGCCATGCACGTGTGGGCGACCTCTGCAGCCTCTTACAGCGACCTCAACCTGAAAGAAGTAAGGTACATCACGACCTGTAGCTCGTTGCAGCTGTTGCTTCACATTCTTGCGAAGCTTAGCTGCGCATCCTCGCTGATCTGTGCGCATCGACTGAATTAGTTCCCGGCTCAGGTTGAACGTGAACGGCACGACAACCAACCCATCACGTGCCGCCAGTCGTTTCATTGCTAAGTGATACAGAATTGCTTTGGTCTTGTCAGTAAGCCTTCGCCACTCTGGTAGAGTCTTAACACCGTTATCTTGGAAGTGTTGATGTAGCTGTGGGTATATTACTAAAGTGGACAGCGCAGGATCTGAAAGTCGATCTTCTGTAGCCTCCAACGCACGGGCGATGCCCTTGTTCTTCAGTAGGTTTCGAGGTTCTCTACGTGAGCTCTTTTTGTCGTTTTTATCCGTGAGCACTCGCGGCAGTGTATGGTCGTAAAAAGCTCTGTGGAGCATGATTTAATGTGCCTAAAAATTAGTTTACCCTGCTCATGCAGGGCGTATTGTATAAGCATTAATTTTCAAAACACCTGATAGGCGATGAGCCCATCAGGGTCTATATATGGACGATTTCTCTAGACTATTGACAAGCTGATGGGTCATTAGCGGCGCATCAGCGTGTCATTCAGTCACTCGTCGTCAAGGTCTTCTGACTGCAGGCGGTCTCTTACCTGTGCTACGTCAGCATCGTCCATTACCTTGATTGTCAGCTCCGGAAGCTCTTCACTGTACTCATCAAATTTATCAGCACCAGTAGCTATCCGGGCTGCCTTCTGAGTACTCACGGCTGCACTGGACGCAGAGTTTAACGCTCTCAATGCATTTGCGGCTTCGTGTGGATTAGTGGTGTCGAGAGACAATACAGCTTCAGTAATCTTCTCACGAATCAGTTTGTTCAGGACAATATCATCAACGATCATGCAAGCGGTCGCTTGTTGCAGTTTTTCGTCGTTACAGAGGTTGTTAATTCGTTGTTGTGCTTCTTTCACCAGTCGGTCCTTCATGTGACCCTTTGGGGCAGAGAAGCGTTTGCAGATACGTGAGATTGTACTGTAGGAAACACCTGTAGATGCTGCTATAGAGGCTCTTGTAGCGCCTACAGCTCGTAGTGCGAGTATCTCTTTAATCTGCGATATATTTGCGTGTTTGCCGGGCATAGCTCACCTCAGTGCAGCGTAGGCGGTGCTGGTGGCAATTTGTGAATTACGGAGTCCAGCCAGCTATCAATGCGGCTACGGCGATAAAAAATACGGCCTCGATAAGCTGTCGTATCAAGCTTACCCAATCGTCGGGCGTTTCCTCGTGAGCTTTGGATTTCTTCATTGCCTATCATGTCCTCCATATCAGGATCTCGTTGCGCTCTTCGGTTTTCAAGTAAAAGGCTGTGCCAGTCCAGGTCATAACGACCTGTAGCCACTGCGCAGTACATAGCCGCCTGAAAAGTTTCCATCCAGCACATCTCATGCACTTCGCTTGGCAAGAGCCTAGCGTTAAGCTCAGCTGCTTTTTCATCGTTTACCATGAACGTCATGATTTGCCTCCGGATTGCCCTACTAGCACTTTTTCAGTCAACTCGAAGTTACCTGTTAAGAACTTGCGCAGCTCTATCAGGGCTTCTTGCTCACTAGGCTCTTCAGCATCGATTTCAATTATGCGCTTCAAGAAGCTTTTCCAAACCTCGCGCTCTTCCCCCATTGGAGGACATAGAGCTTGGAGCCCAGCAGCAAAAACAACTCTGTATATAGAGGCTTTAGGTTTGTTTAATGCTTCAGCTGTTAAAGCAATTAACTCTGCGGTCTGCTCATCAACATAGATAGCATTATTGACTGTCTTGCCTTCGGCCTTCTTTTTTGCGCGATAGCGACGTTGAGCCTCAGTCTTACTGACTTTCTCATCGTCACTTTTGCGAGGACGGCCCCGCCCTCTTTTTTGTGTATCCATATGTAAACTCCTAGATATTAGGGAGCACTAATAATACCAAACAATACAATATTGATCTACCATGCAATTAATAATACACTGTCCTTAATGTATACTTTTCGAGACACATTGAGAGCAGAAACAGAATGCCACCTACAGCTGTCTCATAAAGTGTCTCAAAATAAAATCTCTCAAAGCTTGGGCTTTTTGACACACCGGAGATCATGAACATGGCTGTTATAGGATACGCACGCGTAAGCTCAACAGGGCAGAAACTGGACGTACAACAGGACAAACTCAATCAAGCAGGCTGCGAACGTGTTTATGAAGAAAAACGCTCAGGGGCAAATACAGACCGCGCACAACTACTGTCAGCTCTAGACTATGTCCGCGAAGGCGATACGTTTGTCGTAACTAAACTCGACCGTTTGGCTCGTTCCATGAATGACCTATCCAACATTGCAGAAAGACTGAACAAACAGGGTGTGCATCTGCACATACTGGATCAAAACATTGATACATCCACCAGTGAAGGCCGTTTGATGTTTAACCTGCTGGGTTCATTTGCAGAGTTTGAGCGTGACATCCGTGCAGAGCGCCAGGCTGACGGTATAGCAAAAGCTAAAGAGAACGGAGTAAAATTCGGACGGTCTGCAAAGCTGTCTGAAGAGCAGAAAGTGGAGATTCGTGAACGTGCTGCAGAAGGTTCCATGAGTAAATCTGCGCTGGCTGCTGAGTACGGTATCGGACGTGCAACTCTGTACAGAGTACTCTCTGAAAAGCAGGCATAAAAAAAGCGCCTATTTACATAGACGCTTTCTTTAAATTTTGAAGGTATGACATTTCCGCTCTAATTGCGTGGTGTGAGGGACCTTCTGTGCGTAAGTATATGTGAAGCCGCCCACGTTAGTATTAGACTTTAGTCTAATGCTATATAATTTTCAGGCCTTGCCTGGCCCACTTAACACTTGGGTCAGGCCCCTCTTTAGCATAAATACTACCCACAAGATTGAAATACTGACCACGACCAACCTGCCTATTTTTCCTTATAGGCACAATGATTGGTGCAACTCCTTTGACTTCATAAGTAAGTACGACAACCGAATCTACTTGATGCACATTTGCTGACCTAAACACTGACTTGGGCGTGGCAAGAATTTCTGGCAGCCTCTGAATCAGAGAAGCCTTGATACCATGATCAAAATGGGCTTTCCCAATAACCTTAGCTTGTATAGCTATATCCAGTGCAGGAAATCCAGCATGGGTAACTAAATACTCAGGAGTAGGCCCTAACTGCAATACCCTTTCGTGCTGCGGATTTCCCAGAGCCTCGTCCTTGAGCAGAATACTAACGAGTGACGAATAATTATTCACAATCCAATCCTAGATTTTTCTGAACCAGCATTATACACGATCCCCCATTCTAACCGCACACTTCAACACCTTACCCTCGCCTTTCGTCTCTTCTTCATGTACTTCTTCTTGAAACCATCAAAAGAGACGTGCGACAAATCAAGTCCCTCATGAGTAACAGCATTGACGACATCAATCAGTTCTCGAGGCGGGAAAATCTTTTTGCCTTTAAAAGGGTAAGTTCGCCTTGCCACACCACCTGTACTATGCCCTGTCACCCATGAATAGCTGCTTTCAGGTATTTTTCTGACCTCAAACTCTTCAACAATATTATTTCGAAAAGAATGGAACACTACCTCGTTCTTATCGACATTTTCACCAGGTACGATACCCGCCCTGACTTTAAACGTCCGATTAAACCACTTGCTAAAAGCATGGCTCCACTTACCTTCACTGAGTTTCAGATCAAACAGCATTTTTCGGCGGGCTTCACATCGCATTTGCGCATACTCTACAAGGCCAAAATCGATAAGCCTCTTATGGATCGGAAAAACCCTAACACTACTTTTATTCTTCTTAATAGGCTTTCCATCCTCATCGAACTCAACCATGTCAAAACACCAGACATTATCAATTTCCACAATATGCTCTGGTTTCAAGCTACAAATCTCTTCTGCTCTAGCACCGGAGAAAAGAGCAATCAGCGGTATCCAGAAGCTCCCTTCATGCAGATCTTCATTACCATGTTTCTTACCTATAGCGGTTCCATCGAAACGATAGACATAACTGTCAAATAGCTGCTGCAGTTCCTCAAGATTCCAGCTTCTTCGGTTTGAAGTTTCTTGCGCGGAATTAATTTCGAAATCTTCGATCACACCCGCATAATTTCGCTCAATACGGTTACGGTTAGCAGCCCAACGAAAAAACGTTCTAACAGAGTTGAAGTGGTTATTTGTAGTTTGCAAGGCTCTGGCTGGCAGCCCTAACTCAAGCATTTCTGCCCCTGTTTTTCCAACAGCAATGCCCTGTTCTTTGGGCAATTGAGCACTTTTCTCAACAGCGTCATCCAACATTGCTGTTGTTAAGTCTCTAGCCAACGGATCTCCAAGAAGCTCAATAAAGAGCATCACCTGCCTCTTTTGTTCCTTCTTGCCTTTCTCCGTCTTTCTCTTAGTTCTCTTGAAGAAGGCTTCCGCTATAACTGATAGGCGCTCATTGTACCCTCCTCGCTCTAAAACACTCTGCTCTGCTTCAACCATGCGCTGAAGAACGAGGCCTGGCAAGTCATCCCCAAGCTGTTTAGCATGATTAGCATGCTTTTGAGATTGATCTTCGATGATACTGATAAGCTCCGCAGCACGTTCAGCCCTTTTTAACGCCTTTTCTTCAATGGCATCAATCTCAGTTCCAGCAACATCACCAAGCTTTGCCAACCGCCTTAGCACGTCAGCCTGCTTACTTGCTACGTTAAGCCTACTCTTGGCCTCATCTTCTAACTCTTGGGCATATTCTTTTTTAGAATCCGCAAGACGCTCAGCAGTCTGCAATTCATTCATCTGAGCACGCACTGTCTCTGCTGTACTTACTGAGAAGTCTTCAGTCAATTGACTGCGAATCTCTACTGCCTTTTGCAAAAATTTATTGTGTTGTCTCTTTTGATCGCCCATCGACTTCAACAGCTCCAGCAAACAGTCCATCTCAAAGAGGAACCACCTTACCCGGAAGGCCGCTTCACGTCGATTTTTTGTTCGCAGAGATACTCGTATATCTCGTGGCAGAAATCCTATTCGAACCCTACTTTCGGTATCGAAGACATACCGAGCATAGTATGTCCCATACTTATCTTTATATCCGTTTGGAAATGGCATTTTTTTTACACTCTGGACACGATTAGTGTCAGACCTGAGTGTCAGACCCCAACAGCTTATAATCCTTATAACTCCCAAATAATCAATAAGTTAAAAGAAATACAACCAGCAACCCCGCCATCTCCACCAAATTCATAAAACAGCCCTGCTAGCATCGCTAGCGGGGCTTTTTTATGGATTTTGTTTGGCTGTGTTGAGAGCACCCGCGTAGCGGGTTCGAGCCGAGCCAGCTTTGCTGGTGAGACAACGTTGCAACAGAGTTGCAACGGCCCGAAGGGTGAGGCCATAAGCCGAATACGCCCGCCATCGGCCTAACGGCAGCACACTTCGCTACTAGTGGTGAGAACGCCTTCGGCTGCTAGCAACCAGAACAATCTCTCCAACCACACTAGTGGGAAATGGGAGACTTGACCCCGTATTTGCTCAGCATGCAACCTTAACTATTTCCTCAATGACGAACACCACTTGGGCTGCATCTCTGAATACGTTCTGAATGATCTGTTCGATTCTTTACCTGAGTACGATTATTTAAACCAAGAAAACAGGTCAGCTTTTCTAGAACAATCTAAATCTATTGTTAACCGCATCAACGTCCATTTGAGCAGCCCAACAGATTGAGCATAGAGACTGGGGGGATGATTAGAAAAGTTTACGGGCGATGGATAAGCGACTAAAGAGAAATTGAAAAAAAACACGTTTTAGGCTAGATTTAACAAAAATAACGTAAAAACCTGAGTAGATAATGATAAAAAAACTAACTTTCCGGAACTTCTACTCATTTTATGAGAAAACGGAAATTGACTTCTCAGTGAATAAGAAGCCCGCTCTCACATATTTTGATACAGAAATCGGAGAACATAGATTAAATAAAGCTCTAGCTGTGATTGGACCAAACGGTTCTGGCAAGACTCAATTATTGAGACCCTTGGTATTTTTACATTGGTTTATGAGTTCATCTTTTGACAGACTAAAAGCTGATGAAACGATACCATTCAGTCCTCATATGCTGCATGCCGAAGAGCCCAGCTCTATAGAATATGAATTTTTACTCAATGGTAAAGAGTATAAGTATTCCCTTGAGTTAACAGAAGAACATGTCATCTCCGAAGCACTATTTGAGAAAACAAGCCGTGCATTTAGTTATATTTTCAAAAGAGAAAGAACTGGCGACACCTACACTTATAAATACAAAAATTTCTCTTTTACAAATAAATTAGCAGATAACCTTAAAGCCAACTGTTCCATTATTTCTGCGGCATTGGTTTACAAAGCAGAAAGTGTTGATTTCTTATTTCAATTTTTGAACTCGCTAGGTTCAAATGTGCGTCATTATGGAAGGAATGATTACCATGATGCGGACTTAATTGATTGCGGCAGTTTCTACAATGAGTACCCCTCCACATTTGAGTACGCTACTCGAATTCTCAAAGATATGGATCTTGGAATCGATGATATTGAGTTAAAAGAGATTCAGCAAATGAACGATTCCGGGGAAGAGGAAACTGTCTTCTACCCGTTTGTGCATCACACAACAGGGAAACTAGGTTTTGCTCTTCCTATGCTCAACGAGTCTAGCGGAACAAAATCAGCCTTTGTTTTATTAAGGACCCTTTTGCCTGTCTTGGAGGACGGAGGTATAGCCGTTGTTGATGAAATAGACAATGATCTACACCCTCATATGCTTCCATTTCTTTTAGATCTCTTTAAATTTGAGCATACGAATCCGCATAATGCTCAAATAATCTTTACTTGCCATACACCTGAAGCTCTCAACCTTTTAAAGAAACATCAAATTTATTTGGTAGAGAAAATTAATTTGGAGAGTGAAGCCTGGAGAGCTGACGAAATAGAAGGACTGAGACCTGACGATAACCTGTATGCAAAATACAATGCTGGCGCCCTTGATGCCGTTCCTAACATATAAGGTGCTAGTTAATGGCAAAAAGAAAACATCATAAGAATAAAACAGCATTACTCATAGTTGGAGAAGGGCCGATTGATAAAGCCTTCCTGCAACATATACATAACACAGTAAATTCAAGAACAGGCAATAAAGTTAAAGTGGCTGCGGCAGATGGAGGCTCACCCAAAGATGTCATCATAACTGCAGCTAAATACCAACACGCAAGTTACGACAAAAAGTTTGTTCTGATTGATGAAGATATTCCAATTTCACAGGAAGAATTAGATTTGGCCGAAGAACTTGGCGTAACAATTTTTATCTCCTCCCCTGTATGCCTTGAAGGCATGCTCCTCGAAGTTCTGGGGCAAAAAGCACCTTCAACAAATAAGGAGTGTAAAAGCAAACTACACCCACAACTTAATGGTCAACCTACTTGTAGAGAGAGCTACCAACAGTTATTCGGCAAAGAAGTTCTTACCGATTCACAACACGCAACCATTCAATCCTTGCTGCAGGTTTTCTCTTAATTAGGCACCATAATCTCATTAATAAACGTAACCAATTAATTTAATGAAGATTTCTCAAGGTTCGACCCCCGCCATCGGCCTAACAGCAGCACGCTTCGCTACGAGTGGAGAGAACGCCTTCGGCTGCTAAGAAAAAATGAAAGACTTGACCTTGTGATTGCAAAGCTAATCCACCACCGCAGTTTTATCTTCCTTTCTGGCTTTCCATTTCAGTTTCCCAGCAGTAAATACAGCAGCTAATACAACAATACACTCCGCTATGAACACATTTGTCGCAAACGATTGAATACCTTGAGACTTAAACACCGAAACCCCTAATGCGGTGTAGTAGACTGCAGAGGTAATCCAAAATGAAACCGCCGTCTCAGCTGTCAGCAACTTCTCTTTTTGTTCATCGTCAGACTTCGCTTCGCTATGCCACTCTTTGTCCAGCGCCTCAGAGAAAACAGAGGCACAGAAGATATTAATTAATGAAATTGGAAGTGTAATTGCTAGTGAAAGAAGCACCAGCTTAAACGTGTCCAGCGCCATGAAGAGTTCACGATCAAAAACGAAAAGAACTAGGGCTCCGGGAGCCAAAGACCCTAAAAAGACAAACAAGGAGATCAACCCTTGTCGCCAAGTAAGATGCTTTAATTCTTGTATCAAGGCGTATCTCCCTATATCACCATCTCAAAACTATCTAACCAACCCTACCTCAAACCTGCAACCTATACCCAGCCCTAATCGCACCCCAATGCTCGCCCTGAACAAACAAAGGAATAGAGAGATCAAACATCAGCTCACCAGTATCTCTTCTGTATGTCTGAATCAGGAATGGCTCTGTATGCTTACCCACTGTTTGACCTACTCTATCTGTGAAAATTCGCTTAGTGCGATTTCTTGCAACGTCTAATGTGTAGTTCCCGGTTAGAGGTTGTGAGAAGGCCAAATTATGTGTGGGCACATACCCGTTTTCATCGCTCAGAATAAGGTAAATCAAACTAGGATGTTTCTTAAGCCACAGCTCTTGAACAGGGCCAATATAATCATCCGTAAACTGGTCAAATTTTGTATTAAAACGGACAGGGTTGGTATCAGGGATTTCAATATAGTTACGGTCGAATAAGGCTTCGCGAGTGATGTCATTCCTAAGAATAGAATCTTCAATACGCGCCTTAATATCACTACCCGCTTGCTTAACGAGGTCACATATCTCTCTATGCAGAGGGTGGGAAAAGCTATTTTCATTAATTTTGAAAATCCCAATCACATCCTGCATCTGTTCCACTTCATGCTGAAGCTGCGCTGTGTGATTAGATAGCAGATTTGATTCACTATTATTAAGATCTGCTAAAGAAGCAATTTCCACAACAGACCTTGTCACTTGGCCAATACCTGTGGCTTGTTCCTGTGAAGCGGTACTGATGGAGGAAAGATCATCGCATATTTCAAGAATCTTCTGGCTCATCTGGGTGACGGCTTTGCTCGATTCTTCAGCCACCGCCTTGGCCTCGGCACAGGCCTCAATGGTTGACGTAATGAGATCCTTAATTTCTGACGATGCATTGGCTGAACGCCGAGCTAAGGCTCTGACTTCCTGAGCCACAATAGAAAACCCTCGACCGTGCTCCCCCGCATGAGCCGCTTCTACCGCTGCATTGATCGAAAGAATGTTGGTCTGGAAGGCGATCAGGTCCACCGTCTCAATAATTTTGTGCATCTCTTCAGCACTATCATTTATATTGGCAATCGAGCGCGACATATCTTCAATTGAACGATTTCCATCCTTTGCCAAGCCCACAGCATCAACCGAAACTTTCTCCGCATGGGCTGTTTTCTGGGCGTTACTAGCAATCGTCGCGTTAAGCTCCTCCATGCTGGAACTCGTAAGCTCTGTGGCTTCTGACTGCTGTGAAGAGCGCTCAGCTAGTTCTTTACTCTGAGCATTCAAGTGCAATGATGTTCCGTTAATACGTGAACAGCTTTTATAGATCTGTTTTACGACTTCATTAAGGTTAGCAATCGTCGTTTGTAAAAACGCTTCTGATTGAAAATCCTTCTGCTGATTAGGCTTGGTTTGAGCATTGAGATTACAGTCAGCTAACTCCGCCAATCCATGATTGATCATCGAGAGCTCTTCAGAAGCATCATCTTCTTGCTGACGGATAACGAGATAGCTTCCGTTATTGAGCTCATGAACTCTCATTAAGAGGCTTTCATTAGCTCTAAACGTTATCGGCTCTTCACTCCCGATACAGTTATCCGTCAAAACCTGATTAAGCTGGTTGAGAAATTCCTCTTCATCCACCAAATCACACCTTAGTGGCGAAGCGCAGTATTCAATCGCCAAAGTGGAAGACACTATCGCATAGGGCACATCACAATATTGCAAAACTTCATAAGCTATACCTTCCGGTAAAACATGCTGCTCATATATCCCCATAACCCTTCCTTAAAACAACTGTTTAACTAAGTCTTTCTGCAGAGTAACAGTATTTATGACCAGAGATAAATGAGAAAGAAGTTTAATCGCCCCAAGACTGCTTAACTCTTTCAACGGGATTACTCAGGCACTATGGTTATAACCATCAATTGCCCCTCTCCCACACACAACTTTTGTATTCCCCCCAGCATTTACTATTCTGAAATAACTTACTGTTTACTGGCGCAAAAGAGTTGATGTCCGACCCAAAAACAAAAATTCAGCAGTTGGAACAACGGATTAAGGAGTTAGAAAAGGACAACAAGATACTTTCCGATTTCGCTGATCTCTCATCCGACTGGTTCTGGGAGCAGAACTCTGAACTTAGGTTTACTCGTTTTTTCGGTCTATCTACCGAAAAGCTACAACGAGATCAGAAGCTTTTTCTCGGCAAGCGGCGCTGGGATATGCCTATTTGTGATCTCTCTGAGAAGCAGCTTCAGGCCCATATTGACTGCTGTATGAACCATCAATCCTTCCGTGATTTTGAATACGAAGTACCAGGTGATGACAACAGTTTGCAGCGTTACTCCATCAGCGGCACCCCCTTTTATGATGATCAAGGGGAGTTTGCCGGTTACCGAGGAATTGGACGCAATATCACCGAACTAAGATCAGCACAGAATGCGGTAAAAGAGAGCCAACAGAAACTATTACAGATCTTACTGGGCAGCCCTATTCCAACTTTTGTGATCGATTCTGATCACGTTGTTACCCACTGGAACCCCGCCTGCGCGAATTTAACTGGCATTGAGGCGAAGGATATTATCGGTAAGAAAGAGAGCTGGAAGGGGTTTTATCGGGAGGAGCGCCCCACTATGGCAGACTTAGTCGTCGCCGCTTCCCCAACAGAATTGGTTCGCCACCATTATGGCAACAAATTTTCCTTTTCCAATCTGATTCCGGGGGCCTGCGAGGCGGAAGCCTTTTTCCCTCAGATGGGCAGCAACGGTTTATGGCTTCATTTTAATGCCTCCCCCTTAAAAGACATTAATGGCCATACAGTAGGTGCAATAGAAACGCTACAGGACGTATCTTCTCGCGTAAAAGCTGAGCAGACGGAACGTAAACACTATAAGCAACTTCAAGCTTCCCACCTGGAATTACAGAGAACCATGCAACAGTTGGTGGAAGCTCAGAAACTAGCCGGACTAGGACGATTGGCAGCCGGTGTTGGACACGAGTTAAACACACCTCTGGGTAATATATTAATGGGCCAGAGTGTTGCTCAAGCCATGTTAGATGATCTGATAGAAAGTTTTGATGAAGGGCAGTTAAGCCGCAAGCAACTGGACAACTTCATCACTGAAAACCAGAACGCGCTTTCCATTATTGATTCCAATCTCAAGCGATGCACCAGCCTTATTAATCGTTTCAAAGAGATGGCCAATGATCAGAACCATACTGAATCGGTCCCGTTTTCCCCCCATGAAGTCATGAACGATGTTTACACCCTCTCTGCCCATGAATGCCAGAAAAAGAACATTCGAATTAACAATCTGATCCCCGCAGACCTGTCTATCACCAGTTATAAAGAAGCTTTTGAACAGATTATGTTCAGTCTACTGGAAAACAGCATCACTCACGGCATTGCTAGTAGCGGCGAGGTAGAAGTTCAGGCAACACGCAGAAACAATAACATTGAAATCAAATTTCAAGACAATGGCTGCGGTATGGATGAAGAAGCTCTGAAGCATGCTTTTGACCCTTTTTTTTCTACCCAATTTGGTCAAGGCAGCTCAGGCCTGGGCTTGTATAGAGTGTATAACCTGATTACTGTGGTGATGGGTGGTTCAATTACACTTGAAAATACCTCACCCGGATTGTGCGCCAGATTCAACATTCATGATGAAGATTTGTAACAGCGCAATAATCCACCAAATGTGAAACTAAGCCTGAATAGCTATTAGCGAGTCTTTAAGGTTTTCCTTAGTCACAGGCGTTTCGGCTAAAGCAGTTCAACTGCAGCTGACCTCGTCTTTAGAAAATATCAACTACCCTTATAAACACGTCATCAACAAATAGGTGACTACATGCCTATTTCAAATACTAAACACACCTTTGATATCTGTTTGCTAGATATAGAAAAACGGCTATTACCTTACGCTTACGCCTTAAAAGAACGTCTGGAAAACAATGAGCCACCAACAGAAGGGGATCTAGACTTCCTGTTGCAGTTCCAGAAGGCGATCCAGAACCTGAATGCCTGTGCCATCAACCTTCCTGATAACCATGTAGTACTAGGGAATCTCATACAGCTATACAGCTCTCTGGTTTCTATGGCGGCAGATAACAGTTCGATAACGTAACTCATCTATTGGTCTATCCACATTGCTCCTTTTCTATTAGCTGCTTATGCTCATAGTAAGTTCGCTAAGGAGTTTGCCATGTATCAACCTAGCCCGATTATCCTGCAGTTCCCGCCACCAACACTTAAAGCCGTTGATTTTGAAAGTAGCGAGCTTTCCGATAAAGATGACTACCTTAAAAAACTGAAAAAGTGGCAGAAGAAGATGCTGCAAGTTCAGCAGGCTTATTTCCACCAAAAGAAACGCGCCATAATCGTTCTTGAAGGCTGGGATGCCAGCGGCAAAGGTGGCGCGATAAGGCGCATTACAGAGAAACTGGATCCTCGAGGGGTTATCGTCCACCCGATCAGCGCGCCAACACCAGAAGAGCAGAGCAAACACTACCTGCATCGTTTTCAGGCTCGACTACCGGAAGCGGGAGCAATCGCCATCTTTGACCGCTCCTGGTACGGCAGAGTTCTGGTAGAGAGGATAGAAGGTTTTGCTTCTGAGAAAGAGTGGCAAAGGGCTTATCAGGAGATCAATGAGTTTGAACGTAGTCTGATCGATGATGGTGCCCGGATTATTAAGGTTTTTATGCACATATCACCGGAGGAGCAGCTCAAGCGTTTTGAGGAACGATTAAATAATCCAGTTAAGCGCTGGAAGCTGACAACCGAGGATATTCGGAACCGGGAGCGCTGGCCGGATTATGAAGAGTCGATTGAGGACATGTTTCGTTATACCTCCACCAACTCAGCCCCTTGGAATATTGTGGCGGGCAATCACAAATGGTTTGCGCGTATCGAAGTACTTAAAACTGTCGTCGAACGTTTGGCTGAAGGCATTGATACCACTCCACCACCACTAAACCCAGAGGTGACACAAGCGGCATATGAGGCTTTAGGTATCAGTATTAAAAATAAATAGCCCGAAATATTAATGTAACAAAGAGGGTGCATGATTAGCTGAATAATTAAATGAGGCTAACAAAATGAATGATCACCATCTTAAAACTCAGCTGAAGCAGTTGCTGAAACGCGGTTACTCTGAAATAGATGTACGCAATCTGGCAATTGCTCCAAAGAACTTAGTAGACCAGGCTATTGCAGAATTTAATGCTGACCAGCGTTTAAACGAACAAACAATCCGTATTCAGCATAACCAAGCAAGCTTTGCGATGCGTTTAGGCGGTTAATTTAACCGTCTAATTGCTACTTCCTTCCTAAAACGATACTGATCTTCCTCAATCTTTAGCATTATTCGATTTTTCTCTGCTTTTTGTTCAGATACAATTCACACAGGTTGGTGTACTAATATACGCTAATTAGGCAATTTGGCTGCTCCGTGGGGAAGTCAGAAGTAGAGCCAACCGACAACTTATGAGCACTTACAGGAAAATTACAATGAAAAAAGTACTGATTGCAGCTGCAGCTGCTGCCCTGATGGTACCTGCTGCAGCTATGGCTGAGCGCGATGGTGCAACTGTTTACAACACTAAGTGTGGCGTATGCCACGCATCTGGTGCAGCGAACGCTCCTAAAATGGGCGACGCAGCAGCTTGGGGCCCACGTGCGGCTCAGGGCATGGAAGCACTGATGGCTACAGCTAAAAAAGGTAAAGGCGCTATGCCTCCATACGGTCTATGCATGGACTGTACTGATACCGAACTACAGGCTGGCATTCAGTACATGCTGGACAACTCTAAGTAATCTTAGAGCTGCCACATAAAAAAACCGCCATTAGGCGGTTTTTTTATTTATAAGGTTTAACCTTAGAAAATGTCGGTTGGTCGCAGATCGATCAACTGCGCATCCGGATCACCGTCACGGGTAGCCTTAATCTTATCCAAAGATTCCTTATCTTTACCTTTGGTCACAATAATCTCTACACGACGGTTTTTAATCCTGTTTTCACGCGTTGTATTTGGCACCAGCGGCTTAGTATCAGCATAACCAATCACACGGAAACGGGTCTGATCAATTCGTGGATCGCCATACAGTTCATGCGCAACAGCTAACGCCCTGGCAACAGAAAGATCCCAGTTGGACTCAAACTCACGCCCAGCATAAGGAATGTTGTCACTGTGGCCTTCGATAGCCACATTACCTTGCACGCCAAGAAGTACGTCACGAATTTTTGCCAACACAGGAATAGACTCAAATTTCAGTTCTGCAGAACCGGAATCAAAGGAGCCTTTCTCCTTAATTCGGATGATAATTTTCTTACCATCTGTCTCAACTTCAACACTACCCTGACCAATCTCTTCAGCCAGCGCCGCAGCAAATTCTACAGCTTCCTCTTTAGCTTGTTGCTCCTGCTGTTTCTGCAACTCCTGAGCTTCACCTGCCTCTTTATCTGGTGAGTCACTGTCACCCTCTTTTGACCGGATATCCAACGTATTCATATCGTTGTTTACAGTCATCTGACGAACTTCGTTCAGGGGTGTAGGCTCCGGGCGCCCAGGGCTAAACTCCTGCGCAATAATCGAGGTACCTTTAGGGATATCTTCTACTTTGATTTGGTTCTGAACACCAAATGCCTCACGCAT
Source organism: Neptuniibacter sp. (assembly GCF_024231755.1). Taxonomy (GTDB): domain Bacteria; phylum Pseudomonadota; class Gammaproteobacteria; order Pseudomonadales; family Balneatricaceae; genus Neptuniibacter. The sequence goes on from NZ_JAAEQH010000233.1 coordinate 22,346, forward strand.
AGAACCTGCAAGCTGTTTGAACTTCAGTACGTCCATCTCGGAGAACGAGAGCAGAAGTACGAAGAAACACATCAACAGCGACATCAAGTCCCCGAAGGTCGCCAGCCAAGCTGGCAAGCCCGCGGGGCAGGGGGGGCATTCGTGTTCTTCGGAGTCGTCACTCATTTTTCAGTACCTTATCCGAATTAACCTTCAGCCGCTGCGCGTTTTTTCTCAGGCAGATAGTTACGTAGCATCTGCTCGATTACACGAGGGTTCTGACCTGCCTGAATCGCCAACAGACCATCAATAATTAGGTCACTGTTCATCGCTTCCTCATCTTTGCGAACATCTAATTTCGCCGCAATAGGAATACAGATCATGTTGGCCAACATCGCTCCATACAATGTTGTCAAAAGGGCTACCGCCATCGCAGGACCGATCGACTTCGGGTCACTCATGTTGGACAGCATCTGTACCAGACCTACCAGAGTACCGATCATCCCCATCGCTGGGCCAACATCACCGATAGTAGCAAAGATGGTGGCACCGAATTCGTGGCGGTCGCGGGTAAGCTTGGCTTCTTTTTTCAGGAGGGTTTTAACTACATCAGGGTCGTGACCATCAACCAACAGTTGAATGCCACGCTGCATGAAATCACTACTTACCGTTTTATCTTCCAGAGAAAGCAGGCCACCTTTACGTGCAGCATCAGCCAGGTCAACGGTTTCTGCGATGATATCTTCAGGGTTCAGGGACTTGAACATGAATGCTTTAGCCGCAATCTTACCTGCAGCCAAAAACTGTCCAAGCGTATACGACATCAAAACAACAAATAGGGAGCCACCTATTACGATCAATAGTGATGGAGGGTTAATGAAGACACCCACGTCTCCACCCATAACCATCGCGGCTACTACGATACCAAAACTACCCAATAAGCCGACGAGCGTTGCTATATCCACTCAGTACTCCTTAAATGAAAGCCGAAAACCCTGTTCAAGCCTTATTTGCGAACTGCCTATGATAGCAAAAATGTCTACACAGTCATCCATCCTACAATCGTTTAATCAAGAATAATGCGAGATAATTGATTCTGAACCGAGGCTTAGGTAAGTTTAGCCCTTTCAATGTAGATTTCTCCCATGCCGCGCAAGAAAAAAGCACCCGATTTTGAACAATCTCTGAAAGAACTGGAATCTCTTGTTACTAAAATGGAGCAAGGGGATCTTTCACTGGAAGAATCACTCAAAGCTTTTGAAGAGGGTGTAGGTTTAACCCGTGAATGCCAAACCATCCTGGCCCAGGCAGAACAGAAAGTTCAGGTACTGCTGGAATCCGGTGGCGAACTCACAACACAACCCTTTACGCCTGAAGAGGATATCTAACCTTGGATATCCGCACACAGCTCAAGTTTTATCAGGAACGGGTAGATGTTCATCTAGAGAAATGTATTAACCGATGCAGTATTGATCCTATCCTGCAGGAGTCGATGCTTTATTCACTGTTTAACGGTGGAAAACGCGTACGCCCGGCCCTGGTTTACATGGTCAACAATATGCTTGGCGGTGAGCTGGAACAGGCAGACAGTGCTGCAGCGGCCATTGAATGTGTCCACAGTTATTCATTAGTTCATGATGATCTGCCAGCTATGGACGATGACGATCTGCGCCGAGGTAAACCTACCTGTCATATAGCCTTTGATGAGGCGACAGCAATTCTTGCTGGCGATGCCTTACAATGTCTGGCATTCGAGTTGCTATCAAACAATCAGGAGTTACCTGCAGAAACCCGCATCAATCTGATCCAGCTTTTAGGCCACGCTTCAGGTCACCACGGCATGGTGGTTGGCCAATCCTTTGATTTGAGAAATGTAGGTAAGCCCCTTACCTTGGAAGAATTGGAAACAATGCACCAACACAAAACCGGTGCGTTGTTACGCTGCTCAGTGCTAATGGGAGCTGCACTTAATACCTCAGCATCAGAACAGCAGCTGAAACAGTTAGAACAGTATGTCAGCGCTATCGGTTTAGCCTTTCAGGTTCAGGATGACATTCTGGACATTGAAGGCGACTCCGCTACGATCGGCAAACCGCAGGGTTCTGATCTTGAACAAAATAAACCCACATACCCTGCTCTACTCGGCCTCGAAGGTGCTAAGCTGAAGCTAAAACAACTTCACGAACAAGCGCTTCAGGCACTTGAACCGTTTGGCGATAAAGCTGAAGAGCTGAAGGCACTGGCTGACTTTATCGTTCAGCGCGACCACTAACACACGACCATTAGAATATGTTCCATACCATTCCTACGCAGCGCCCAGATACACCGCTGCTGGACCAGATATCTGATCCAACCGATCTTCGCGCCCTGGATAAAAACCAGCTGACGGATCTGGCTTATCAGCTCAGAGAATACTTACTCTACAGCGTAGGACAAAGTGGTGGGCATTTCGGCGCGGGGTTAGGGGTTATAGAACTGACTATCGCTCTGCATTACCTGTTAAATACGCCTGAAGATCATCTGGTATGGGATGTAGGCCACCAGTGTTACCCGCATAAGATCATCACGGGCCGCCGCGAGCAGATGCCGAAAATCCGCCAAATTGATGGCCCTTCCCCTTTTCCGAAACGAAGTGAAAGCAAGTTTGATGATTTTGGCGTGGGCCATTCAAGCACATCGATTAGTGCTGCATTGGGGATGGCTATCGCAGATAAGCTACAGGGTAAAAAAACCAAAACTGTAGCGGTCATAGGTGACGGTGCCATGACCGCTGGCATGGCATTTGAAGCCCTCAATCATGCGGCTCATACAGACACCAACCTACTTGTTATCCTGAACGACAATGATATGTCGATCTCACATAATGAGGGGGGGCTTGCTACCTATTTCGCTAAAAACCTGAAAGGAAAAACTGACGGGGAGACCACTGCGGCGCTATTTGAAGCACTGGATTTTGAGTACACCGGACCTGTAGATGGTCATGATTTCGACCAGCTATTACCCACACTTGAAACCGTACTCAACAAATCCGGTCCCCAGTTTCTTCACCTTGGGACAAAGAAAGGTAAAGGGTTCCAACCGGCTGAAGATGATCCAGTGGGATATCACGCCATCACCAAGATAGAACCTATCCACCAGCCAAAAGAGAAAAAAATCAGCTACTCCAATATCTTTGGTCGCTGGGTCTGTGAAATGGCTGACCAGGATAAAAGGTTGACAGCCATTACCCCAGCCATGCGCGAAGGCTCCGATCTGGTCGAATTTTCCCAACGCTTTCCAGAGCGTTACTTTGACGTTGCTATCGCTGAGCAACATGCTCTGACCCTGGCGGCAGGTATGGCCTGCCAAAGAATAAAACCTGTTGTCGCGATCTATTCTACATTCCTGCAGAGAGCCTATGATCAGCTAGTTCATGATGTATCGATTCAAGGACTGGACATGCTCCTGGCGATAGACCGTGCCGGGCTGGTTGGTGAAGATGGCTCAACGCACGCGGGGTGTTTTGATATCGCTATGCTGCGCAACTTGCCCGACACCCTTATTATGACGCCATCAAGTGCTGAAGAGCTGAGAAATATGCTCTACACCGGTTACCAGTTTAATGGCCTTGCTGCTGTTCGCTATCCACGCGGTAGCGTAGCAAACCATGTATCTGAGCCTATGCAGTTACTTGAAACAGGTAAAAGCAATCCTAAAAGGAAAGGTGAAAAAGTCGCCCTTCTGAACTTTGGGCCACTGCTAGATACCGCTCACGAGGTTGCTGAACAGCATAATTACTCCTTGATCGATATGCGATTTGTTAAACCTCTGGATACAGAAATGCTACAAAAACTTGCGGGTGAGCACGATTTGCTTGTCAGCATCGAGGACCATAACATCATCGGTGGCGCAGGATCAGCCGTAAGTGAGTATTTACACTTTATGAATATCAGCACTCCACTACTGACACTAGGCATCCCAGATCATTGGGTTAATCATGCATCCAGACAAGAACAGCTGGAGATGTGTGGATTGGACAGCTCAGGGATTCAAAAGGCCATCACAGAGAAGTTACAAGCCTCTAAGTAGAAACCCAGAACACTTCTAAACGAGCTTACTCCCAAGCGAATAACACTAATCAATTCAGATTGGGCTGAACCCACAATTCCATATTGGTGATATCCGTTGCTGCAGGAAGAAGAGGGTTTTCGATTACAAAGGTCTTGCGGTTAATCCAATTGCTCAGGGGAAATAGATGGCGCGTAGTAGGATGCTCTCTTAGAAAACGGGCAAACTCCCCACTCTTAATCATCTTTGTTAATCCAACCTCTATGCGCCTCTGCAGCTGCGGGGCTTTTGTCGAAGTGAAGAAATACATTGGGAATGGGTAATAAATCAGTAACTCCGGAAAGACCACTAGTTCAGGATAGGCTTCATTTCGTACTGAGATCTCCACATATGCCTCATGCACACCTCTGGGGAAAATATCACATCGCCCAAAAGACACCTGTTTAAACATACTCTCATAAACAGGACTTCTAAGAACATTTAAGCCAGAGGCTTCCATAATATCTGAATCAGGCCAGTGACTACCCTGACAAACACTCAACTTTTTGAGCTGCTCAAAGGAGTTAATACCTTTGAAACGCTCAGCTTGATCTCTTCTTATAACCCCCACCCTATAGCCTAACAACCCCTTAAGAAGAGGAATTTTGACCACACCTAACTTTGCTTCTCTTTCTGTCGAAGTCCCGGCCCAATAGACATCAATATGATTCCCTCGTTCTAATTCCTGTATAGCTCGACCTTGCTCCATCGGCAAACTGTACACCAAGAGCTCTTCGCCAAACTCATCCTGAGTAGCAACCAACACTCGTTTTAATAAACTCGAAAAATATGCATGACTGGAATCATAGACAGATTGGGGCGGTATGATTCTAATATCCGCACAAACCGCTATAGGCATTAACGAAACAATAACGCTCAGAAGGAATTTCAACATATCACCGACCACAGAGTCAGATAGGCAATGCGTAATAGGAATTTATGCAGTATAGCCCACAAAATATGAGCAAATTCTAATTTTTGTTTTTGAATACAAAGCTGACTGAGCCAAGCTCCTGAACAAAGCCAGGAGCTACAGCACTGCACAGAAAAGGAGGGAATGCTCGCTAAGAGCGGGTCTTAGCAAACTTTATAATATCGGCATCAAAGCCAAAAGAAGGCTAGAAGCTGAAGAATTATAGCGGCATAAACACCCGCCAAAAGATCATCCAGCATAATGCCCCAACCACCGGACACTTTGCTATCCGCCCATTTGATCGGCCAAGGCTTAAGAATGTCGAAAATACGGAACAGTACAAAACCAATTAGAATCCATTCCCAACCAGAAGGCGCTAAGGTCATTGTCAGCCAAAAGCCGACAAACTCATCCCAAACGATACCGCCATGGTCATGCACCCCAATATCCTTTGAGGTTTTGTCGCACAACCAGATACCTACCAGCGTGGTAACCACCAACATCAGCAGATAAAAAGGCAGGCTCAGGTTCTGAAACCACAGGTAAGGAATAATTGCCGCCAAGGTACCAAAGGTTCCCGGGGCAAACGGAGCCGCACCACTACCCAAACCAAACGCCAGAAAGTGGACAGGATTTTTCCAAACGGAGGAAGGTACTTTATTCATAGTTAATCTTTACTACTTTTATTCTGATACTTGGCCTGAATTGCGGAAATGATCATACCCAGAACCAGAGATTTCGCAAAGCTCTCCACGAAGGAAAAGCTGCAGATCTGTATCCTCAGTCACCTTACCAATCACAGCGACGGGAGCAGGCAACTGCGCCAATTGCGCCAGTGCTTGCGGAGGCAGAGTAAAACATAACTCAAAGTCCTCTCCTCCAGTCAAAGCCCACTGCCTTGCCTTCTCTTCACCAAAGCTTTGAACTAATTGAGGTGATAGAGGAATAGCTTCAAGCTGCAGACGCGCTCCCAAATTGCCGCTGCTATTCAGAATATGCGCAAGATCAGAGAGCAAACCATCCGAGATATCTATCGCCGAGGAAGCTTTATTAAGCAGTGATTGGCCGAGTTCGATCTGTGGAGAAGGCGCATAAAAACGCTTATGCAGATACTCAGCAGCAGATTGATCAGGAAAGCCGTTTAGCAGGCCTTCCAGTCCACCACGACTATCCCCCAGATAACCACTGACACAGATAAGATCATCCACTTGCGCTCCAGTTCGACGCAATGCCTTACCTGTGGGAACAAAGCCGTGTACCTGCGCGGTCAGCGCAAGCGGACCTTTTGTGGTATCACCACCGATCAAATTTATCTGATATTCCCTGCATAGCTGTCCTAGCTTCGTGCTGAAGCTCTGCAGCCAATTGATATCAGATTCAGGCAGGGTCAGCCCTAGAGTGAGCCAAGCAGGGGTAGCGCCCATCGCCGCCAGATCACTCATAGCCGCGCCAAACAGACGAGAAGCCAAATGCTCAGCCGGTGTATCTGGGAGAAAGTGCGTGCCTTCCACCAGCGTATCGATCGATAACACCAACTGATGTTGATCAGGCACATTAAGGATGGCGCAATCATCCCCTACGCCCAATACAACAGAAGCATCCGAAGATGCTTCTGTAAGAGGCGCAAAGAAACGCTTAATCAGTTCGAACTCACCCAGAGACATGGATCAGGATTTTCCTTCCCGCTTCTCTCTGATTTCCGCCATACGTACTCTTTGTGCAAGCTTATCCAAAACACCGTTTACATAACGGTGACTGTCTGTAGCACCGAAGGTTTTCGCCAGCTCAACACTCTCATTGATCGCTACGCGGTATGGAACCACAATACGCTTGGACAACTCGTAAGCACCAATACGCAGCACGTTCAGCTCGATCGGATCCAGATCTTCGATCTGACGATCCAAAAAGTCAGTGAACAACGCATCCAGTTCGCTTTTTGTTGAAGCGATATTGTGCAGTAGTTCAGAGAACAACTTCACATCTGTATCGCGCATATCATTATCAACGCGGAACTGCGCTTCAAGCTCATTAAGAGGCTGACCCGCCAGCGTCCAGGAGTACAACGCCTGTAACGCATAACTACGCGCGTTACGACGCTGCGTAGTTAGGGAGGGCTTCTTTTTCTTTGCAGGTTTGTTTTCGCTCTCACTCATCTGAGCTTAAACCTCTAGCTGTTTCAGCAGGCTAACCATTTCCAGAGCAGACAGCGCTGCTTCAGCACCTTTGTTGCCCATCTTAGTACCAGAACGCTCAACAGCCTGTTCAATGCTGTTAACAGTCAGGATACCGTTAGCAACCGGCACATCATAATCCAGGGAAACCTGAGCAACACCTTTAGAGCTCTCACCTGATACATATTCAAAGTGAGGAGTGCCGCCACGAATTACCGCACCGAGTGCAATAATTGCGTCGTCCTGTTTCTGTGCAGCAACACGCTTAACTGCCAGTGGAATCTCAAATGCCCCCGGCACACGGATAACACGGATATTATCTTCGTTTACACCGTGGCGCTTCAGGGCATCAATCGCCCCTTCCAGCAGGCTTTCAACAACAAATGCATTAAAACGACCCACTACGATTGCGTAGTTGCCGTCTGCGTTTACAAAATCACCTTCAAAGGTTTTTACAGCCATCTTTAAATACCTGTCCGATTAGTCTTCACAGGGAATATATTCTTCGATCTCCAGATCAAAACCGGAAATCGCATTAAATTTCATTGGTGAACTGAGTAGACGCATTTTGCGCACACCCAGATCACGCAAGATTTGAGAACCCGTACCTACTGTTAGGTAAGAGCCTGATGAACTGATATTGTGCTGACGGATTTTCTGAGTAGGGTTTAACAGCTGCTCAACCGCTTCACCAATATCAACTTTTGGACCTGTATCGAGAAGAAGTACAACACCCTCCCCCAGTTGGGAAACCTTCTCCAAAGCACGACGCATGGTCCACTTTATCTCTTCACCTTGAGCCACACCGACAACATCCCTCAATACTTCTGTTCTCAGATGAACTCGTACTGGAGTTGAAGCGGACTCTTTGATATCGCCTAGGGTCATCGCTAGATGAGTACAACCCAAAATTTCATCACGATAGGTAATGTAATTAAAGTCACCAAATTCAGTTGGTAGAATACCTTCGCTCTCACGCATCACCGTGTGTTCGTTGGTGGTACGGTAATGAATCAAATCTGCGATGGTACCGATCTTGAGATCGTGCTTTTCGGCAAACTTCTCAAGATCCGGACGACGAGCCATAGTGCCATCGTCATTCATAATCTCAACAATCGCTGCAGCTGGAGTGAACCCTGCCAAACGCGCCAGATCACAACCCGCTTCGGTATGACCTGCTCGGCTCAGGACACCACCCGGCTGTGCCATTAGTGGAAAAATATGACCTGGCTGTACGATATCTTCAGGTTTGACGTCAGTCTTAACCGCTGTACGAACCGTGTGTGCACGATCTGCTGCAGAGATACCTGTGGTAACCCCTTCAGCCGCTTCAATCGACAACGTAAAGTTCGTGGAGAACTGTGCACCATTGCTCTGCACCATCAAAGGCAGTTGCAATTGTTCACAATGTTCGCGTGTCAGCGTAAGGCAGATAAGGCCTCGAGCATGTGTCGCCATAAAGTTGATATCGTCCGGACGCACCATCTCCGCAGCAATAACCAGATCACCTTCATTCTCGCGATCTTCATCATCCATCAGGATAACCATTTTACCCTGACGAATATCTTCAATAATTTCCTGAGGTGTATTCAGTTTCATATATATACCGTCATTAGCGGTTAAAACCGCTGGCGATCAGCTTATCCATTGTTAAGCCCTCGCCTTGATTATTATTTGTATCAGAATCATGACCGACCAATCGCTCCAGATAACGGGCAATTATGTCCACTTCCAAGTGGACTAGACGTCCTGGGACATATTCGGTCATGATAGTTTCTTGTGCCGTATGCGGCACAATATTCAATTCAAAGCACTCACCGTCAATAGCATTTACCGTCAGGCTGATACCATCAACTGTCACCGAACCTTTGGCCGCAAGGTAGCGTTGCAGATTTTTCGGAGCCTTAACACTGAAACGGATTGAGCGTGCATCTTCTTTACGCTCAACAATCTCCCCTAGACCATCTACATGGCCGGTTACGATATGCCCACCTAGACGACTAGTTGGCATCAGTGCTTTTTCGAGGTTCACACGTTCTCCAACGCTAAGCGTGTGGAAACGGGTATGAGCTAGGGTTTCGCGGGATACATCAGCAACGAAACCATCACCCGGCAGTTCTACTGCCGTCAGGCAAACGCCATTGGTAGCGATACTGTCGCCCAACTTCACATCAGCCAGATCTAACGCTCCGGTACGAACATAAAGACGCATATCGCCGGATTGCTCTTCAATTCCGGCAATACTGCCAACCGCTTCAATAATTCCTGTGAACACTTACTGCCCATCTCCATAAACAGGCTCCAGCACCATGCGAAGATCACTCCCCAACATGCGCATATCCACCTGTTTTAATTCAATCTGTTCTGACATTTTAGTCAATGGTAGCGCAAACGCCGGACGCGCATCAGAACCCATCAACTTCATCGCCATGTATAAGCGGATCTCATCAACCAATCTCTGCTGCAGAAAAGCACCCGCAAGTGTCGCGCCGGTTTCAACCAGCAGCTCATTACACTGCTCTTCTTTCCCCAGCCATTTAAGCAAAGAGAGCAGACCAACGCGCCCATTAATATCTGCGTCCATCTGCAATACTTCAGCACCTGCCTTTTCCAAAGCAGCTATAGCTGAAACTTCTGAGGAGCATGTCACAACCAGTGTACGCCCTGACTGTTTAAGAATAGATGCATCCAGTGGCATACGCAGTTTTGAGTCCAGCACCACACGTAGAGGCTGATGTTTAACAATCTCTTTTGCGTTATCCAGACCCAGTTGCTCTTCCCGCACAGTTAAAGCTGAATCATCATGCAAAATAGATTCTACACCCGTCAGAATCGCAGAACTTTGTGCTCTTAGCTTTTGCACATCACTTCGTGCAGCTGAACCAGTAATCCATTTTGACTCACCAGATGCCATCGCTGTACGGCCATCCAGACTAGTCGCTATTTTCACCCGAACCAAAGGCAGACCGGTTTCCATCCTTTTAATAAAACCGGGATTCAGGCCTCTTGCATCGTTTTCAAGCAAGCCTGAATCAGCTTCGATACCCGCCTGCTGCAACATTTTGATTCCGCGCCCCGCCACCTGCGGATTGGGATCAACCATGGCTGAGACTACTCGTGCCACACCGGCTTTAATCAACCCCTCAGCACAAGGAGGGGTACGCCCATAGTGACTACAAGGCTCCAACGTAACGTACGCAGTAGCTCCCCTGGCCTTATCACCAGCAGCAGTCAGAGCATTAACTTCTGCATGCCCTTCACCCGCACGAAAGTGGAAGCCTTCACCGACTATTTCACCCTCTTTGACCAATACACAACCCACACGTGGATTAGGCTGTGTGGTATATCGGCCTCTACGTGCTAACTGAATTGCACGGGCCATATACTGTCGATCAGCGACAGACCAAGACATTTACTGCTTGCTCCCATTATCCTGAGAGGCATGGGCCTCAGATAAACGCTCGATCTCTTCTTTAAATTCGTTGATATCCTGGAAGCTGCGATAAACCGAGGCAAACCGCACATAAGCCACTTCATCCAGCTTACGTAGTTCCGCCATCACTTCTTCACCCACTTGACGCGATGGAAGCTCACGCTCTCCTGTCGCACGCAGGCGATGTTTAATCCGGCTAATACAAGCCTCAAACTCTTCAATGGAAACAGGACGCTTCTCCAGTGCCCGATGGATACCGGCACGAAGCTTATCATCATCAAAAGGTTGGCGAGAGCCATCAGCCTTGATCAGGCGAGGCATTAGAAGCTCGGCAGCTTCATAGGTGGTAAAACGCTCATTACAGTTAATGCATTCACGGCGACGACGCACCTGCTGGCCTTCTGCCACCAGACGGGAGTCAACAACCTTGGTTTCATTGGCATTACAAAACGGACAATGCATAACTAATCCTGAGTAAAGAGCGTTCTTTATTCTCCACTGTAGATGCACATATGCAGAGAATAAAAGGGCCGTTCTATGAACGGCCCGGGGATTGTACATTTTTCCAGCTATAACTTACAGCGGGAACAGCACTTACTTATATACCTTACTTGTATACAGGGTAACGTGCACAGATCTCAGTAACCTGACCTTTAACCCGAGCAATTGTCTCTTCGTTATCGATATCGTCCAAGATATCGCAGATCCAGTTAGTCAGCTCAGTTACTTCAGCTTCTTTGAAACCACGACGAGTTACAGCTGGAGTACCGATACGCAGACCCGATGTAACAAATGGAGAGCGTGGATCATTTGGTACAGAGTTTTTGTTTACTGTGATGTTTGCACGACCCAGCGCCGCATCCGCATCTTTACCAGTGAACTCTTTATCAATCAGATCAACCAGGAACAGGTGATCGTCAGTACCGTCAGAAACGATCTTGATACCACGAGCCTTGAACGTATCAGCCATTGCCTGTGCGTTCTTAACAACCTGACCCTGGTACGCTTTCCACTCTGGTTCCATCGCTTCTTTGAAGCAAACCGCTTTTGCAGCGATAACGTGCATCAGTGGGCCGCCCTGTGATTCAGGGAATACTGCGAAGTTCAACTTCTTCTGCAGATCTTCATCCGCGCGAGCAGACAGGATCAGACCACCACGTGGACCACCCAAAGTTTTGTGAGTCGTTGTAGTAACAACGTCAGCAATGCCAATTGGAGATGGATATTCGCCAGCAGCAACAAGACCAGCAATGTGCGCCATATCAACGAACAGGTAAGCACCTACTTTGTCCGCAATATCACGGAAACGCTGCCAATCAACAACACGTGAGTATGCAGAGAAACCAGCAACAATCATTTTTGGCTTATTTTCTTCAGCCAGACGTTCAACTTCTTCGTAGTCGATCTCGCCAGTTTCTGGGTTCAGACCATACTGTACAGCATTGTAGATACGACCGGAGAAGGAAACTGTAGCACCGTGAGTCAGGTGACCACCGTGTGCCAGGCTCATACCCAGAACTGTATCGCCAGGCTTACATAGAGCCATGTATACAGCTGCGTTTGCCTGAGAACCGGAGTGAGGCTGAACGTTTGCGTAAGTTGCACCAAACAGTTCTTTAGCTCGATCAATCGCCAGCTGCTCTACAACATCAACGTGTTCACAACCACCGTAGTAACGCTTGTTAGGGTAACCTTCAGCGTATTTGTTGGTCAGCGCTGAACCCTGAGCCTGCATTACGCGAGGGCTAGTGTAGTTTTCAGACGCAATCAGTTCGATGTGTTCTTCCTGACGTACTGTTTCAGCCTGCATTGCGTTCCACAGATCTGCGTCGAAATCAGCGATTGTCATATCTTTGCTAAACATTGGATTTACTGTCCCCTGAATAGAATATGGACCCGATTCTTCTGTAAAAAACTACGCGTTGAACGCTGCAGATACAGATTCAGAATCTTTTGGGATTTGGGAAAGCGCATATTATAGCGAAACATTAGACCGGTTACACTTGAAACGAGTTCAAAACTACTTCAATTTTACTCAACAAAAAAAACCTGTAACGTTTTACGGTTACAGGCTTTCTTTGGTTGAACGCCGTTCAGTCAATTGCCACTTTTGTGGTCTCCGGTGCTTTAGGCTCTAGTTTTGGCAGATCCAACTGCAGCACCCCATTTTCGAAACATGCTTTGATCGTTGCAGGATCAACATCATCACCCACAGAAAGGCGCCTTACATACTGTCCGTAATGACGTTCCTGGCAAATCAGCAGGTTATGTAATCGGTTTGCAAGAATTCTATAACAGCTACTACTTCGTTTAAATGGAGAGGGTTGAGGAGGTCTAGGGTTATAAATACGCGACCCAGGCACTGGGCCACGTACTAATTAAAAAGGGTTAGACAAACAAGATATCGCCAGCTGCGAACAGATACTCAACAAGGCCATCATGGAGGGTAGTAATTTCCCCTGTATCCAGATCCACCTGTTGCTCTAGGTAACTTACAGAAAAAGAATTAAACATATCTCCAGTTAATAATTCAGCATTATCCCGGATCCGCTCTACAAGCAAGTATGTATGCCAGTTTGAACCATCTATATTTACTATTCTCTCGGGTAAACTCATTTCAAGATCAATATCCAACGATATGCTTTCATCCAAGATATCAAAGGTAGCCCAAGGGCCAGAATCAGAAGAGGAAGAACGGTCACCATTCAAAGAATATGCGCTACTCAAGTTCACGCTCTCATCGCCATAATCATCAAAATAGTGGAACTCTACTTGACCTTTAGGAGCATCTAACGCAATAAGATTATTCTCAACATCAAATTCATAGAAGTCCGCTTCAATCTCCATTGAGATGAAGAGATCACTCAGATCATCGCCATCAATATCAAAACCAAGTTCATAGGATGTATGTTTGCTGAAAGTCTGGTCATTCGAAGGTGAGATTAAGTTTGTAACCTCTGTATCCAGATCAAAACGAACCTCCAGCATACCAAGAGTCTGTTCGACTGGCTCCATATCTAGTCCGATATATGAAGGGGTAGCCGCGTCTACAGCATCATCTGCACCGGTGATAACAACCGGCTGAAGAGATGTCAGATCAGCCGTATAGAAATTATCACCATCGATAATATCTTGATATTCGGCAATCAGATCATCAAATTCGCTGTAATCGGTATTATGGGTAACACCAAGAAGGACGACGGCGATTGCATTAGCATGTTCAATACCCTGATATTCAATCTCCCCGGACTCAACACGTTCGGTAAAATATTCGGAAAAATCTATTTTCCTCAGAACAGTCAAAGCATCTTGGTTTCTCGCCCCAAGTAGAATGTCTAAAACGATGGTTTGGAATGTCTTAGCGCCGCTTTCTAGAACATCGACCCATGCATTTAGTTCATTGTAATTTGTATGACGATTAAATTGCTGACTGAATGCCTCAGTTACTAAATCATCATAAGACATGCCACCATATCGCTCATCAAACTCTGGCGAGGTGCTAAATGAATCATAAATACCAGAAAGTTCGCCTCCTGTTTTTTCCAGCTGCTCACTCCATGCCGCTAGCCCAGCGGGATCGGCAGGTCGACCGTAATAAGCAATATAGGCCGCCTGAATAATAAAGGAGTTGGACTGTTCCTTAATTTCATTTTTTAAGGTCTGCTCATAACGAGCAATATCACCAATACGCTCAGAATCTACGGTCTCTTCAGATCCAAGGGCATCGACATAACTCACCCGGACACTTATTTCATCATTGTAATCTCTAGTACGAATAGCATATGTCTCACTAGTAGCTCCCCTGATGGTCCCACCGTTACTCAACCACTGGTAGCTCAATTCGCCTAAACCATCGGGGTCAGCAATATCAACAACCGCTGTAAGTGTTCGACCTATCATTGCCTCACCCTCTATAGTGACTGAACCTGAAGGGGCACTATTTACATAGTTAAGCTGTGTTGCTGTTAATGTATAATTTGAGTCGGTGTAACGATCGTCACCATAACCATCACTGACTTCGATATAATAGACACCTGCATCAGCAGTGAACTGTACTCCGTCAATCCCCCCCGCAACATAGTCACCTTGTGCATTAAATACAGCAGCACCAAAGCCTTTATCGATAGCATCGTTAAGGGATGATTCCAGATCAACCCGTAATGTGCTTGTTTCAGTGACTTCGAAGCGATAAACATCAGCATCATCAGTATCGAGCAATTGTCCTTTTATCGCTGACCCCGACACTAATAATTCAGCAGACAAAGTGATGTCATTATCTTCGGTTTCAAACCGACTAGACATATCAGGGATATGATTGGCTATCAGTTGATAGGGCTGTGGATCATAGTGACTATAGTTTTCTAGGCTAACCCCGATGTAATAGGTCCCTGCCTCAGCCAACCCAACTTCATAGTCATTATCCTTACCACTATGAAATTGATAGCGCAGCTCCCCTTGGTCGTCGTAGATACCTATAGTGAAGCTGTCACGGTAACTATTCTCATGCGCTAGCTCTAAGCTAAGCTGCAGTAAACCCGCCTCTGTTGTCTCCAGCTGGTAAAAATCGCGGTCATAATGACCTCCAAGCTGGCCTAAAATAGGCGTATCAAATTCAACAGAATTAGCTGCAGCAAATGAGTCATTCAACTCATGTTCAAATTGCGTTTCTGAGTCAGGGGTATGGCTCGCAGAAAGAATGTAGGTCGCGCTGTCTAACTGCCCAGAAGATGAGTTAATAACCAGATAAAATGCGCCGGCATCAGGAACCACCATTTTGAAAATATCATCGGTTACTGCATCGACGCTATTTAGTAACTGCCCATCATTACTATAAAGCTCTAGTTGATAGCGGCTGTCCTCAGAAGAATTCTCAAATGGCCCAGTACTATCGACGTCAATTTTTACATCGATACGCAAAAAGCCCGCTTCGCTTATATCTAAACGATAATAATCATCGTCAGAAGTGTTTATAAATTGCCCCTGAATAGCGCTATCGAGGGCAAGCTGATCAGCAGTAAGAAAAGAATTATTGGTTTCTGTTTCATAACCTTCAACACTTCCAACACTTCCAACACTTCCAACACTTCCAACACTCTGTTGTGTCATGAGAAGGTAATCTACTGGAGTTGTATCTGAGTAATATTCGGGGTTTTGCTCAATTTTAATATAATGATTGCCCGGTTGATCTATTGCCGCTGTATGACTGCTGCCCCATTGAGATTTAAAATTGCGTATAAGGTTCTGCTCAGAATCATACAACGAGATGAGAGCTCTCTCGTTTTCAATGTCTTCCAATGACACGATTTGTTCCAGTGTAATCTCCAAAACACCCACGTCTGTAATATTGATCTGATAGAAATCCAGATCTTCTGAGCCTGAAATCTGACCACTTATCGCCGCACCTAAATCAAGGTACTGTGCATCTGACAAAGAGCCGTTTTGCTCAAGTTCCAGGCCATCCGTCCCACTATTCGAATAAGAGGCTGTTAAGCTGTAGGCTAAGCCAGAGCCTGTGAACCCGCTGATTTCAATATAGTAGGCTCCAGACTCTGGCACAGCAACCAATGCAGAGGCCTCAGAGTTTGTCAAAGAAGAGTAAAATAAATTCCCCGCAGCATCATAAACAGAAAGCTTATAATCGCTATTATCATTCTCTGCGGAAACGAAGTTCAGCGTTATAACCCCAGAGGCGGGTACATCTAGTGTATAAAAATCCTTATCACCACTACTGCTCAACTGCCCCTCAACCGATTCACCTAGCACTAATTCATCAGCTGTTATAAATGTATTGTTGCTCTCAGTTTCAAAAGATTCAGTCTGCTCATCAAATGTAGTTTGTAACCTGTAACCGCTAGGTAATTCATCCCCATGAGCATAAGTTTCAACTACTACAAAATACTCCCCCACCCGTTCTATACCTGTTCTAACCTCGTCTTCACTCGCAGGGTAATAACTCAATATTAAATTGTTGCTATGGTCATACAGCGAAACCTTTAACAGCTCGTCATCTGTTTGCAAACCAATACCCAAAATACCTGGTTCAGAAGTTTCTAAACGGTAGTAATCCTTATCTAATTCATTTCCTAACTGACCAATAATTTCATCGTCAAAGGCAATCAGGTTAGCTGAAAGCATGGAATCGTTACTTTCGGATTCAATATTTGCAGTAGGCTCGGAGCTAAAGCCAGCCTTTAAACTATACGCTTGGGTATTCAACTCATAATGGTGATCTTTATAAGCCGAACAGACCTCAATGAAATACACCCCAGCTTGATCAACCAATGTTTCAAAGCTGGTGCTTTCTTCAGACTCTTTACTAGCAACTAAAATTCCAGCTTGATCATAAATTGAAACTTTAAATGTCATGTCTAGAGGCCAGGAGCCATAACTATCGAGCTGAAGATTGATCTCAGCACTTATAACGCCGGGCTCAAGTAACTCGATGCGGTAGTAATCACTGTCTGTTGAATGGGCTAACTGCCCTGTGATTTCTGTATCTAAATCCAGTGCGTTAGCCGTTAATGAAGAGTCATTTTTTTCATGCTCCAAGGCAACCGAGTTGCCCTCACTATGAGAAGCGGTAAGTGAATATTCAACATTGTTAGAGTATGGATATTGGCCCAATCCGACCTCAACATAGTATTTGCCAGAGTTCGTAACTAATGTTTGATACTCGGTATTAGGTTTTGCTCTGTAATTGCTTAGGAGTGTTCCCTCTTCATCAAAAATAGACAAAAAAATCTCTTGGCCATCATCAACATCGAGTTGTAAGCCTAATATTCCTGGATCGGCTATATCTATCTGAAAATAATCCGGATCATAATCAGCAACCACAACGCCGCTGATCTCATTGCCTATTAGCAGTTCATTCGCCGTAAGAAAAGTATTATTGGTCTCTGTTTCCGTGAGTGTGCTCATCGGTGCATCCCTTCAAATTGTAGAAATGGGGATTGCCCCCAAATTTTGCGTATTAGCCACCGATTTCCGGCACTATCTGAGTGCTAATGAAATAGCGGTATAAAATCTAATGACAAAAGCTACATGACTCTAAAAATAAAAGAAACAGGTTAACCCTAAACCGTTGATACTTAACTTCGATGCCGCCTTAACATCTATCAAGTTCAAGCTCTAGATACACGCCTTCAATTACTTATTTGACGTTGCACTTATCCATGTTTGCACAAACAGAATAAAACCTGCTTGCCCCCTGGGTGCTACTTGCTGGTAGGCGCGGAATAACACTTTTGACACGATGCGACAGAAAGCCCCTAACCTTTCTCGCCGCTGAAAGCAGCGGCCGCAGAATCTTCTGGGATTTGGGAAAGCGAGTGTTATAGCGAAACATTTTCCCAGATACACTTGAATCCGCTTCAAAACTGCTTCAATTTTTCTCAACAGAAAGAATAGGAATTTGCTTGTAGCCACCATTCACACTTCACTGCTGTGATTACTCGATCAATCCCTCTTCATTCTCTCTGATAACGGCTTTTAATACCTCTTTGGTAGACACCTGTCCTGGCTCGCTGCCTTTAAAATGGCTAATACGCTGAAAAATATCGCAGGCCGCGCTATGTATCCCTGTGGGAATACCTTTATAACCGAGCGTATTGGCTATCTCCTGCATTTCTGGACTGAAACGGAGTTGCCCGCTCAATCTTCTCCCCCGCCTCCTTTACCACATCAGGTCTTTCTTCCTGCCAATGCTCAAGTAACTGGTCATAAACACCATAAGCTTCGGCGGCAGACATCACTGATAACATCAAAGCAGTGAAAGCCTTAGAGTGACCTGAATGGCACATTTTGAATGCTGAAGCCTGACCTATCTGCTCGCCAATCACCTTAACTGACAAGTTACCTCCATGAAGAATATTCGCCAATAAATCGGCAGCTGGCCCAGAGAGGTAAAGTTTAGTTCGGTCTTTTTTCCATGCGGGGGGACCAACGATACCGCCATCTACAAAATTAATATCTGTTTTTGAAAACAGCTCTTCGATGATAAGCGCTGTTTCAGGAGCAATCGCATTTGCGTCTAAATAGATACCCGTGAAGCCCTCTTCTGCAACTTTATAGGCAGTTTCAACGGCGAACTGCGGTGGACAAACAGCAATAATTATCGAGCAGCGCTGACAGAGCTCCCCTATATCAGATAGGGCCGTGATGCCATATTTCTCCGCCCTATGTCGGGTTGCATCACTGCGATTATCCTCGCACCAGTAAACTTCATTTCCAGCAAGCTTTGCGCTAACGGCAACACTGATTCCCATTTCACCAGGGTGAAGAATACCAATGCGGGATTTCATATGATCTCTCTATCTCAGTAGTAGAAGGTCTGCATGATGGTGCCACCCATATATGCGAAAGAAAAGACCTCAAGGAATAGCCATACGCATTTACCTAATTAGGGAGTGTTTTTGAAACCCATTCAACCGTCCTCTTAAACTTATAGGCGATGGTTAATGCTTGTTTTTAAAGGCCACGAAGGAATTTAACCATTCTATTTTCACCCCCTCTCAATCAAGATAGCCTTTGAGCACTGCTTTCCGGTAAAATCTGCTCATTAATTTGTCACAGATAAGAGATGGTCACTGCATGGCTCAGTACGTTTATTCAATGAACCGCGTTGGCAAGATTGTTCCGCCAAAGCGTGAAATTCTGAAAGATATCTCTCTTTCCTTTTTCCCAGGTGCGAAAATCGGTGTCTTGGGTCTGAACGGCGCAGGTAAATCCACCCTGCTGAAAATCATGGCGGGTCTTGATACCGACATAATCGGTGAGGCTCGTCCAATGCCGGGTATCAATGTGGGTTATCTGCCACAGGAGCCTGAACTGGATGAGAGCAAAACCGTTCGTGAAATCGTTGAAGAATCCGTTGCGGACGTAAAAGAAGCATTGGATGGCCTCGAAGCGGTATACGCTGCTTACGCTGAACCGGATGCTGATTTCGATGAGCTGGCGAAAAAGCAGGCTGAGTTTGAGAATCTAATTCAGGCCAAAGATGGCCACAATTTGGAAACAGCTCTGGAGCGTGCCGCTGACGCTATGCGCTTGCCAGCATGGGATGCAGAAGTTAAACACCTGTCTGGTGGTGAGCGCCGCCGTGTAGCTCTGTGCCGCCTGCTTCTGGATAAACCAGACATGCTGCTGCTGGACGAACCAACCAACCACCTGGATGCCGAATCCGTAGCCTGGATTGAGCGTTTCCTACAGGAATACCCAGGCACAGTTGTGGCGATCACCCATGACCGGTACTTCCTTGATAACGCTGCAGGCTGGATTCTGGAACTAGACCGTGGCCGCGGCATTCCATACGAAGGCAACTATTCTTCATGGCTAGAGCAGAAAGAAGCCCGTCTGGAACAAGAAGCGAAACAGGAAGCAGCTCACCGTAAATCTGTCGCTGCAGAGCTGGAATGGGTTCGTCAAGGCTCAAAAGGTCGCCAGTCTAAGTCTAAGGCTCGTCTGAAACAGTTTGAGGAGATGAACTCTAAAGAGTTCCAGTCCCGAAACGAGACTCAGGAAATTTATATTCCACCTGGACCACGTCTGGGCGACAAAGTTATCGACGCTGTAAACATCTCCAAAGCGTACGGCGACAAAGTACTGTTCGAGAACCTGAGCTTCTCTATTCCACAGGGGGCGATTGTTGGCATCATCGGTGGTAACGGTGCGGGTAAATCCACACTGTTCCGCATGATTGCTGGTGAAGAGCAGCCAGATTCTGGTGAGATCGAGATCGGTTCTACCGTTGAGCTAGCATACGTTAACCAGTCTCGTGACCTGAACGGCGACAAGACCGTTTTCGAAGAAATCTCTGACGGCCAGGATATTATCACTGTAGGTAACTACCAGACTCCATCACGTTCTTACTGTGGCCGTTTCAACTTTAAAGGTGGCGACCAGCAGAAGTTTGTTAAAGATCTGTCCGGTGGTGAGCGTAACCGCCTACACATGGCGAAGCTTCTGAAAGAGGGCGGAAACGTTCTGCTATTGGACGAACCAACCAACGACCTGGATATTGAAACACTACGAGCACTGGAAGAAGCCCTACTGGCATTCCCTGGTTGCGCAGTAGTTATCTCGCATGACCGTTGGTTCCTCGACCGTATCTGTACTCACATGTTGGCATACGAAGGCGACTCACATGTGGAGTTCTTCGAGGGTAACTACACCGAGTTCCAGGCAGATTACAAACGCCGTCACGGCAAAGAACATCAGCCAGAGCGTATCAAGTACAAGCGCATGACTGATCTGGGTTAATAATTAACCCTTTAGAAACAAAAAAACCGAGGCGAACGCCTCGGTTTTTTTATTAATTCGTATCTGCTCAACAAAAAGTTAAGCTGCCAGCGAAACCTGATCGCGCCCACGGTCTTTGGCTACATAAAGCGCATCGTCGGCACGCTGCAAAAGAGTATCAAGTGTATCCTCTGAGCTCAGAGTAGCCACGCCTATACTCGTTGTATAACTTGTTTTCTCCCCACCAGGCGTTTTAACTTTTTCATCATGACAAGCGCTTCGAATTGCTTCTGCCACTTCAGAAGCTTCTTGAGTGTCCATTCCTGGTAAAACCATCAGAAACTCCTCACCACCATAACGACAGGCAAGGTCTGCTTTCTTACGCGTATGTTTTCGCATCACTTTTGAGAAGGACTTCAAAACGATATCACCCGCAGCATGACCGTAGGTATCATTAAAGCTTTTGAATTTATCCAGATCAAACAGCAAGACACTCAAAGGCTGAGACCTCTCACGACTTTGTGTCATATCACCGGATAATTGCTCCATCGCCTGACGCCTATTGGATAGCCCTGTCAGAGGATCACGTGTCGCTTGACGATACAAACCCAATAACATATTCAGCTGATTAACTGCCGCCCAACCTGCGATCAAACCCAGCACACCAAGCAACCAAAGATTATTAATCCCATCAACAGTTCCCAAAGTACCGCGAAAGCTCTGGGTAACAAGCTCAATAACCAATAAGCCAACGGTATATACAACAGCCTCAACAATCGACAACGGAAAAATTGCCATCATGGAGATGATCATGAAAGGGAAAAAGTGGTAACCCGCCACATTGGATTCATGGCCATGAGCAAGCAAAAGGGAGCTGGAAACGGTCTGAAAGGCAGAAAGCACTATGACCAGAGCAGCCAAGCGTATATAAGAAACTTTTAGGCTGTAGCGCTTCATACTCCAAAAGGCCAGAACCAGACACGCGGCGGCGGCGACTGCTCTGACTATAGAGATCGATTGCAGCATATCTTCAGGTAATAGAAGATAATCCACCAATAACCATGCTGGCTGAATCAGAGCCAAAAGAATTGTGATAATCCGTATCCGACGAAAAAGGTAGTGGCTACGAGTCTGATTAAAGTACCTAGAATGTCTTCTACCACTGGAAACATCCAGAAGTGTCTCTACTAACATCTGCTCATTCATCCTTAATTTGTTTTTATTATTGAGTGCAGATCATACAGCTCAGTGGGACTACCATCGTTGATCCAGAACAGTGAAACAGAAAACCAACCACTGAGTCGGTAACAGCACACCATAATATTAATATAAAATCAGGGTATTGAACTGTTCCATTTCGCCTTAGGTCTATACTAAGATGGAGAAGTGACCATAAAACAGCGGAAATAAGACTGTGACGACAACTGAAACCGAACGCCGACGTTTTACCCGCGTTACCTTTGATGCCACTACTGAATTAGAGCATGAAGGTAGCAACTGGGAAGTAAAGCTGGTTGATATATCTTTCAATGGCATCCTGGTTAAAAGCGAGCAGGCACTGGCACTGAGCAAAGGGGATGAGGTTCAGGCCACGATCCATCTTCTAGGTAATGACATTACGATCAAAACACCAGCAACCCTTGCTCATACAAACGAACTGGTATACGGCTTCCTGATTGAAAACCTGGATCTGGATTCTCTAACCCAATTACGCCGTTTAATTGAGCTCAATCTAGGTGATGAAGCACTTCTTGAACGGGAAATGGATCACCTGTTTCACGGCTAAGTTTTTATGACTAAAGCGCTTCCAGCGCTTCAGATAGCTTCGTTACCGGCACAATCTGCATTCCGGGCAATGATTCTTTAGGCACATTGCCCTTTGGCACTATCGCCCTCTTAAAACCATGCTTTGCCGCTTCACGAATTCTCTCCTGCCCATTTGGCACAGGACGGATCTCTCCAGACAAACCCACCTCACCAAATACCATAAGATCATGTGGCAAGGTCTGATCCCTAAAACTAGAGACAACAGCCAAAAGCAAGGCCAGATCCGCACTTGTCTCCAGAACTTTCACTCCACCAACCACATTCACAAACACATCCTGATCACCAGTCATCAAACCACCATGACGATGAAGAACAGCCAATAGCATCGACAGGCGATTCTGTTCCAGACCCACAGCGACCCGTCGAGGGTTGTTCATATGCGATTGATCAACCAGTGCCTGAATCTCAACCAGCAGCGGGCGAGTACCTTCCCAAACCACCATCACTACACTACCCGGGCTTGGTCCTTCTTCACGACTCAGAAAGATCGAACTAGGGTTTTTAACCTCTTTCAGCCCCTGCTCAAGCATGGCAAAAACACCCAGTTCATTTACAGCACCAAAACGGTTTTTATGGGAACGTAGAGTACGGAAACGAGAATCTGAAGAACCTTCCAACTGCAAGGAGCAATCGATCATATGCTCGAGTACTTTTGGCCCAGCTAGCGAACCATCTTTTGTTACATGCCCGACCAGAAAAAGTACCGTGCCCGTCTGTTTTGCATAACGAGTTAGATAAGCGGCAGACTCACGGACCTGAGCAACGGACCCTGGCGCTGATTGCACATCAGCCATATGCATTACTTGTATGGAATCTATCACCATCACCTTGGGCTGGATCTGCTGAGCCGTATTACAAATCGTTTCGACATTGGTTTCCGAAAGCATCTTCAACTGCCCTGTTGGCAGACCGAGACGGTTCGCCCGCATCGCAACTTGCTGTAGAGATTCCTCACCTGTTACATACAGAGCAGGCATCTGTTCTGCCAGAAAACACATAGTCTGTAGTAACAAGGTACTTTTACCCGCCCCCGGATGGCCGCCAATCAATACAGCAGAGCCGGGAACCAGGCCTCCACCCAACACCCGGTCCAACTCTCCCGCACCTGCGGAGAAACGAGGCATCTCTTCGACAGCCACTTCAGACAAACTAACAACCGCCTGCTTTCCGGCTGCGCCAGCATAACCATCAAAACGCACATTACGGCTTTCCTGAGCTGCGGTTTTAGCGGAAGCCAAACGCACCTCCGTCAGAGTATTCCATGCCTGACAGGAGGTACACTGCCCCTGCCATTTGGTGTAATCCGCGCCACAATCATTACAGACATATGCGGTTTTCTGACGTGCCATCTATATCTCCAAAGCAATCGTTATTAATGCTGATTCTACCCAAGGCTCTGCTTATAACCTATAGATCTTTTTTTATTTTATGATTGCACTACAATCGAGCTCTTACATAAAAACAAGTACTCACTTGCGCATCAAAGGAGATGTTCATGAAACTGGAAACCATTGCCGTTCACGGTGGCTATTCACCTGACCCTACCACCAAAGCCGTTGCGGTTCCGATCTATCAAACGACATCTTATGCTTTTGATGATGCGCAGCATGGTGCAGATCTTTTTGACCTGAAGGTCGAGGGTAATATTTACACCCGCATTATGAACCCGACGACTGACGTGCTTGAAAAACGTCTAGCTGAGATGGAAGGTGGTATAGCAGCCCTTGCAGTTGCTTCAGGTATGGCTGCGATTACTTACGCCATCCAAACGATCGCACGGACTGGAGATAATATTATCTCTACCAGCGAGCTTTATGGCGGTACTTACAACCTGTTTGCTCATACTCTTCCACATCAGGGCATTGATGTACGCTTTGCCAATAAAGATGACATGACAGATATTGAGAGCAAGATCGATGCAAACACTAAAGCGCTTTACTGTGAATCAGTAGGCAACCCATCTGGCGGCATCGCAGACATTGAGAAGCTGGCGGATGTTGCTCATCGCAATGGCATCCCACTGATTGTGGATAACACCGTACCAAGCCCAGCAATGTGGCGCCCAATCGAACACGGTGCAGACATTGTTGTTCACTCAGTCACGAAATACATTGGCGGTCACGGTAACTCTATTGGTGGCGTAGTAGTTGATTCCGGTAAGTTCCCATGGGCGGATAATGCAGAACGTTTCCCTCTACTTAACACTCCAGATGCTTCTTACCACGGCGTAGTCTATACCGAAGCGCTAGGTCCAGCTGCATTTATTGGCCGCTGCCGTGTCGTTCCTCTACGTAACACAGGTGCTGCGCTCTCTCCAATGAACGCATTTATGATCTTGCAGGGCTTGGAAACTCTGGCACTGCGTATGGAACGCATCAACGAAAACAGCCAGAAAATAGCTTCCTACCTAGAACAGCACGATCAGGTAAGCTGGGTTAAATATGCAGGTCTGGAAAGCCATAAAGATTACGAGCTGGCACAGAAATACCTGAACGGACAAGCTTCCGGCATTATCAGCTTTGGCCTGAAATCCGGGCGTGCAGCAACAGCACCGTTCTATGATGCACTGCAGATCTTTACTCGTCTGGTTAACATCGGTGACTGTAAATCTCTGGCTGCTATTCCGGCAGAAACGACTCATCGCCAGTTAAATGATGAAGAACTTGCATCTGCAGGTGTATCACCTGAGATGGTTCGACTTTCAGTGGGTATCGAACACGCTGATGATTTGATTGCAGATCTGGAGCAGGCTCTGGCTGCTATCTGATAAATACCGAAATAAAAAAGGCCGCTAATGCGGCCTTTTTTATATTCCTATCTTATTCAAAGATAGATTTAACCTTATCCCAAAGGGTTCGCGCATCATGCTGGCTCTTATCAGATGCCTGAGCAAGCTCACGCAACTTACCCATCTTATCCATTGCTAACTGATACTGCTGCTCGACCTCTTCAGCACCCGAAGCGTTGAATTCAAGGTCATTTACCAAGCCATCACTCAACCCATAGATCCAACCATGAACAGTCAGCTCCTGACCATTAGCCCACGCCTGCTGCACAATGGTTGTTTCACAAAGGTTAACCGCCTGTTCAATAACATTCAATTCACATAAACGGTCCAGCTGCTGGTGAGAATGATCCCAAGTGGAAAGAAAATCGCGGTGTTTCTGGTAAACCCTGCGGATATTACGCAGCCAGTTATCGATCAAGCCATGAGGTTGCTCTTCAATTGATGCTGCAACACCACCACAACCGTAGTGGCCCACAACCATCACATGTTTAACCTTTAGCACTTCAACTGCATACTGGACTACAGAAAGGCAGTTCATATCCGTATGTACAACGACGTTCGCCACATTTCGGTGGACGAATAGTTCACCTGGAAGCATGCCTACAATTTCATTGGCAGGTACACGGCTGTCAGAACAACCGATCCAGAGATACTCCGGCGCTTGCTGCTGCGCTAATGTTTCGAAAAACTCAGGATCTTCCTGATTAATTTTTTCCGCCCATTCGCGGTTCTTTTCAAGTAAATCGGTTAGTTTTTCCATCGCTATTTCTTATATCAAAAGCGGGCACATGTGCCCGCTATAGAATTCTCAGAAGGGTTACCCTTTAGACAAGGCGGCCTTTCTGGAAGCAGCATACTCTTCTTCCGTGATGAGATTTTTTTCTCTTAAGCTCTTTAACTCCTTGAGCCGCTCTTCCAGATTCTTTGTTTGTTCAGCTAGTTGTTCCTCGCTGCATTCCTTATCGCGGCGCAAATTATCGATACGACTTAGACGAGCCCCCGCAGCGTTGAGCGCTGATTCATAGTTACTGTTTTTTGCAATTAAGTTGAACGGAAACCATAAAATCCCATCCAGCAAATCTTTACCAGTAACATCATTTTTGTCCTGATTCACCGCATTGATAATCGCCTGAACCCGAACCTGCTCAGAAGTCAGCTGCTGACAAGTCATTGAATCGTCAGACGCATTATAGGCAGTCACAACTTCATGATTGGCACTACCAGCACAACCGCTCAACACAACTGCTGCCGTAGTTAAAAGAACTACTTTTTTTAACATTTTATCTTCCTTGATCTGAAGAATTATTTAACGGGGGAACTAAATTCCCATAACTATTAATTAAGAATGATACTTAGCGCTGAGCTCATGCACCGCATCAACAAAGGCTTTAGGCTGTGCTGGGTCGACAAACTGGTGAATACCATGCCCCAGATTAAACACATGACCTGAACCATTACCAAAGCGACTCAGAATAAAATCAACTTCCTGCTCGATACGATTTGCTGGCGCATACAGAACACTTGGATCCATATTACCCTGCAGAGCAACCTTATCACCCACGCGAGCACGGGCATTGCCAATATCAGTTGTCCAGTCCAGACCCAGTGCATCAGAACCTGCTTCAGCCATTGACTCCAGCCACTGGCCACCATTTTTAGTGAACAGGATCACTGGTACTTTACGACCATCATGTTCGCGAATCAGACCATCTACGATCTGCTTCATATATTTCAGAGAGAACTCTTCGTAACACGGACCACTCAGAGCGCCACCCCAAGTATCAAATACCTGCACCGCCTGAGCACCACTACGAATCTGTTCGTTCAAATATTCCGTTACAGACTGTGCAAGTTTATTCAGCAGCTCGTGCATGATTTCTGGAGTTGCGTACATCATCTGCTTGATGTGTCGGAAATCTTTGCTGGAACCACCTTCAACCATGTAGGTTGCTAGTGTCCATGGGCTACCAGAGAAACCGATCAGAGGAACACGTCCGTTCAGCTCACGACGGATCTCTTTAACCGCATTCATCACGTAATCAAGGTCAGTCGCCGCATCAGGTACAGGTAGGTCAGCGACATCTTTCTCTGTACGGATGATTTTCTTGAAACGCGGACCTTCACCCGTTTCGAAGTAAAGACCCAGACCCATTGCATCAGGGATAGTCAGAATGTCAGAAAACAATATCGCAGCATCCAGATCGTATCGTTCCAGTGGCTGAATCGTTACTTCACATGCCAGTTCTTTGTTTTTGCACAGGCTGATAAAGTCACCTGCCTTGGCACGAGTTTCACGATATTCTGGTAGATAGCGTCCAGCCTGGCGCATCATCCATACTGGTGTCGCATCAACGGGTTCGCGAAGCAAAGCTCGCAAGAAACGATCATTTTTCAATTCAGCCATCTGTTTCTATCACTTAGTATCTATAAATTTAATCTGGACGCTATTCTAACGATTTCTGAGCAGAAATACCTGCTTCTTTAGATCGTAAAAAAGGCCGCTGTAAGCGGCCTTTTTCGATCTATAGGATCACACTTCAAGGTAGTCGAGAATACCTTCTGCCGCCTTACGGCCTTCAGCAATAGCTGTTACTACCAGATCTGAACCTCTCACCATGTCACCACCAGCGAAAACTTTCTCGTTGGTCGTCTGGAATGGGAAAGAAGATTGTTCAGGTGCTTTAACACGACCATCTTCGTGAAGATCAATACCAAAGTCAGCAAACCATGGTGCTGGGCTTGGACGGAAACCAAATGCAACAAGAACCACATCCGTTTCCAGCACTTCCTCAGAACCTGGAACTACCTCAGCACGACGGCGACCATTTTCATCAGGCTCACCCATTTGCGTGCTAACTACTTTGATACCAGTAACTTTACCGTTTTCACCAACAACCTCTACAGGCTGGCGGTTAAACTGGAATTGAACACCCTCTTCACGAGCGTTCTCAACTTCCTTCTTGGAACCCGGCATGTTGGCTTCATCACGACGATAAGCACAGATAACTGACTCTGCACCTTGACGGATAGAAGTACGGTTACAGTCCATCGCAGTGTCACCACCACCCAGAACTACAACTTTCTTACCCTTCATGTCGATGAAACCGTTCTCATCCTGTTCGAAGCCAAGGCAGTTATTCACATTGGAGATCAGGAATGGCAACGCATCATGAACACCTTCCAGATCCTCACCAGGGAAACCACCTTTCATGTAGGTATAAGTACCCATACCCAGGAAGACTGCATCATATTCGTCAATCAGATCCTGCATCTGGATATCTTTACCAACTTCAGTATTAAGACGGAACTCAACACCCATTTCAGTAAAGATTTCACGACGACGGGACATTACGTCTTTTTCCAGTTTAAATTCTGGAATACCAAACGTTAGCAAACCGCCAATCTCAGGATTACGATCAAATACTACTGGTTTTACGCCATTTCGTACTAAAACGTCTGCGGCTGCAATTCCCGCCGGGCCTGCTCCAATTACCGCTACGCGTTTATCAGTCTGAGGCACCTGAGACATATCAGGTTTCCAGCCCATTGCGAAAGCCGTATCAGTAATGTACTTCTCAACAGAACCAATGGTTACTGCACCAAAGCCATCATTCAATGTACATGCGCCTTCACACAGACGATCCTGTGGACAAACTCGACCGCATACTTCTGGCAGAGAGTTAGTCTGATGACTCAACTCTACCGCTTCCAAAATATTTCCTTCAGAAACCAGCTTCAGCCAGTTCGGAATATGGTTATGTACCGGACATTTCCAAGAGCAGTACGGGTTGCCACACTCTAGACAACGATGAGACTGCTCTGACGCATCATCTTTCGCAAACGGCTCATAGATCTCACCAAAGCCCTGCTTACGTTCGTCTGCATCAATTTTCTGTGGCCCTTCGCGGCCCACATCGAGGAACTGAAAATCGTTATTTAAACGGTCAGTCATGGTCCTCACCTCTTCATGGCAGCTGTCAGTAACACAAACAGCTGCGGATTATTCTTCATCTGCTTAGATCAGACCCGCTCTTATTCAGGGCGGGTACGCATGTTTGCCAACAGGTCACCTAGGCTGGCAGCTTTTGGTTTAACCAACCAGAACTTGCCGATGTAATCATCAAGATTGTCGATGATCTCCTGACCCCAGGCACTACCTGTCTCTTTAGTGAACTCAATGATCACAGAACGCAGATGATTTTTATAAGCTTCCATATTTTCAGTGTGGACACGCTGAATCTCTACCAGCTCATGGTTGTACTTATCCACAAAGCTGTTATCCAGATCCAGTACGTAGGCGAAACCACCTGTCATACCCGCACCGAAGTTATAACCCGTTGCACCCAGTACCGTTACCAGACCACCTGTCATGTATTCACAACAGTGATCACCCGCACCTTCAACAACCGCATGTACGCCGGAGTTACGTACACCAAAACGCTCACCCGCCTGGCCTGCTGCGAAAAGCTTACCGCCAGTCGCACCATACAGACACGTGTTACCCATGATGGAAGTTTCATTGGACTTGAATGTCACTTCATCAAATGGGCGGATAACGATCTTACCGCCGGCCATACCTTTACCAACGTAGTCATTGGCATCACCTTCAAGGTAAAGATTCTGACCACCAGCGTTCCAAACGCCGAAGGACTGACCCGCGTGGCCTTTAAACTTAAAGGTTACCGGCTGATCACTCATACCCAGGTTGCCATGCTGCTTAGCAATAGCACCTGAAGTACGTGCACCTACAGAACGGTCACAGTTAGTGATAACCAGCTCGTATTCACCGCCAGTCTTATCTGCGATAGCCTGCTCAGCCAGCGCCAGCATCTGAGTATTCAGTTCAGCCAGATCGTATGGTTCGTTACGCTCTACCTGACAAGTATTCGGGAACTCATCACCTGCAGAAGTCAGAATTGGAGACAGATCCAGATTCTTCTGACGTGGTGTTTCCCCATCTAGAATCTCCAGCAGATCAACACGACCTACCAGCTCTTCCATAGTACGAACACCCAGCTGAGCCATGATCTGACGAGTTTCTTCTGCCACAAAGCGGAAGAAGTTCTTAACCATCTCAACCGTACCGCGGAAGTGTTCTTCACGCAGTTTATCGTTCTGAGTTGCAACACCGGTCGCACAGTTATTCAGGTGACAAATACGTAGGTACTTACAACCCAACGCAACCATCGGCATAGTACCGAAACCGAAGCTTTCCGCACCCAGAATGGCGCCTTTGATTACATCCAGACCCGTTTTCAGACCACCGTCTGTCTGCAGACGTACAGAACCACGCAGTTGGTTACCACGCAGAGACTGATGCGCATCAGCCAGACCCAGCTCCCAAGGAGAACCTGCATAGTGGATAGAGGTCATTGGAGATGCCGCAGTACCGCCGTCATAACCTGAAATAGTGATCAGATCTGCATATGCCTTGGCAACACCACAGGCGATTGTGCCTACACCTGGACGAGATACCAGTTTCACCGATACCAGTGCTTCAGGGTTTACCTGTTTCAGGTCAAAGATCAGCTGAGCCAAGTCTTCGATAGAGTAGATATCGTGATGCGGCGGAGGTGAAATCAGAGTCACACCTGGCACAGAGTAGCGCAGACGTGCGATCAAACTGTTTACCTTACCACCTGGCAGCTGACCACCTTCACCCGGCTTAGCACCCTGAGCTACTTTGATCTGCATAACTTCTGCGTTGGACAGATACTGAGGTGTCACACCGAAACGGCCGGAAGCAACCTGCTTAATCTTAGAGCGCTTCATCGTGCCGTGACGAGCTTCGTCTTCACCACCCTCACCAGAGTTAGAGCGGCCACCCAGTTCGTTCATCGCTACCGCTAGCGCTTCATGAGCTTCTGGGGACAGTGCTCCCAGAGACATCGCAGCAGAGTCGAAACGTGGGAAAATATTTTCTACTGGTTCAACGTCATCAATGGAGATCGATTTAACGTCCTTACGCAGCCCCAACATATCACGCAGAGTTGCATAACCACGGTTGTTAACCAGATCAGCATAACGCTGGTAAGCGTCCTGACTGCCTGTCTCAACCGCTTCATGAATAGTGCGAACCACATCCGGGTTATAAGCATGGTATTCACCGTCATGCTTATACTTCAGCAGACCACCTGCCTGAATTGGCTTACGCGCAGTCCAAGCTTCTTTAGCCAGCAGGCCCTGCTCAAACTGGAAGTCTTCAAAGCGAGCACCTTCAATTCGGCTGGTAACACCTTTGAAGCACAGGTCAACGATTTCAGAACTCAGACCAATAGCTTCAAACAGCTGCGCACCACGGTAAGAGGCGATTGTGGAGATACCCATCTTAGACAAGATCTTCATCAGGCCTTTGTTGATGCCTTTGCGATAGTTCTCATGTGACTGAAGCGGGTCCACTTGAACCTCACCTGCAGCACAAAGATCATTCAGCACACGGTATGCAAGATACGGGAATACAGCCGTCGCACCGAAGCCAAACAAAACAGCAAAGTGATGCGGATCACGTACAGTGCCACTCTCTACAATAATGTTTGCGTCGCAACGCAGACCTTTATCGATAAGGCGATGGTGAACAGCACCTGTTGCCAGAGCGGCATGCACAGGTAGGGAACCGCGAGACAGATAAGCATCTGTCAGAATCAGGATTACCTTACCATCGCGAACACTCTGTTCCGCCTGATCTGCAATACCCTCAATCGCTGCTTGCAGCGACTGTTTTTCAGGATTGTAGTTCAGGTCGATCTGAGCAACTTCAAAACCCTCTTCTTTGTTATCACGAAGACGGTTGAATTTACTCGCAGACAGTACCGGCGTAGTCAGAATTACACGACGAGCATGCTGTGGTGTTTCTTCAAATACGTTCTGCTCTGAACCAATACAGGTTTCAAGAGACATTACAATCGCCTCACGCAGAGGATCGATTGGTGGGTTGGTTACCTGAGCGAACTGTTGACGGAAGTAGTCATACAGTGAGCGTACACGGTGTGACAGTACAGCCATCGGCTTGTCATCACCCATAGAACCGATTGCTTCCATACCGGATTCACCCAGTGGACGCAGGATCTGGTCACGCTCTTCAAAGGTAACCTGGAACATTTTCATGTGAGTCTTAACTTCATCCGCGGACATCTCCGGGAATGAACGTGACTCTTCTTCCAGATTCATTGTCTGTTCAAGGCGTAGAGCATTCTCTTTTAGCCATTTTTTGTATGGCTGAGCAGCTTTAAGACGGTTATCTACATCTTGAGTATGTAGAACATCACCAGTTTCAGTATCAATTGCCAGAATCTGACCTGGCCCAACTCGACCCTGAGCCACAATATCTTCTGGCTGATAGCTGAATACGCCGATTTCTGATGCAGTACAGATATAACCCTGCTTGGTCATTACCCAACGTGATGGACGTAAACCATTTCGGTCAAGCATACATACAGCGAAACGACCATCGGTCATTACCATACCTGCCGGACCATCCCAAGGCTCCATATGCATAGAGTTGTAGTCATAGAATGCACGTAGGTCTGCATCCATAGTTTCTACATTCTGCCATGCCGGAGGAACGATCATGCGTACCGCACGATAGATATCTACACCACCAACCAGCAGGAATTCCAGCATGTTATCCATACTGGAGGAATCTGAACCTGTAGTGTTAACGATTGGCTGCAGGTCATCCAAATTAGGCAGCAGATCTGTAGAGAATTTACCCGCACGAGCCTTAGCCCAGTTACGGTTACCTTCTACAGTATTGATCTCACCATTGTGAGCCAAGAAGCGGAAAGGCTGGGCCAGAGGCCAGCGTGGCGCTGTATTTGTAGAGAAACGCTGGTGATAAGTACAAACCGCCGTTTCCAGACGCGAGTCTGCCAGATCTTTAAAGAATACCGGCAGATCGACCGGCATCGTCAGACCTTTATAGGAGATGACTTTGTCGGAGAAACTACAGATATAGAAATCTTCATCTGCAGACATCGCAATTTCAGCCTTACGGCGCGCCACAAACAGGCTTACCGCCAGCTCACGTTCGCTTTTACCTTCAGCCTTGATAAATACCTGCTCAATTAAAGGCAGCGTATCTTTCGCGATAGGTCCCAGACAGGATTCATCCGTTGGCACAACTCGCCAACCAGCCACACCCAAGCCTTCCGCTGTAATAGCAGCATTAACTGCCTCTCGTGCAGCTTCTGTCTTAGCAGCATCACGCGGTAGGAAAATCATACCTACTGCGTAGTGCTCACCCAATTCTACTCCCAACTCTTCCTGCGCAACTGTACGCATGAAGCTGTCAGGCTTCTGCATCAACAGGCCACACCCGTCACCAGTTTTGCCGTCAGCAGCAATACCACCACGGTGTGTCATACACGCCAGTGCTTCAATCGCCTTTTCCAGCAGATCGTGACTAGCCTGACCCTGCATGTGTGCCATAAGGCCAAAGCCACAGTTATCTTTAAACTCACCGGGGCGATAAAGACCTTTGCTCATAAGCCATTCCCACTTAAAAATACTTAAAAATCAATATCTTGAAAACTCTTTCTGCTGCAATATATGCGCCACTCAGCAAAAAGGGACAGCCATTCTACACGTGAT
>NZ_JAAEQH010000234.1 GCF_024231755.1 Neptuniibacter sp.
CATGAAAATGAACCCCAGCGTCCAACCACGACCAGTAAAATAATTCAGAAGGTATTGCCTGAAACCGAGACCTATATCTGGCAACGAAAAGAACCGCCTCAGCAGCTGATTGAAAAAATAAAAGATAAAGAGACAGATGCCTGGTTACTCTTCCCCGCCGATAGGCCTGATCTTATTTCGCGGAAAAAGAACTTTTGCGGTGTTAATCCCGGCAGAAATGCATTGATCATCATTCCAGACGGAACTTGGAAAGAGGTTCGTAAGATAGTACGTAAAAGCCCGTGGCTTGATCAGTTACCACTATTGGCTTTTGACCCCCAAACACCCAGCCGCTATGACCTACGAAGAAACCCCGATGCAGACCACCTTTGTACCGCTGAAACAGTGGTGGAATTATTGAAGTTGAATAATGAGCTGAATAGCGCAATAGAGTTGGACAGAACGGTTGATCTTTTTATTGATGGTTACAAAACCTCAAAACGCGCTTAGACCTTGGGAACAGAGCCCCCCCTTACAATTCAGGTTGTTGCCTTCTCCACTGGTCAGCTACAGCACTATCAACCTGCTGTCCCAATTCGCCATTCTCGTAAATATCCACTAAGCGCCTAATAGCCAATTGATGCCCCTGCTCTGCAGCCTGCTGGTAGAAAGCCATAGCTTTACTGTTATCAGCCTGAAAATAATGTTCGAAACCCTCTTCAAAGATTTTCCCCATCTGATACTGAGCCTTCACATCACCTTTCTCCGCAGCCTGTTGTAGGTAGATCCCTCCCTGAATACGGTTCTGTGCACCATCACCACGAAAATGCAGAAGATGCCCGTACACAGATAAAGCGCGTTTATGCCCATTATCCGCGGCGAACCGAAAAAGCTTCATCACAAAATCATGTTTTTTTATGGATTTCTGATTGATTGAGGAACGAAACAATCGGTAAGCGATGAAGAAAATAACAGGGGCAAGCAATCGATTGAACCAGCGCATAAAAAATTTCTCACTAAGGAAATAACGTTATTATCCAACGCAGATATTACATCAAATAAACCGAATTTATGGTTAGTTTAAGTTGTCATAACAAACAAAGATCAGTTAGCATGACAAGCATGTACAGGGAGTACTGGAGCTTATAAAAGGCATAACACTACCTCTATTTCCTGCCAAACATACCAGCTCAATACTATTTTTTAAGGATGAAAGATGAACGATATCGTTGAAAACCCCTACTCCGCACCAGAAGCTGATCTGGAAAAACCTCAACAAGCCAATGATCTAAGAGTCTTCACCCGTTTTACCACTTGGGCTGTTTTCGGATTATCGATTATTACGCTGGGCTTTTACACTATTTACTGGCTCTACAATCGCACCGAAAAGCTCAATTCGATCATCGAAGATAAAATTTCAAAAGGTTATATGATTGCTACAACGGTAGTGTATATCCTTAGTATGTTATTGTCCTACGCGCCTCTTGCTGTTGGGCAGGGTTCCGAAATGATGATTGTTGCCCAACCTATTATTAGTTTAGTAAGTGCGATAATGATGTTGATCTGGGTATTCAAGTTCCGTAATCGCCTTAACAGAATAACGCAGAGTGAAGGCAAACCAACCTGGTGCGGCCCTATTCTGACCTTCTTCTTTCAGACCCTGTATCTAAACTATAAGATCAACCAAAATCTGGACATGCGAAACAGCACTGATCAGGCTTAATCGTGTCTCATTCTGAGCTACTGGATACCAGCAATAGCATAGAAACACCGGAGGGAATTGAATTCACCTCCGTTATTGCTGGCCCAGTGCCAAGGATTCTGGCTTATTTAATTGACTTCGGCTGGCGCTGCCTGTTCTACATAGTGCTAGCTATAATCACAGCCTTTATCGGTGATGTAGGAGTCGGGTTTTTCCTTGTCCTTACTTTCCTGACGGAGTGGTTCTATCCCGTCTTTTTTGAAGTTTTCAGAAATGGGCAAACACCTGGTAAGAAAAGTCTCAATCTGAAAGTCGTCAACGACGATCTAACCCCGGTTAATGGCAGCAGCTCCGTTATTCGCAACCTGCTCAGGTCCGCCGACTTTATACCCTCTCTGTATCTGTTCGGAATCATTAGCATGGTTCTGAGTAAGAAGTTCCAACGCTTGGGAGATATGGCGGCAGGTACGATTGTAATTTATGTCAATGTAGAGCAACACAGCAAAACAGATAGCAGTGTCCACGCAGCCCCACCCGAAATACCCCTAACCGCAGAAGAGAGGAAAGCGATCACTAATTTCAGAAACCGAAGTGATGTTATCAGTGAATCCCGACAAGTCGAACTTACTGATATCCTCGAACCCATTACCGGAACCACAGGAAGCGAGGGTCTCAATAAGATAAAAGCTATTTCTGCCTGGTTGTTGGGAAGAGGTTAAGCTGGAGAATGAAGCAACAAGAGTTCGAAAATCTGTACACTGAGAGCTGGAATCATTTTGAAACCAGTATCAACGATCTACGCCAGAAGAAAACCAAACCTTCGCCCCAATTTCCGGAGCAGTACCGCCAAATCTGCAGCCAGTTATCACTGGCCCGACAGCGCCACTATTCCGACAACATCATCAAACGCCTCAATAATCTGGTGATGGAAGGCCATCATATCCTTTACCAAAAAGATAACCGCTTCCCGATAAAACAATTAGCCAGAGCGTTAGATAGCTTTGTTACAAGCTTACGTCAGAACAATCGCTTTGTTTTACTGTCCGCACTGCTTCTTGTTATTCCTGGGCTTCTGGCAGGATTACTCAGTTATCTGGATGAAACAATCATATTCAGTCTGATTAGTCCTGAACAAGTAAAACACATGGAAGAGATGTATGACCCAGCAAGGGATAAAATCGGAAGAGACAGAGGCTCTGAAACAGATTTGGCCATGTTTGGTCATTACATCAAAAACAATATCGGTATTGCCTTTCAAACCTTTGCTGGGGGTATCTTCCTCGGTCTCGGTTCCATTTTCTTTCTCTGCTATAACGGACTTTACATTGGTGCTATTGCGGGCAGATTGACTAGCGTTGGTTATTCAGTGACCTTTTACCCCTTCGTTATTGGTCATGGTGCCTTTGAACTTACAGCAATTGTTTTCAGCGGTGCTGCAGGTTTAATGATCGGTTATTCACTGATTAATCCTGGCAATCTTCCGCGTATCAAAGCACTTAGAAAAACCGCTAGGGAAGCTGTAAAAATCATCTACGGAGCTACCTTTATGCTCCTGATTGCTGCGTTCCTAGAAGCTTTCTGGTCGTCCAGCACACAACTTGCTATCCAGCTAAAACTGGGAATTGGCGCAATCCTGTGGCTGCTGGTGTTCTGGTTTTGTTTCCTATCACCTTTTGGGGAACGACGTCATGAATCTGACTGAACTCCAGATCAAAGCAGAACTACGCAGTAAATGGCAGGCCATCGATCTCGGTATAGCCATGGCAAAAAGATGGTATCTGCCCATGTTTCTCTCTTGGCTAATACCAGCTGTGATCATTTTTACTGGTATGAACATCTTTTTCTGGGAGTCACCCTGGGTTGCCATCTTAACAGTCTGGTGGCTTAAACCTTTATTTGATCGCTTGCCCCTTTTCCTACTCAGCCGTTATCTATTTAACGAAGCCACATTTAAACAGCTCAACCTGAAATCTCTTTTCAAGCTGTATTGTTTTGACCTGCTAAGTGCCCTGACATGGCGCCGCCTTGATTTCAGGCGTTCTTTTTCGCTAGCGATTACCATACTGGAAAAACAGAAAGGGCTAAAAAGATCTAAAAGGTATAGTTTGTTGCAACAGGGCTGCGGTAACGCAGCCACATGGTTGACATTGGTGTTAGTTCATCTGGAGATGTTAGTCTGTTTAGGTTTTATCTCACTGATCATTTTGTTCATTCCACAGGATATCAATTGGGATTTCTTCCGTACCATTCTGGATAACTCTCTTCTATTCGAACACATTTACAACTCAATCTATGTTGTTTCAGTCTGCCTGATCGCACCTTTTTATGTGGCCTGTGGGTTCAGCCTTTATATCAATCGAAGAATTGAACTGGAAGCATGGGATCTTGAACTGATCTTTCGCCATAGTATGGAAAAAAGAACGGAAGGTAACGCTCTTCAGGCGACGGTTTCAAGCCTAGCAGCCATTTGCCTTAGCGCTTCGCTCTTACTGCCTTCAACCCCAGTTCAGGCAGAACAAACATACCCAAACACTGCAAAACCTGTTGATCCTGTGTTTATTGAGAACATCGAAAGTGTAGACACCAAGCAGGAGATTCTTTCTATCCTTGAATCCCCTCCGTTTGTCATCGAGAAACAAGTTACCGAGTGGCAATTGAAGCCTACAGATCATGAGACAGATTCGGATATGGACCTTCCGGAATGGCTAAAAAATCTGGAGGATATCGATGGCTTTTCAGGTTTTATAAAAGGCGCTGCGCTGGTGATTGAAATCGCAATCTGGGTAGCTATCGCTTTATTGGTTTTTTTCCTGTTAAAGAGCTTAGTAGAGAATCTTGATCTCAGACCAGGAAGCAAGCGTACCAGCAAAATCACTACCCAAGACAAACCCGAAGTCATTATGGGGCTGGTTCTTACTACTGAAAGCCTGCCCAATGATATTGAAGCGGCGATGAGCACAGCTATCAATGATGGGGATAACCGGCTTGCTCTTTCTCTGCTCTACCGCTACAGCCTTTACCAACTGATCCACCACCACAACGTTCCTTTAGAAAACTGGCATACCGAATATGAATGTTCAGCTATCGTCGCCCAGCATCTGAATAACGAACTCAGTCAGTTCTTCACGACCCTAACGCTTATCTGGCAACAGCAAGCTTATGCGCACATCACCCCGGACATGGCACAAATGAAAAAGCTCTGCTCATCGGTGGTGGAGGTTATGAAACCATGAATGGCAACAAGGGAAAAATTCTGATTGTACTTCTACTGTGCCTGCTAGGCTTCTGGCTGGGTAAAAATATGCAGCAAGTAGAACGGATCGTTAATGACGGTCCTGCGCTTAGTGTTACAAGTAACGATTTCTATGCAGCCGGACAACTCCTCAAACGCAGTGGGCAAAAAGTCAGCCATAGTAGCACTATGGTTACCGTGGACGATCTTGGTCCTGAGGATACCCTGATCCTTACTAACACAGCTACCCTGACCCGTGAACAGGACGCAGAAACATTACTGCATTGGGTACGACAAGGGGGAAACCTAATCTGGGAGTACTCTAAAGGGGAACAACACAATCCACTGGCGGAGATCTTATCTGTCACTGCGATATCTATTGAAGAAAACTATATCTCTGAAACAAAACAAGAAATAGCAGATCTTCTTAACCAGCAAGAACAGAAGTTAAAAGAATCGCTGACCAATACTGAATCAACCAAAAAGGAACTCACACCTAAAGAAGCGGTTAGGCACAACATTCAGAAAACCGAAAAACAAACAGCAACGTCTCAGATTAGCTATCTGATAATAGGTTCAACAACGGAGAACTATCTTTTACGTTTTAAAAACAAGAGATCTGTTTACCACGCAGCGCTCGATTCCAAAAACCATCAGCCTGATGTTTATCTGCTGTCACAGGCCTCAACGGAAAACACAACAACTCAAAACAAAACTACGCTTATCCAGTTAGCTATTGGCCTGGGCAGAGTGACTGTAGTGAGCGATTCTAGCCTGTGGAATAACCGAAATATTGGCCTGTTTGACCATGCGCACAGCCTGAAATACCTAACCAGTAAAAGCCCTCATATTTTTATTCAGAGAAATGTGAACTGGCCATCGGTCAACCAGCTAATACTTCAATACGCACCTGAAACGGCGTTAATGACAGTGCTTCTACTAATTTTCTGGCTGATTTATAAAGGTCTCCGTTTCGGTCCTATTATCTCTGAAAGACAAAATAACCGTCGTTCAATCAAAGAACATATTAGCGCCATTGCTAATTTTCACTATCGCTACGATCAACACGATTTTCTACTGAGTTCATTACGCCAAAGTATCTATCTGAAAATGCGTAACAACCTGAGCACCTTTGACAGGTTAACTCAATCGGAACAATTCGTGCAGATATCAAACCTCAGCCAGATCCAGCCTGAGGATGTGAGTTTCGCTCTGACCGAAGCCGAAACATACAGCGACATGGAACTGATGCGAATCATCAGGTTACTCATCACTATCAGGAATGCGTTATGAACCAAGAACCAGAAATGGGCAGTACCTCGCCACAAACAGATCAACAGATTGAATTCCTACGCAGCAGTATCAAAAAAGTACTTCTTGGGCAGGATGACGTTATTGATCAGGTACTGATTGCACTTTTATGTAAGGGGCACGTACTACTGGAAGGTTTACCTGGACTAGGAAAAACCCTATTGGTTAAAGCATTAGCGACCTGCTTCTCAGGACAGTTTAAGCGTATCCAGTTCACACCAGATCTGATGCCTGCGGATATGACCGGTCATGCAATTTATGATATGCAAAAGGGGAAATTCAATATCCGCAAAGGCCCAATTTTCACTAATCTATTACTCGCCGATGAAATTAACCGTGCTCCCGCTAAAACACAGGCCGCATTACTTGAAGTGATGCAGGAAAAGCAGGTAACGATTGAAGGTAAGCCCTACCCTATGACCCCTCCTTTTATGGTGCTGGCAACCCAGAACCCGATTGAACAAGAGGGCACCTATCCCTTGCCAGAAGCGGAGCTTGACCGCTTTCTACTTAAAGTATTTATCGACTACCCGGGATTTGAAGATGAAAAGCAATTGGTCTCCAGTGTTACCAGTGGCCAGTTAGCGATAGAAAATATGAATGATCACATCACTCAAGCCATCGGCTCTGAAGATATTCTCCAACTACAAAAGATCACACAAGAAATCGCCATAGATGAGCAGGTGCTCGACTACGCAGTACGTTTAGTTCAAGCAACACGAAATACCAGCACAATTCTCAAAGGAGCAGGCCCCAGAGCCAGCATTGGCATTGTCAGCGCTGCAAAAGCCTGGGCGCTTATGAATAAACGCAACTTTGTTTTGCCGGACGATATTAAACAGGTTTCTATTCCGGTAATGCGTCACCGTATTCTGCTTTCACCCGAAAGCGAGATCGAAGGATTTACACCTGACCGTATCCTTAATCAGCTTATCCAGACAGTGGATACACCGAAGGTATAGACAGAGATGAAGTTCATACCAGATAAAAGGCTACTAAAAGGGAGTATAGGTTTCCTGAGCGCCGGGCTGTTACTGGTTGTAATCCGCGTAATGACCAGTAAAGAAGATACAGCACTGTATGAACAGGCCTGGTGGTTTCTGTTTGCTCTCGCAAGTCTGGTTGCTATTATTGATCTTCTACTGGTTAAATTATCTGGGCAGATTGATTGCAAAAGAAAACTACCGGGAAATCTGGCTCTGGCATCACCAAACAAGGTCAGTCTTAAATTCGACAATCTTTCTAAGCGGAGAATACACTTCGGTTATATTGACGATTACCCAGATTCAATAACAACAGAACAACTTCCCTCTGAGCTGACACTGGAACCCAATAAGAGCGCCGTTGCTAATTATTCCATACGCCCCATTAAGCGCGGTGAAGCCTTATTCAGGCATATCGATCTTAGAATTCAATCCCCTTTGCAGTTCTGGCGCCTGCAAAAGCGAATACCACTAGAACAAAGCACCAAAATTTTTCCTAATTTTATGGCTGTCGCCAATCTTAATTTTCTCGACTACGAGCAACGACTGGCGCATATAGGAGCACATATCTCGCAACGTCGCGGAGCAGGACAGGAATTCAGACAACTTCGTGAATATCAACGC
Organism: Neptuniibacter sp.; assembly: GCF_024231755.1. Lineage (GTDB taxonomy): Bacteria > Pseudomonadota > Gammaproteobacteria > Pseudomonadales > Balneatricaceae > Neptuniibacter. The sequence goes on from NZ_JAAEQH010000234.1 coordinate 7,832, forward strand.
GGTGATGAGATCCGCCAGATTGACTGGAAAGCCACCTCCAGACAACATCGTTTAATTTCTCGTGAGTATCAGGACGAAAGAGATCAGGAGATCATTTTCATGCTTGATAGTGGCCGCCGAATGCGGACCATGGATCAAAATCTCAGTCACTTTGACCACAGTTTAAACGCCTTACTACTGACATCTTATATCGCATTATCAGCAGGTGATGCCGTGGGGTTTATGAGCTTCGCCGGTAATAATCGTTGGTTAAAACCCGTGAAAGGGAAAACAGCGATAACGACACTACTCAACAATCTTTATGACTTGCATAGCAGCGTGGAATCCAGCGATCTATCTTATGCTGCAGAAAACCTGTTGTGCAGACATCAAAAGCGATCTTTAATTATTATCATCTCTAACCTGCGTGATAACGATAGCGATGACCTATTACAGGCAGTCAAACTACTATCCAGAAAACACCTGGTCATCGTCGCTTGCCTGCGTGAAAGCTATCTCCATGACGAGACGCCACAAACTGAAGGCTCTCTTCAGGAAATGCTAAATATCGCAGCCTCAAACCTCTATATAGAACAACGTAAAGGGCTGATTAAGAGACTCCAATCTAAAGGTGTTGTTGTGGTGGATTCAACACCCCAACAGATGCATGTTTCTCTGGTTAATCAATACATATCCCTCAAACGAGCAGGCCGAATCTAAAAAATGAGATACAGCCTGTAAATAAGCTTAACCATGTTCTATGATTCTGAGACAAGTTTGAGAATCAAATACACTTATAACAAAAGAACTTATATCGTAATGATATAAGTCAGATAGCTCGCCAGAGATAAAGCGCAATGAAAATCTACGAAGATAATTCCCTAACCATTGGTAATACACCACTGGTTCATCTGAAACGTTTAGCACCCAACCTGAACATTTTCGCAAAAGTAGAATCTCGTAACCCAGCAGGTTCTGTAAAATGCCGCATCGGTGCCAGTATGATCTGGAATGCGGAAAAAAGTGGTGTTCTGAAGCCAGGCATGACCATGGTTGAACCGACCAGTGGTAATACAGGTATTGCTCTGGCGTTTGTCGCAGCGTCCCGTGGTTATAACATCATCTTTACAATGCCATCTTCGATGAGTCTTGAACGCCGCAAAATCATGAAAGCACTCGGTGCAGAGATTGTTCTTACAGAACCAGCTAAGGGCATGAAAGGCGCTATCGAGAAAGCTCAGGAGATCGTTAACGAAGATCCTGACCATTACCTGATGCTGCAACAATTCGAGAACCCTGCTAACCCAGAGATTCATGAAAAAACCACCGGCCCAGAGATCTGGAATGATACTGACGGAGAAGTAGATATTCTGGTAGCAGGTGTAGGTACTGGCGGTACCATTAGCGGCACAACTCGCTATATCAAACAGACCCAGGGTAAGAACATTACAGCGATTGCAGTTGAGCCAACCGATTCTCCAGTAATCACCCAGACTCTGAATGGTGATGAAGTTAAACCTGCCCCTCATAAAATTCAGGGGATCGGCGCAGGCTTTGTTCCAAAGAACCTTGATCTGGACCTGGTTGATCAGGTTGAACAGGTTGGTAATGACGATGCCATCGCTACAGCACGCCTCTTGATGGAAAAAGAAGGTATTCTTGCAGGTATTTCAAGCGGTGCGGCCCTTTGTGCAGCACTACGAGTGGCAGAGCAGTCAGAAAATGCGGGTAAGAACATTGTGGTAATCCTGCCTGACTCTGGCGAACGCTACCTGTCTTCTGCTCTGTTTGCAGGTATGTTCACTGATAATGAGATGGTGCAGTAATTCACTAAGCCTCATAACAGAAAAGCCGGAGTTATCATCCCCGGCTTTTTACATCTATTATTTGCTTAGTTAAGAAGCTTACGAATCTGTTCATGAGACGGAAACGAATCCAGATGATCCACATGAACGTTCCGGTCACTGGTTTTTACTACGTTGTACCATGATGCTTTACGCTGCTTACCCTCATAGCATCCATCCACTTCGTAGTTTTCACCATCAACTGCTAGAATCGCAATTGTGCGGGTGTGCATGTCAGTTTGCATAGCTCTACTCTGAGGTTGTACTCTTAAGCCGTTCTTCAGTATGCCGCCGCTTAAAGAGCTGTGTGCTATTTATACAGATAAGCTTAGTCCACCCCCCTCTGTATATACAATTTTGTGGACTATCATCAGGTTATGTGTGCCCCTGTTTTTGCAAGGCACTGTTTTATAGGTAACCCCTTTGAAAAGTCTCTACCTTCCCGTTGGGCTGATTATATCTTTCATCATTGCCTGGATTTTGCCTGAACCCGGCAGCCTGCTTAAAGAACTTGGCCTGATTCCGTGGATGGTGGTGATTATCTTTCTGATTAACGGCTATCAGACCAATCTCAGTGAACTACCCAAAGACCGCTCATTTCTTTATGCGCTGATTATCGGCGGGTTTATCTCCCTGATAGTTAGCCCATTTATTGGGCTCGGGGTATCTGAACTTTTGGCGCTACCGGCTGGGATCGCCCTGGGGATTATCGTTAAATCAACCGTTCCACCCACCCTGTCAACCTGTATAGTGATGACGCAAATCACCAATGGTTACCCGTTATGGGCACTGGTGATGACAGTGATTCTCAATATTGTGGGCGTTTTCACAATCCCATTCATGTTGGGCTTAACCATGGAAAGTGCAGGTAATATAACGATAGAACCATTACCCTTGCTGAAAACACTGGTATTGCTCGTTTTAGTACCCTTTATGGTCGGGGTTTTAGCCAAACGTGTATCAACCGTCGATCCGAAAAACCTGATTCTGCAGTACCTTCCCTCCACCTGTGTAATTACTACGGTCTGGATGGCATTATCTGATTCAAATGAACTGTTTCAGAACCTGGAAATCAGCACTCTGCTAAAAATCGCTGTAGCTATTCTGCTCATTCATTTCTCACTGATGATATTGAGCTACTTGACCAGCATAGGCCTTAAATTGGACCCCGGTGCCCGATTGGCCATGCTGTTTACGATCTCCCAAAAGACACTGCCAGTAGCTATTAGCGTACTGGCAGCTCTTAATATGCCGATAGGTGAAGCGATCCTAGCTTGTGTACTGTTCCACTTCCTAATGCTGTTCACCGATTCAATGATCGCTCCAAAATTGAAGATAAGCGGAGAAGAAACCTCAGCTTAGTGAACTCAGGAATTCCACAGAAGGAGCAAAAAAAGCCTGCCCAGTTACAGCACGGGTATATTTCAGCAGGTGATCACAATGCCCTTCGCCATCACCCTCGATCATACTTTTCAGCATCAGGGTAAAGTTTTCCGGGGTGCGACAGTAGCTGGCAAACAGCAGACCGCATTCCTGGGTATCACCGTATGGCATACTGTGACGCAATATCTCAACCGAGTTACCTTCAGTATCTTTAAGTGAAGTACGTTTAGTGTGCGCTGTCAGCGCTTTGTCCGCAGAGGCATACTCAACATTATCCTCTTTAGTTCGACCAATGGTATCTTCCTGGGTTTTAACCGGCTGCTTATTCCAGAAACCCATGTTGTGAACATAACGCTGCAAATGGATATAGGAACCACCAGCAAATTCTGGATCTTCCTCACCTACAACAGCCACTTCTGCACGGTGGTCCCCTTCCGGATTCTCAGTACCATCAACAAACCCGGTCAGATCGCGGCTATCCAGATAACGAAAGCCTTCAACCTCTTCATGCAACTGAACCGCATCACCCAGTTCAGTCATAATCTGCTGCGCCAGTTTAAAGTTAAGGTCTTTCCGCTCTGAACGGATATGGAGTAGGAGATCAACCGGCGTATTGGGCGCCACCATCTCACCATTTTCAAATGTAGGAAATGGTTGCAGATCCTGCGGTGCTTTATCTCCCGCTATCTGGCTCCAATAACTGCTACCTATAGCAACCACCAAGTGCAGATCTGCACCCGGATTCTCCTGATTGCATTGCTGTTCCAATTGAACAGACTGACGCAGAAGCGCTCTGACTTTGCTTGTAGCGTCTGGATTACGAGTCTGATTTAACGTGATAAACAACGCTGATGGATTAGCGTCTGCAACAATACCGCTCTGATACTGAGCCATTTGAGATCTCCCTCACCCTCAAAAATTGTTGTTTCAGTATAAGCAGTTAAACGCGAGGAAGGAATTTAAGAAAATTGATAGTTCTTATTAATCCGAACTATGAAACACTGGTCAGAGGTAGCTCATACTATAAAATTATTTGATACTCACAACTTAAAATAAGAAAGCCTAATAATCCGTCGAGAAGCATGATTAGTAGGCTTGGCGAAGGGATGTTCAAGTCATTCTAGATTAATAACAGATCCCCACTATCGAGAAGATGCTGAACATATTCTTCGTGGGGACCGGTAGGTTCATCTGTAGCAGGATCTGATTCCAATTCCTTGTCATTGATATCAACCATGTCCCACATCTCTGGAAGTCGGTTTTCCGCATTTTTTGGTAAGATGTCGAACTGCTTTTCAAAACTGAAAGTCGCATCTCGACTTATGAAGCCTGACTTTGGAGCATATAGGGAAGCATAACTGCTGATCAAAGCTGCAAAGTCACTGTCTCGACTCTCATGAGACACATTTAGCAGAATTTCTTTAATAGCATTTGCTTGTTCCGCACCATTGTATTCAGCAATACCTAAAGCAACACTCTCAGTAAAATCCTCAGCAAAGCCTATCTTGTTTATAATAGAGATGGCATCCTTGTTCCTGGCTCCCATTAATATCTCCAGCGCAATATTCTGAAGAGTCATTACCCCATCATCTAAAAAGGCAGTCCAAGCATTCAAGCCAATCTCTTCGGCGGGTCTGTTAAAACACTGGATATAGATCTCGTTCACCAACTCACGATTGGTTAAGTGCCCATAGCGTTCATTGAACTCAGTCGAGTTACCAAAGGCATCAATCACGGAAGAAAGGTTACCTCCATTACTTCCTAAGGCATCCGACCAAGCTACCAGTCCGCCGGGATCTGCTGGACGGCCATAGAAAGCAACATAGGCAGCTTGGATCACAGTGTCATTGGTTTGGTCCGAAATCAAATCATAGATAGGGGCGGTAACATAACTTGAGGTAACAGACTCTAATGTACCTCCACCATCGGTATAGCTGACTTGGACACTGATTTTCTGTTTGGATTGTGATGAATCAAGAGTAAAAAATTCACCCGACGCATTCTCGATAGCAGAGCCATCCAGTAACCACTGATAGCTGAACTCACCCAATCCATCAGCGTCAGAAAGCGTGTTGTTTATTCCCAGTTGACCATCTGCTTCTACTGAACCGAATATTTCTATAATGCCGTCGGGCGGGGTATTGCTCAGCTCCTGCTGAACTTCTGTAATATCTGTTAAATCTTCAGCATTCTCCAAAGCCGTATTTGTTTCAACTGCTAAAGCTAACTCTTCAGTACCCAACACAGTACCGAACATTTCTTCCAAGTAAGTTTCATCCGATAGATCAAGTGTTGCACCACTGGAGGCTGACGTTGTCAAGGCCGAGACAACCTCTTCAAAATCACTTCCCGCTTCATCAGCTAAGATACCCAGCGTTGCAATCTGTACTGCCGCAGCATGAACTGTTACGGCTGTATCAGTATCTTCAGCCAAAGGGTCATATTGGGTAAGGTCAATATCATCCTCAATCCCCAAAGCCGTTTGAATCTGAACTTCAGCCTCACTGATAGAAACCCCTTCCTCACTGGCAAAGCTATCAATCAATGTCGTGATTGGGGTAACGACAGCAGACCCTTCCGGCGCGGTCAGAATTAGATTATTAGGTAATCCCGTATCTATGTTAGTACCGCCAACAGCAATGATAGAACCTTGAAGGACGGTATCTATCTCAAAGTTACCATTAGCATCCGTATCTACCCCTGTATCTTCTTCAGGATCTGCAACTCCATTGTCATTCGCATCGATGTAGATAGATGCCCCTGCAACATAACCATCAATTACAGAACCGCTTGCATTGATCGTCACTGGGGCTGTGGCTGAAGACGTTTTTGACTCCAGTGTGCCATAAGCATCTATATAACTGGCAACAACAGTTACCGTTGAACCAACATAATCTTCCGTTAATAACAGCTCATCATCAGTCGCTGCTTCGAGATCAACTTCATCTAGCTGCCACTGATAGCTAATTACACCTAATCCGTCTTCGTCGGTCAGGGTGTTTGACGCCGTTAAAGTCTGCCCTTCCTCCGTTGCGCCTGAAATAGATACAGTGCCTGCAGGATCATCATTTACGTTAGCTACAGGTGAGGTTGGAATAGATTCAACCGACTCAAGCATGCCCAAGCCATCCGTATAACTTGCAACGACTGTAATTTCTGAACTGACATGATCTTGAGTAAGAAGCAATTGGTCATCGGTTGCCCCATCAATAGCAAGCCCATCAACATACCACTGATAACTAATTAGACCTAACCCATCTTCATCAGCTACGTCATTTTTAGCTGTAAGTATCTGATCCTCTTCTGCTATGCCATTGACGGTAACCCCTCCTTCAGGGGCTGTATTTACAACTGGAATGGGGTTACCGAAGGCGTCGTAGCGTTGTGCAAAAATGCCGGTAGAGGAACCATCTTGATTATTTGAAAACCAAGTTATAATCCAGCCACCATCAGGTAATGCAGCGACAGAGGGCACCGACTGGAAAGAATCAGTATGTGTATTAACCTGAAATTCGCCAATAGGATCAGCTACACCGTTACTATCAAAACGCTGGCCAAAAATACCAATGTCCGAACCATCTTGGTCTTCTGACATCCAAGTTACGATCCACCCCCCATCAGATAGAGCCGCAGTGTCGAGATGGGTTTGCTGACCACTCGTATAAGTATTAACCTGAAATTCACCTCGAGGGTCAGGTATCCCACTACTATTATAGAGTTGACCAAAAATACCACTTGCAGAATCATCCGTCCCCATCCAAGTTACTACCCAGCCACCATCAATGAGTGTGATAACAGAGGGAATGCCAATATTCCCATCGAAGGATGTACTAACTTTTATCTCTCCTAGTGGGTCAGCTACACCATTATTATCATAACGTTGAGAATATATGCCTGAGCCAGAAGAGCCATACCCTGCCCACACAACCAACCATCCACCATCATCCAACCCAATGGTAGAAGGGTGAGTTTGATAAAGGTGGGTATAAGTATTAATAGGGAATTCACCTACCGGATCTGCAATACCTTGGCTGTCATAACGCTGCCCATATACACCTGTGTAACTTCCATCCTGTCCATTGGATGACCAAGTAATTATCCAACCACCATCCGCCAAGGCCGCAGCTGAAGGATGGTCCTGATTATCATTTGTATACGTATTAACTGGGAACTCACCAAATGGATCAGGGTCACCATTATTATCAAACCGTTGGCCATAAACGCCGTAGTTTGATCCATCTTGCCCTTGTGACCACCAAATAACTAACCAGCCACCATCATCTAACGCTACAACTAAGGGGCGGTCCTGCTGGCCCGTTGTAAAGGTATTTACATGAAACTCCTCTCCAACAGCTATCCCTCGATCTGAGTACCTTTGACCATAGATACCTTCAGCTGCCCCCTCGTGGAATGATCCCCAGGTAATTACCCAGCCCCCATCAGTGAGCGAAGCAATTGAAGGATCACGTTGCGCATTCTCTGTGGTGGTATTAACTAAAAACTCCGTTCTTAAAATCACTACATCGGTTGTATCTGAAACAAACGTTTCAACTGTACCCTATAGGTCAATATATGAAGTGGCCACAGAGATTTGTTTACCAATCTCACTGCTCGTTAACTGGTACATGGATGCTGTGGCATCGGGAATGTCATCTCCATCAGCTTTCCACTGGTATGAAAGTACACCCAAACCATCCAAATCAGACAAATCGGTTAATATTGTTAAGGTCTCTCCCTCAAAAAGATTACCTGAGATTGTTACCGTTCCTACTGGATCATCATTTACATTAGATACAGACGAAGTAGCTAATGATGTTACAGATTCGTTTGTGCCTTTTTGATCAACATAAGAAGCCAGTACTTTGATTTCTTTTCCCACATGAATTTGGGAAAGTAGTAACTGTTCAGAGGTCGCCCCATCAATCTCAATATCATCTGCTATCCATTGGTAGCTTATTTCACCAAGACCATCTTCATCTATCAGATTGTTTGAAGCAGAAAGAACTTCACCTTGAATAGGTGAACCAGTAATAGTTACTGACCCTGTAGGTAAATTGTTATTGGCTATCACCGACAGCTGGTAGGTCGCATTACCCCAACCCGAGGACCCCAGGTAGTGGTAATCCGAGGACGTGGGTGTGTACGTCACCCGGGCATTTAAACCGGTGCCCGAGTCACTATCACTGGTCCCCGCTATCAGGAGACCCGC
>NZ_JAAEQH010000235.1 GCF_024231755.1 Neptuniibacter sp.
CAGGCATGCTGGTTGCCTGTCGAAAATCATTAACAAAGTGATTCAGTTGCTCTGTAAGCCCCGTAGGGTGGGTTCTAAAACGACCATCTACTTTGTCAGTCAGCTTGAAAAGGTCTCGACATTTCACTGCGCTGACTTTCGTGTATCTGGTCGTTTTATAACCCACTGAGAAAGTATGAGACTTATTCGTGGGTTCCCTAACTGAGGTAGCACATGAGTAAAAGCGATAACAGTTTTTCGCAGATGATGGCTGTTGAGGGGGTAACCCCTTTGAAGCAGAGCAATAAAGTAGATCTCGATCTGCAGCGGAAAAAGAAAGATGAGTCCCTGCTTGAAGAACGACGCCGTGCAGCTGTTTCTGGTGAGGAAGAGGGGCTGACTACGGGTCCAATTGATCTGCTTCATCCATTAGATCCCGTGGCCTGGAAAGGTGATGGTGTACAGGAAGGCGTTTATCGTAATTTGCGTCTGGGCAAATATCAGGCTGACGCAAGGCTGGACCTGATCCGTAAATCAATTCCACAATGTAAAGATGAACTGCTACCTTTCCTGGAGGAGTGCATTAAATACGATATCCGTACTGTGTTACTCAATCATGGACGGAGTAAAGATAAGACCTCCATGGGAAACCGACAAAAGAGCTATCTGAATTTATGGTTACAGTCATTGCCTGAAGTGATGGCTTTCCATTCCGCTCAGCCTCAACATGGAGGTTTGGGTGCAATTTATGTACTTCTAAGGAAAAGTGAAGAAAAGCGCCTGGAAAACTGGGAAAAACATCAGAAGCGCTAAAATCTGTATTCCAATGCGATCTTGAGTACCGGCCAGAGTTTAGTCTTTTCTATATCATCATTTTCCAGGATATTTCTCTCCTCTTCGCGTAGTGCCGTTTGGAAAGCTGGGGTAGAGGTCAAACTGCCATCTGCGCTTAGATGGACATCCACCTCACCCTGATAGACCACCCCTAAATCTGAAGTAAGTACCCACTCTTTATTAATGCGTAGGTCATAACCTATTCCCAGATAGGGAGCCAGAGCGGGGAAATCGATCTCTCCTTGAAGGTTACCGACATCATCGGCGTTATAAACTATGTTGTTGATGGTGAAGGTATTGCTGATGGGACGGGCATCTCCTGTCCAGTCATTGCTGTTAATAATGATACCGGCACTTAAGCGTAGCCCATCCTCCTGCGTAGAAAAGGGGCGGTAATCATAGAATATGCCTGGATGTACAACCTGAAGCTCGGCTTCATAAAAGATGTCGTTGACTGTTTCAGTGCGTTCATAGTTCCAGGCATACATGGATATCCTGAGTCGACTTTGCTCGCTCAGCTTATAACCTATATCGACCCCAAGCCCCTGGGTCACAGATAGCCCTGCTGAAACGGTCATACCCTGATGTGGATTCTGCTCTGCTTCTGCAAACTGATTGTTAAAAATTAGTAGCAGGGCAGCCAGATAGCTTATCTGTTTCATTACCCTGTCTCCGCTTCCAGATTTACCTTTAACCCTAGGGCTAAGTTCGTTACTTCGCTAAACAACAAAAAAGCATATTGGTGTGCGGTATTTGGCATATATAAGACAGTGTGGGTGATGCAGAGGTGTAAAGAGATGTAAATATTTATCTAAGGGAATTGTGAAGGGTTGATTTAATAAATATAATTGATAATTATTATCATTATTGTTTTGGTGTCATTTTGGAATACGTCGATGTTAATCGCTATGCGAAGGATTGTTTTGAACTGCTTGATTTGATTGAGAGGCAACGCTTCGGAGTAGAGTATCAGCCGATTATTGATGCGCATAAGGGTGAAGTGATTGGTTATGAAGCTTTAGCCCGTTTTTATACGCAAACTGGCGAAAGAGTTTCACCGTTGGATGTGTTTCGCACTCTGCATGACAGTCCATTGCTCTTGGCGCAGGTCGAGTTACAGTTAAAGCGGATTCAGCTGCGTTTTCGACCTGCAAATAGTCGATTGTTTTTGAATCTTGATCCCCATGCATTTTCTGTATTGGGACCATTGGCATCGGGCAATGCCATGATGCAGATGCTGTCAGGTCACGAAGATCTGGTAGTTGAAATCATTGAGAATACGGATGTGAATGATGCCCGTATGAGCAATAACCTGTCCCGCAAGATGCACGAAATGGGTTTCTCTATAGCCTTGGATGATGTCGGTGCTCCAGACAGCATGCTATCACTACAGATACTGGCTGATGTTGACTTCATAAAGCTGGACCGTTGCTGGTTAAGGACGGACAGCAAGGATTCAAACCTATTGCTTCGTAGTTTGGTCAATTATGCTCAACTTAGTGGTAAGAAAACTGTACTTGAAGGGGTTGAGACGGCTGAAGACCTGGCACATGCAGTAAATCTGGGCGTTGATTATGTACAGGGATTTTTTTACAGGGAACTGTTTATAGAAGAGTCTTGAGCGCATTTGAACTATGGTTAGTAGGTGAACATTGATCTTATATAGTGTGTGATGGTTGAGAAAATAGAAGAAGTCCTGAATTTCTGGTTTGGTCCTCTCAAGGATGGTTTTCCTGTCAGTGATCGAGGCGACTTGTGGTGGTCAGGCAAAACCGAGAACGATCGCTTAATCGCTGAGTTATTTGGGCATCAGGTCAACCTTGCCCTAAGAGGTGAGCTTGACCATTGGGCTGTACAACCCCGTGGGCGTTTAGCACTGATTATTCTGTTGGATCAATTTACGCGCACAATTTTTCGTGGCAGTTCTGACGCGTTTAGCGGAGACCATAAGGCCTTAGTGCTCGCAGATGAAGGTTGGCAAAGCGGGATCGATCAAGGGTTAGAACCGGTCGAACGAACTTTTTTCTATATGCCCTTTGAACATGCTGAAACCTTAGATATGCAGGAGCGTTGTATTGCCTGTTTTGAACAGATGTTGCTTGAGGTTTCTGGGATTCATAAACTGCAAGTGGAAGGGTGGTTGGATTTTGCCTTTCAGCACCACCGCCAAATCGAAAAGTTTGGCCGTTTCCCTCATCGTAATGAGGTGCTCGGGCGCAGCTCTACCTCGGAAGAACTGGCTTTCCTACTGCAGTCTAAAAGTCGTTGGGGACAATAACCCTACGCTGGAGTAAAAGTTTAGAACAGGCAGTTCTGTTCTGTCGTTACTGATTCCCACTGTGCAAACAAGCAAATATCCGGAATCCGTTGTTGCAGTTGATTGACAAAATAAGCTGCTAAGTCAGGGGCATCGGCGTTATCAGGGGTATGGAAAAAGAAATAGGGTTGCTTCCCAGCGTTAATCCATTGTTCCGCTTTAGCCAACCAGGGATCTAGGTATGTAGTGCCCCATTGCCAATCCATAGGTGTGATAAAGCGAATCATAGGATATTGTGCCGTGGATATGGCGTGTACAGGGAGGTCTGGTTTGTGACTTTTCGCTTTAAGGCTAATCTCATCATCTGCTGGATGGGCGAAAAGCGCGCGGGTATCAAAGCTGATTCTGTTGATTGAGTAATCGGCTAACAAGCGATTGAACTGTTTTTCTTTTTCGTTTTTATCAAAGAAATCAAGATGCCGCACTTCAATACCGTAACTGAATTCTTTTGGCAGTGTCTTGAGGTATGCTTCAAGGACAGAAAGTTCTTGAGCACTGAAACTTGCCGGTAGTTGAATGCAGAGCAGTCCGGTTTTTTCCTTTAGTGGTTGTAAGCGGTTAAGAAACTCGGTGGTTTCCTGAGAGCTCAGCCGTAGTTGGTTATCGTGTGTGATTTTCTGAGGAAATTTAAAACAGAACCGGAAATGCTCAGGCGTTTCCCGAAACCAGAGTTTAACGGTTTCTGCTTTAGGTAAACCATAGAAAGTGGTATTACCTTCTACACTGCTAAAGTGTTTAGAATATGCGTTAAGAACATGGGTGTTACTACCGCGAAGAAGAGGACCGTCTTGCCAAGCGGAGTGTTGCCATTGTGTCAGGCCGATATAGCAGGCTTTAGAGGCTCTTTTCGAATACATTTTTTAATTAGAGTACTTGTTCAAAAACTGTTATAGACTGCTTCAATAGCGTTTTTAATTGTACCTTTGTATCGCTACCAGCCGGTAGTTTATTGAGAGAGAAAAGCATGGATTTTGCATCACTTCTGGGCATTATTTCGGGTTTGGCCCTAATCATTTCTGCCATCTTTATGGGGGGGAGCGCTGAAGTCTTTGTAAATGTGCCGGGCATGATGATTGTGGCTGGTGGTACCATTGCTGCGACTCTCCTTACCGTTCAGTTTCGCGACGTGATCAACGCCTTTCATGGTGCGTTTATTGTTTTTACCCGTGATAAAACCAATCAGCAGGAAATGATCGATACTATGCTGGAGCTGAGTCGTATCAGTCATCGCCATGGTTTGTTGAAACTAGGTGATGTTGAAAGCTCCTCTCCGGTACTGAAAAGAGCTTGTATGCTTCTGGCTGAAGCGGCATCTGAACAGGTTATTCGCAATACAATTCAAAATGAGATCGACTCGCTCATCGCTCGCCATCACGCAACCCAGGACGTGTTTAGAAAAATGGCCGCTTATGCACCTGCCTTTGGTATGTTGGGTACATTGATTGGTCTGATTCAGATGCTCAGTGAGCTGAGTAACCCTGAAACCATTGGTCCTGCAATGGCTGTTGCATTGTTGACCACATTTTATGGGTCTCTACTGGCAACCATGGTTTTCCTACCTATCGCCGGTAAGTTGAAAGCGCGTACTTTGCTTGAGGTAACCAATCTGGAAATTATCCGAGAGGGGTGCATCAGCATTCTTACAAACGATCACTATATGCATGTATACGAACAGCTTTCCTCTTACATTCCTGCGGCTCAGCGTAAGAAAATCCAAGTAGGTCAAAAATAAGAGGAGTGGTTTATGAATACTAAAAAAACACTCCTTGAGGAAGATGACAGTGGTGGTTGGATCTACACATTTGCAGATCTAATGACCCTGCTTTTAGTTTTCTTTGTTCTTCTTTTTTCGCTCTCCAGTGTCGAAGCAGAAAGGTTTGAGAAAGCGATGCGTTCGCTTAACCAAGCTTTGCAAGGTGATGATGGTGCAAATAGCGTGATTGACCTACCGCATGAAGCACCAATAAAAACGGATGTACCAGAGGAGATTGAGGAAGTACTTCCTGCAACTGAACTTGCCGATGATGCAGCAGATAAAGCTAATGAAAACGAAGCTGAAAACCAAAACGTCACTATCGACAATGAATGGTCGAAGTTGACTGATGAGTTTGAGCAGCACTTTCAGGTATCTATAGCGGAGAATGCGGTTGACGTAGGTACACCAAAAGATGGCAAGGTTACGATTAAAGTCAAAGGAGATGTGTTGTTTCCGAGTGGATCTGCTGAGTTTAATCCGGAGATGATGACAGTATTAGATTCAATGGTTTTGCTTCTGAAACAAAACTCAGACCTTAAACTGAGTATTCATGGGCATACGGATGACATTCCAATTGAAACTACGCGCTTCCCTTCAAACTGGGACCTATCAGCGATTAGGGCCACTAATGTTCTAAGATATATGGTACGTGGTGGTTTGCAGCCGGAAAGGGTTTCTGCGACCGGTTATGGCGAGTCCGTTCCTCTTGCGCCAAATGATTCAGTTATCAATCGAGCAAAGAACCGTCGTCTTGAGTTTGTGTTGGAGAAAAAAGCAGAATAATGAAACTTCCACTTGAACTTACGTTATCAGACCAAGAAAACCGCAGGCAAGCTTATAGGGTTTCGCCTGGTGAAAGAGTGCGGATGACAATCCGTGATGAACCGGTGAAGCTGTTGGATATTTCTGAGACAGGAATCGCTTTTGAGAGTGATGATCACATTGGGGATAAACTGGATGAAGTGGTAATTTTTTTTACGGTGCGAAAAAGCTATCGTTTAAAGCCAAAGTTGAAGGTAATGTTTAACAGAAATGGTCATTGTGGCGCTGAGTTTGTTGACCTGTCAGAGCGTGCCCATCTTGCCTTGTCTGAGTTAGTGATTGAGATCCAAAAAGACCGTATCCGCGCGGCTCAAGAAGAGAAAAGAGCCAATCAGGAAAACGACGGTGCATGATTCAGTTATCTTTTTGAAAAACAGTAATAAATAGCTTGTGTTCCCCGTAATAGGCTTGTAGTATACGCGCCACATTGATGCGGGGTGGAGCAGCTTGGTAGCTCGTCGGGCTCATAACCCGAAGGTCGTTGGTTCAAATCCAGCCCCCGCTACCAGATTTAAAATAAAAAAGGTCATCCAACGGATGGCCTTTTTTATTTTCTGCTACACAGTGCTGAATTTGTTCCTTTAATCCCTTGGTTCAACGATTGCGAAGCAATCATCGCCGAGCACAAAGTGCGAAGCCCGTTAGGGTTGTTGTAGCTTAAAGCTACAACAAGCAAATCCAGCCCCTTCTTCACGATATCTAAAAAAGCTCATACATTTCCAGGCCTAGATGGCCTTTTTTATTTTCTGCTACGCAGTGCTGAATTTGTTCCTTTAATCCCTTGGTTCAACGATTGCGAAGCAATCATCGCCGAGCACAAGGTGCGAAGCCCGTCAGGGTTGTTGTAGCTTAAAGCTACAACAAGCAAATCCAGCCCCTTTTATCTGCATCTAAAAAACTCATACATCTCCAGAACTGGATGGCCTTTTTTATTTTCTGCTACGCAGGTCTGAATTTGTTCCTTTAATGCTTTGGTTCAACGATTGCGAAGCAATCACAATCGAGCGCGTTAGCGCGAAGCCCGCAGGGTGGTTGCAGCCTAAAAGCTGCAACCAATAAATCCAGCCATTCTCGCAAACCAAAAAAGCTCATACACCTCCAGATCTGGATGGCCTTTTTTATTTTCTGCTATAGCGCTGAGTTTGTTCCTATAATTCCTTGGTTCAACGATTGCGAAGCAATCACAATCGAGCGCGTTAGCGCGAAGCCCGTAGGGTGGTTGCAGCCTTAAAGCTGCAACCAATAAATCCAGCCCCTAACCACTCACCCTATAAAAGCCGGTATATCTCCAAGATCAGGATAGTCTTTTCCTTACCTCCAGTATTGCTTAGACTGCAGGTATTCATCTTTATTGAAGAGCATTAGGCGATGTCTGATCAGGATAACGGCCCTGGGGTAAAGATCCCTCCTCCCCTTATTTTTATTACATGTGCTGCTCTTTCATATGCCATTGAATGGTGGTTACAGGTCAGTTTTTCCTTTCCTGCATATGTCATTCAGCTTGGGGTAGGGCTAATTGCTTTGGGTATCACGCTCGCTATGATCTCTGCGTTTCAATTCTGGAAATTTAAAACTCATATTGAGCCTTGGAAGCCCGCATCTGTGCTGATTAATACAGGTGTTTTTGCCTATAGCCGGAATCCTATCTATCTGGCATTTGTGTTGGTCACAAGCGGGACTGGTTTATATCTCGAAAGTATTGGGATCGTGCTGAGTAATACCGTCGCCATTTGGCTACTCTATTATCTGGTGATAACAAAGGAAGAGACGTATCTGGAAGCGTTGTTTGGGGAGCCGTATAGCGAGTATAAAAAGCGAGTAAGGCGATGGCTGTAATTACTTGATTACAGGGCATAATCACTATTACTGATCTATGCTGATACTGAAAAGTGTAGGTATTAATGGGGAAGGAATTAAATGGATGTAAAGGCAGTAATACTAGTTGGTGGTGAAACCGACAGTCATGGGCTGACATCGGCGATGGCGTATTGCGGAGATGAGCGTTGTTTCGAAAAGGTGGTTAAGGAACTTCCTGAATCAATTTCTGATGTAATTTTAGTGGCTAATCCTGAACAGAAGGATGTTGATTCTCTGGGTTATTCTGTTGTCTTCGATTCTGAAGTCGGTGGCGGGCCGCTTGTTAGTATTCTTTCTGTGCTAAATACTTTGGAGTCTGGTCGGGTGTTGGTATTGGCCGGTGATGATACTTCTCTGAAGTATGATCATATTGAAAGGATGCTGGATTATTCTGACCGTTTGCCGCGCATGACGGTGGTTGCCTCTGATGGTGGGGAAATACAACCGATGCATCTTATCCTTCCTGTGAGGGTTCGCTCTGAAATAGAAAGTTATATTCAAGAGGGTGGGCGTTCAGCCAAAGAGTGGTTGTTGGATAGTATTTTTATGGAATGTGAACTGGACGGGGCATTTCAACGTTCAAGCTGAATAGAATAGAAGTGTCAGATTATTACCTCGTTTTTTATAGCTGTGATACTGAGCGAGCAACTCGCTAGGACATGATTCTATTGATGGCTGGTTAAATCTTTGGCGTTTGTAAAAGTTTTCCAGGTTAGCATATGCCAGGCAGTAGCAGTTGCTGCTTTGTTCTTGGAGGTAATGTGTGATTCTTTGCAGGAGTTCAGATCCTAACCCCTTCCTTCTTAGTGCTTTATCAACCCAGAGTCCCCTTAATAGTAAGCTGTTTCTTTCGCCGGCAACGGGTTGGAGTCTTGCAGCGGCAACTATCGCTTGATCCCTCTCCGTCCAGAAACAGATGTCATTTGGCTGAACCTTTCCTTTATGGCCGTTGCGTTTATAAAAACGCCCTAAAGCAGGGGATTTTAGCTGTGCTCCAGTTGAGATATTGAATTTAGAGGTCACCGCTTCTTAGTCCGTGTTTGCTCTGATATTTTCATTACGATAAGAGAGTGCGCTGGATTGCACAGAATTTTCTGCGCCAACATCTGTCCTATGTCGCTTCTTAGCTGCAACCAAGCGAGAAAAGTAGTTGTCGCTATAATCTAACCCTTCTGAACGATTAGTAAGTCCTATATTAGTGCAGTAGAGGCGGTAAAAATTCATAATTTTATCTTTTTTTCGTCTATCTGTTTTAAGAGAGGGCTGCGAGTTCGCTTTTGGTGCGGGTGCTTGTGTTTTGTGCGCCAATTTGGTGCTTAAATATTTCTGTTTGGTAATTATTTTTGGGTTATTTAAATTTTATTGTCTTAGTTTGTTGATATATAAGGGTTTTTAATTATTGGTACGGGGTGTGCTTTCTATGGGGCAATCGTCGAATTTAATTTTTATCCGAGGGGGAATAAAAGATGATGAAACCTATGACTAAAGCCCTGATCGCTGCTGGTCTTCTTTCTGCTTCTGTTGTTGCGCAGGCAGGTCTTTCTGCAAACATTGGTGCAATGAGCGACTACTACTTCCGTGGTGTTGATCAGACTACTGATGGCGCAAGCATGATGGGTGGTGTTGATTATGAAGCAGACAACGGCGTATACGTTGGTCTGTGGGCTGCTGATCTGTCTAACGATGACGTAGAGTACGACATCTATGCTGGTTACGGCGGTGAAGTTGGCGATGTTGCTTATAGCGTTGGTTATACTGGCTACTTCTACACTGAATCTGACGTTGATTTCCACGAGTTGAACCTGAACTTCGGTTACGAGTTCCTTAGCCTGGAAGTGACTTTCGGTACTGAAGATCAGCCATCTGGCGTAGAGGAATCTGATTACTCTTTCATCGCACTGACTGGTGAATATGAAGGTGCTTACCTGACTTACGGTGATTTTGGTAAAGACTACTCTGGTGACTACGTAGAACTGGGTTACGGTACTACTTACGAAGGTCTGGATCTGTCCATCGCATACATCAATGCTGATGAAGACCTGGGTGACCGCGACACTGTTACATTCGCAATCAGCAAATCTTTCGAGTTTTAATCGCTGATACCCTGATTGACATACATACTAGCGTTAAGCCCATCAGATCTCTGATGGGCTTTTTTTATGCCTGCTTATTCTGTCCGGGGGGTATTTATAGTTTTCGCTGTGTTTCGGGCATAAAAAAGCCGCTGTACTTAAATAAGGCAGCGGCTTTTTCAATCTAACAGATTAATGCTTTATTTGCATAGAGCATCCAGTTTAGGTTTTAGCATTCCCTGAACCTGGCCTGGGTTAGCTTTGCCCTGGGATGCTTTCATCACCTGGCCCATAAAGAAGCCGATCATCTTTCCGCGTTTCTCTGGCTCAGCATTTATATACTGTTCTACCTGAGGGCCACTGTTAGCAATTACATCATCAACGATCTTTTCGATAGCGCCGCTGTCTGTTACTTGCTTGAGGCCTTTTGCTTCGATAACTTCATCTGCGCTGCCGCCTTCGTTCCACATTACTTCAAACACTTGCTTGGCAATTTTGCCAGAGATCGTGTTGTCTTTAATGCGAGCAAGAAGACCGCCTAGTTGCTCAGCGGATACAGGGCTATCAGCGATAAGGGTGTCATTTTGGTTAAGCATCTTAGATAGCTCACCCATCACCCAGTTAGCTGCTAGTTTTGCATCATTTGCGGCTTTGGCAACAGTTTCAAAATACTCAGCCATAGTGCGATCGCCTGAAAGTACCATCGCATCGTAATCACTCAGTTTATACTCTTCGATAAAGCGGACTTTACGCGCATCCGGTAATTCAGGTAGAGAAGCGCGTACCGCTTCGATATAGCTGTCATCGATCTCGATTGGTAGCAGATCTGGGCAAGGGAAGTAACGGTAGTCGTTGGCTTCCTCTTTCGAGCGCATTTCGCGGGTCTCGTTTTTCTCTGCATCATACAGGCGTGTAGCTTGAACTACTCGGCCGCCATCTTCAATCAGGTCAATCTGACGTTCGATTTCACCGGTGATTGCCTTTTCGATAAAGCGGAAAGAGTTGATGTTTTTAGTCTCGGTACGCGTACCAAACTCTTCTTCACCTTTGATGCGAACTGATACGTTACAATCACAACGGAAAGAGCCTTCTGCCATGTTGCCGTCACAGATACCCAGACTGGTTACTATCGAGTGAATCTTACGTACATAAGCCACAGCTTCTTCCGGGCTGCGCATATCTGGCTCAGATACGATCTCAAGTAGTGGTGTACCGGCACGGTTAAGATCGATACCTGTCATACCCGGGAATTCATCATGAATCGATTTACCCGCATCTTCCTCTAAGTGAGCACGAGTTACGCCGATACGCTTCTCGGTGCCGTCTTCTAGAGTGATGTCAATGTGGCCCACGCCTACGATAGGGTGGAACAACTGACTGGTTTGATAACCTTTTGGTAGATCAGGATAGAAATAGTTTTTACGGTCAAAAACAGATCTACGGCCGATCTCAGCATCTACAGCTAGACCGAATTTGACAGCCATGCGCAGTGCTTCTTCGTTAAATACAGGTAGCGTGCCTGGTAGTGCCAGGTCTACCGCACACGCTTGTGTATTGGGTTCGGCACCAAACGCTGTGCTGGCACCGGAAAAGATTTTGGAGTTTGTCGCTAGCTGGGCGTGAATCTCAAGCCCGATTACCGCTTCCCATTCCATAGTAAATAAACCTCTTAGATGCCTTGTGGTGTCTGTTTGTGCCAATCAGTTGCCAACTGGAACTGATGCGCAACATTTAGCAGTTTCTGTTCAGCAAAGTAGTCGCCAATGATCTGAAGACCTGTTGGTAGACCATTAACACTGCCGCAAGGAACAGACATGCCTGGAAGGCCTGCAAGGTTTAGGGAGATAGTGAAAATATCTTCCATGTACATTGCTACTGGATCAGACGTTTTTTCACCCAGTTTAAAGGCAGGGTGAGGTGTTGTCGGGCCCATGATGACATCAACTTCAGTAAGCACCTTAGCGAAGTCGTCACGGATCAGACGGCGAATCTGCTGAGCTTTGTTGTAGTAGGCATCGTAGAAGCCTTCAGATAGAGCATAAGCACCAACCATAATTCGGCGCTTAACTTCAGGCCCGAAACCTTCACCACGGCTGCGTTTGTATAGATCTTCTAGATCAACCGGGTTTTCGCAACGATAGCCGTAACGTACACCGTCAAAACGGGATAGGTTAGAAGAGGCCTCTGCTGGCGCGATAATGTAGTAAGCAGGGATAGAGAGCGCTGTATTAGGCAAGCTAACTTCTTTCACTGTTGCGCCAAGCTTTTCAAACTCTTTGATTGCTGCTTGAGTGTGTGCAGCAATTTCAGAATCCATATCATCCATGAAAAACTCTTTTGGTAGGCCAATGCGTAGGCCATCAAGAGGTTTTTCAAGGTCAGCTGTGTAATCTGGAACTTCACGATCCACTGAAGTGGAGTCGTGCTTATCGAAACCCGCCATTACGTTCAGCATCATTGCTGCATCTTCGGCGGTTTTGGTCATTGGGCCGCCCTGATCTAGGGAGGACGCAAATGCGATCATGCCGAAACGAGAAACACGACCATAAGTTGGTTTAAGGCCGGTAATGCCGCAAAGCGCTGCAGGCTGGCGAATAGAACCGCCTGTATCTGTGCCTGTTGCTGCAGGAGCTAGTTGCGCTGATACTGCTGCTGCAGAACCGCCAGATGAGCCACCTGGTACACAGTCAGTGTTCCAAGGGTTTTTCGCTGCACCGTAGAAACTGCTCTCGTTGGAAGAGCCCATGGCAAACTCGTCCATGTTGGTTTTACCCAACATAACCGCGCCAGCCTGATTGAATTTGTTAATAACTGTCGCGTTATAGGGAGCAACAAAGTTATCGAGCATTTTTGATGCACAACTTGTGCGGACACCTTGTGTACAGAAGATATCTTTGTGTGCAATCGGTAGGCCGGTAAATGCGCCAGCAGTACCCGCAGCAATGGCTTCATCTGCTGCTTTTGCCTGAGCTAAAGCTTGCTCTTCAGTCACTGTAATGTAGCTGTTGTATTTACCGTCTTCAGCCTTGATGCGTTCTAGGTAGGCTTGGGTTAATTCAACACTGCTAAAATCACCCGTCTTCAGCCCGTGAGCTAATTCGGTAAGTGTTTTTTCAAACATGGAATACTTATCCTTAATTAATATTCTGGCTGAATGGGTATCACTCAATAACTTTAGGTACCAAGAACAAGCCGTTTTCTACAGCTGGTGCTACAGACTGAAGCTGCTCCCGGTTGTTGTCTTCAGTTACGTCGTCGCTGCGTAAGCGTTGAACTGCATCCAGAGGGTGTGCCATTGGTGATACATCAGTTGTATCTACAGCCTGCATCTGATCTACCAGATCCAGAATATTTGTCAGATTTTGCGCGTATTCAGGAGTGTCCTGTTCTTCAATTTGAAGGCGCGCCAGATGGGCTATTTTGTCCACATCAGAGCGATCCAGAGACATAATTTACTCTCGCTGTTTGAGAAGGCTTTCGGTGAAAGCTTAAAGGGAAAAAACTAAGAGCAGTAAGGTATCACATTGATACTCTATTCAGAAGGTTATTTATGCTCGTAATTTAAGTAGTTTTACTGATTTTCGCCTTGCTCAAACAGCCTACCGTTGTTAGAGTTACGTGTTTTCAGGATATAGCGGCTATACCTGCAGATTTCTTAGGACTCCCTGTACATGCTCAAGAAAATTCGTGGCCTTTTTTCCAGCGATCTGTCTATTGATCTGGGAACTGCAAACACACTAATTTATGTCCGCGATAAGGATATTGTTCTGGATGAGCCTTCTGTTGTCGCGATTCGACAGACAGGTAACCAGAAATCCGTCGCAGCGGTGGGTGCTGACGCAAAACGTATGCTGGGCCGTACGCCCGGTTCCATTACAGCAATCCGCCCTATGAAAGATGGAGTTATTGCAGATTTCCACGTTACGGAAAAGATGCTGCAGTACTTCATCAGTAAAGTACATGACACTAACTTCCTGACACCAAGCCCAAGGGTTCTGGTTTGTGTACCTTGTAAATCTACTCAGGTAGAACGTCGTGCGATCAAAGAATCGGCGATGGGTGCAGGTGCGCGTGAAGTTTATTTGATTGATGAACCAATGGCAGCAGCTATTGGTGCAGGCCTTCCCGTTGATGAAGCCAGTGGTTCCATGGTTGTGGATATCGGTGGTGGAACAACTGAGATCGCTGTTATCTCTCTAAATGGCATCGTATACGCTGATTCCGTACGTCTTGGCGGTGACCGTTTTGATGAATACATCGTTACTTATGTGCGCCGTAACTACGGTAGTTTGATAGGCGACTCTACAGCAGAGCGTATTAAGCAAGAGATCGGTACAGCTTACCCTTCTTCTGAGATGCACGAGATCGATGTTCGTGGTCGTAACCTGGCTGAAGGTATTCCACGCAGCTTTACGCTGAATAGCAATGAAATTCTTGAAGCGTTGCAGGAACCTCTATCTGCAATCGTGCAGGCGGTTAAGAGTGCGCTGGAGCAGTGCCCGCCAGAACTGGCATCAGATATTGCTGAGCGTGGTATTGTTTTGACCGGTGGTGGAGCGCTACTGCGTAATATTGATCGCTTGATCAGTGAAGAAACTGGTCTGCCGGTTATTGTTGCCGAAGATCCTCTGACCTGTGTTGCCCGCGGTGGCGGCCGAGCTTTGGAACTGCTGGATAAACATGGTTTCGAGCTGGTAAGCCATGACTAAGCCATGTGCTGTATTGATCTTTGTCTGAAACTATCTGACCGCTTCTGGCATTTTCCAATGTGCCTGGGGGTGAGTTATTAAAACTATTTTTCGCGGCCGATCATCAGGCCGCTTTTTCCTTTTACTTGTTCTATTTGCGTTTCTTCTGATGGCGGCTGATCTGTATACGGCCAAAGTCAGAGATAGTAGAGCTTACCTCTCCCTCCTTCTAACCCCATTGCAGTGGGTTGTGGATCTGCCTAGCCGTTTTGCCGGTGAGGTATCTGATGTGGTTGTTGATCGTAGCCTGCTGCTGAAAGAAAATGCTCGTTTAAAGTCCGAGTCATTGTATCTGGAGCGTAAAGTCCAACAGAACGCGGCTCTGCGTCAGGAAAACGACCGCCTTCGTGAATTGGTCGGTGGCAGCCTAAGGGTTGATGAAGAGGTTCAGCTGGTTGAACTCATTGGTGTGAACCCCGACCCTTTTCAGCATCAGATTATTATTGATCGCGGTAGTGAAAATCAGGTCGTTATGGGATTGCCTGTTCTGGATGCCGGCGGTGTAATGGGACAGGTTACCGAGCTATCTCACTACACCAGTCGGGTGATGCTAATTACCGATGCTCGTCATGCTCTTCCTGTAGAAGTGAATCGTAGTGGTTTTCGTTCAATAGCACTCGGTAAAGGAGAGTTGGACGAACTTGAGCTTGAGCACGTCCCCGATACTGCCGATATTCGTACTGGCGATCTAATTGTTACCTCTGGTCTGGGAGGGCGCTTTCCGCGAGGTTATCCTGTCGCTAAAGTTGCTGAAGTTGTAAGAGATCCGGGGCAGCAGTTTGCAAAAGTGATTATTAAGCCGAGTGCCTTGCTGGATAAATCTCGTCACTTGCTACTTGTGCGTATGCCTGCACCTGCCCAAAATGCGGAAGCCGTATCAGCTGAAGCCGAGGTGCTGCAATGAATGAAACAGCCGGAGCTACGTCCAGTGGCGGTGGGTTGATTATTCTTGCAACATTTTTGGTGGGATTGATGCTGAGCCAGATCCCTCTGCCGCATGTTATTGAATGGGCGCGTCCGGAATGGGTAGCTATGATCCTTATCTACTGGGTGATGGCACTACCACACCGTGTGGGTATGGGGATGGCTTTTTCCCTTGGGCTGTTTCTGGATGTAATTAAAGGCAGCGTCTTAGGGTTGAATGCACTCTCCCTGACAATTATTGCCTTCCTTACGCTCCTTCTTCACCAGCGTTTGCGCATGTTTCCATTAGTTCAACAAGCTATGATGGTAATGGTGCTGGTTGGTATCAATCAGCTGCTCTTTCATTGGATGCAAGGGTTTACAGGTTATACGGGGGATAGTTTGTTGTTTCTGCTTCCCTGTCTGGTAAGTGCTGTGCTCTGGCCATGGATGTTTGTGGTACTCCGTGGGATCAGACGTTTGTTCCGAATCAAGTAATCAGAGGCGGTAATGAGTAAAACCATAGATCTGATCCTAGCTTCGTCATCTCCTCGGCGAAAAGAGCTGTTATCACAGATAGGTGTGCGTTTTACTGTTAATCCTGTTGCGATCTGCGAAGATGTTAACCCGGGTGAGGCAGCAGAAGCCTATGTTGCTCGCCTGGCGCTGGAAAAAGCACAAGCCAGCTTTGCGCTGACAGCAGGTGAGCTTCCTGTTCTTGGGTCTGATACTACCGTAGTGTTTGACCGCAAGATTATGGGTAAACCTCGGAGTGAAAGTGAGGCCATAGCAACATTGCTAAGCCTTTCTGGCAAGGAGCATGAGGTAATTACGGGTGTAGCCGTTGTCAGTGCTGAACAAACCTTATCTTCTGTGGTCAAAACCAAGGTCAAGTTTAAGACTTTGAACGAAGATATTTGTCGCCGTTATTGGGCGACAGGGGAGCCCGTGGATAAAGCAGGTTCCTACGGTATTCAGGGGCTGGGGGCCGTATTTGTAGAGGGAATTCAGGGTAGTTACTCCTCGGTGGTAGGATTGCCATTAGCAGAAACTGCAGAGTTACTGGAACAGGTAGGTATTGATATCTGGCATTTGGATGCTATCTAAGGAAGTGTTATGGGCGAAGAGATACTGATTAACTTTACACCGATGGAGACGCGGGTTGCTGTTATTGAAAACGGTATGCCGCAAGAGGTGTACGTGGAGCGTGTTCACCGCAGAGGTATTGTAGGTAATATCTATCAAGGCAAAGTGGTTCGGGTGTTGCCGGGAATGCAGGCTGCTTTTGTAGATGTTGGTCTGGAGCGCGCAGCATTTATCCATGTAGAAGAGGTTCTACCTCAAAGTGCTACCCATGAAGAGAAAAACAACACCTCCATCGCTCAGGTGCTTCGCGAAGGGCAGGCACTACTTGTTCAGGTAACCAAAGATCCTATCGGAACTAAAGGAGCACGCCTAACAACCCATATTTCTCTACCTTCCCGTTATTTAGTTTGTATGCCGGGCAACAGCCATGTTGGTGTCTCGCAGCGAATCGAAGATGTGGAAGAGCGAGATCGCCTACGCTCTATTATTCAAAACTTGGTTTCTAAGGATGAGTCTGAACCTTCAGGTTTTATTCTGCGTACTGTGGCTGAAGGGGCTGCTGAGGCAGAGCTAGAAGCGGATATCCAGTTTCTTAGACGGTTATGGAGTTCTATTCAGGCAAAGATCTCCTCGGCAAAAGCGCCAAGTATTATCTATGAAGATTTGCCGCTGAATATGCGTGCACTACGAGATATGGCTCATACGGGGCTTGAGCGTATCCGAATCGATTCCAGAGAGACCTTCCAGAAAGCAGAAGAATTTGTAAAAGCTCTCGTTCCAGAAGTAGCAGATACGCTGGAGTACTATCCGGGTGAGCGCCCTATTTTTGATCTTTTTAATGTAGAAGAAGAGATCCAGAAAGCGTTGGGACGTAAAGTTGAGTTGAAATCAGGCGGCTATCTGATATTTGACCAGACAGAAGCTATGACAACCGTGGATGTAAATACTGGGGCTTTTGTTGGTCATCGCAATCTCGAAGAGACAATTTTTAAAACCAATCTTGAGGCTGCTACTGCGATTGGTCGTCAGCTTCGCCTGCGTAATTTGGGCGGGATTATCATTATCGACTTCATTGATATGGAAGATGAGGATCATCAACGCCAGGTACTAAGAACGTTAGAACGAGTTCTGGAAAGAGATAATGCCAAATGTAAGGTTACTGGTGTATCAGAACTAGGCTTGGTTGAAATGACCCGTAAACGTACTCGTGAAAGCCTTGAACAGGTGCTGTGTGATGTCTGCAGTGAATGTCAGGGGCGTGGGTCTATCAAAACTCCGGAAACCGTATGTTATGAAATTTTCCGTGAAATTCTACGACAGCATCGCGCGTACGATACCGACAGTTATCTGGTTCTGGCGGCTCAACCGGTAGTGGATTATTTGCTGGATGATGCCTCCAACCATGTAGCCGAACTAGAAGCATTTATCGGCAAGACCATCCGTTTCCAGGTGGAGCCTATGTACAATGCAGAAAGTTTCGACGTGGTATTACGTTAACAGGACCATTAAGTGAAACGTTACGCTCACTCTCTTGCCTGGTATTTATACTGGCTTTTAGCGCTGGTTCTAGCGTTTTTAGCTATCTCCTTACTGAGTGTAAAAATTCTATTTGAAGATGTTGATAGCCACCGTCTCGAAATTCAGGCTTTTCTCTCTAAAGAACTGAACGCAACTGTTCATGTCGGGGAGCTGAAAGGCAGTTGGCAAGGCTGGACTCCGAGGCTAGAGCTTAAAAGCCTGGTGATTGATGGCTTTAAAGGACAAGCAGGGTTATCTCTTGCTGTTATCGAAGCTGACCTAGCATTAGACCCCTCTGCAACTATTAAAGCTCGTGGACCTGTTTTTTCTCGGTTCGATTTTGATGGTTTCACTGTTCGCTATGATTTGACCAAGGCGGATAGTGAGGATGACCATAAAGAGAAAACAGAAAAGCCAACAGCATCGCACCCTGCCAGTGATGCGGGCGCAGGGTTGTTGACGCTTTTATTGCAGCAGACGAATATCAATCTTAAAGGTAGTCGAATAGAGGTCATCTCCAAAACTGGAGAAGAGATCGCTATTTCACCTATCCATCTTCAGATGCAGCATGATGGGGTGATGCACCAGTTAAAAGTGGATGCGGAGTTAGCAACTGCATCGGGTCGCGCAGATATAAATTTTGTTGCCGAAGTTGAGGGCAACCCGTCCCAGAAACCGGTCGATTTTTATCTAAGCATCAAGGGGCTCGATCATGAGCTTCTTAACCCTTGGCTGGGGCTTGCTGAAATAGAGCTGGAAAGTTTTCAGGCATCCCAGCAGGTCTGGGGTCAGTTACATCGCGGCAAACTGGCCTACATGACAGGTAAAACGTCCATCGAGAACGTTAAATTCCAGGAATATGAGCTAGAACAGTTTTCTCTGGATACGGCTTTGTTGCGTCGGGACAAAAGCTACCAGTTACAGATCACTGATATCAATATTGCGGGAGAAGAGAGCGAATTTAACTTACCTCGTATCAGCCTGGATCTTAAGCGCGATGGGAATAAGATCATTCCTGTAATGCTCATGATTGACCGTTTGAACCTAGACCAATCGCAGCAGTGGTTGGTTCAACAATCCTATGTACCTGAAAAAATTGTTGAGATTGTTAAGACCCTGTCCCCACAGGGTACGGTTAACAACATCCAGGTTTATTGGGAAGACGGTGCACCCCTAGAAAAGTTTCAGCTGGTGGCTGATCTAGCTGATGTGGGTATTGATGCTTGGGATGATGTTCCAGAGCTCAAGGGTATACATGGCCTGCTCACAGCAGATATATCAGGAGGTAAAATTCACCTGCAAAGCAGTGACTTTCTGATGGCATATCCCACTCTGTTTGATTACCGGTGGCAGTATGATCAGGCTAGCGGTGTTATTGGTTGGCGTTTTGAGGAAAAAGGGGTTGTGGTCGCTTCACAGCTTCTGAATCTGAAAGATGACCATGTTTCTGCTTCTGGTCGTTTCAGCATCTATTTGCCATTTAGTCGTGATGAGCAGCCTCTTTTAAATTTGCAGATAGGCATGCAGGCCAGTGACGGTATGCAGGCTCAATATTATATCCCTCCAAAAGAAGTGGGCGTCAGCACTTATGAGTGGTTGGTTGATGCGATTAAAGCGGGTCATATAAACCGTGCAGGCTTTGTTCTAAATGGAGTTACGCGATCGCGACTGCCCGACTATCAACTACCTGCTGTGCAGATGTTTTTTGATATAAGTGACGCGACCTTTGAATATCAGCCTGGATGGCCGGAGGTCAGCAAAGCAGATACGTTTGTTTTCTTCCGTAACGGTGAGTTAGTGGCAGAAGCTGCAAAAGGTTCCTTGTATGATTCCCAGATCGGATATACCTGGGTTCATCTGCCCAAAACAACTGATAAATTGTTTGTAGCAGGTGATGTGTCTGGTGCCGCTTCTGATCTGCATAGATTATTAACACAAAGCCCTCTGAAAGCAGAAGTGGGTGATGACCTTAATGCCTGGAAGATGAGTGGTCAGGCGGAAACTTTGGTTGATCTGACAATCCCTCTTTATACAAAGAAAACACCTAAAGTGTTTGTTCGGACCAAAACTATTAATGCCGGTTTCAGATCAGATGAAGACCGCATCAACTTTTCGAGTATTAATGGTGTAGTCACTTATAACTCACGCTCGGGGTTAGCTTCTAAGAAATTAACAGCATCTCTGTTTTCTCAGCCTGTTGTGGCTAGTATCACGACGGCTAAAAAGAAAACTCAGGTCACTATCAACAGCTCGATCGAGATGGACCGGTTACGTAAATGGTTGGATCTAGAGCTGTTAAGTATTGCCAGCGGCAAGCTCAATTATCAGGCTCGGCTGGATATGTGTCCGGGTAAAAGTTGTAATCAGCTGGTGATTGAAAGTGACCTTAAAGGTGTTGAGATTGTCGCTCCGCAACCTTTTGGCAAAGAGCTATCTAAGGAAGGGCACCTATCTGTCGTGAGCGATTTGGGTCGAGGTTATTCTGATGGTCGAAGTGCTGTGCGGCTTAATCTGGGCAATCAGCTACGTGGAATAATGGTCAATCGCGACCAGATTATTGAACGTGCGCGTTTTAGTCTAGGGGGGCAACGCCCCGCAGTGCCTGATAAACCTGGAGTCTGGGTTGATGGTGAACTTGCTTATCTGGATTACGAACAGCTGGATGGTTTTCTACAATCATCTGGCTTGATTGGTGGTAAGTCTAAAGCTGTTTCTGAGCCTAGAAGAGAAAAGACACAAGAGAATAAGCTGAAACAACTTAAGCTGAAAATTGGCCAATTCAGTTTTAATGATATTGATTTGCAGGACTTCTCTGTTGAGCTTACGCCAAAACCGGATGGTTGGCTGTTGGGTGCAACGGGCCCTGAACTAGCTGGAAACTTATGGCTACCAGAAAGTGATGATGAAGCCTTAAAAGCTGATCTGAAGTACCTGAAAATTACCAGTAGTGACACTGATAATGAGGTGGATGATGAAGCTGGCGAGCTATCATTGGATCAATCAGTCGAACCGACAGAACTACCTAAGTTGGATTTCAGTGTTCAAAGCCTGACTTTGAATGATAAGCCTATGGGGCAGTGGGTTTTTCAGCTTCGACCCACTGAAACAGGGGCATTGGTTGAGAATGTCCGGGCTAGCATGCATGGCTCAGTTGTTAAGGGCGAGCTACGCTGGGATAAGAGCGGTCAAGAGGTATCCGATCTAACTTTACGCCTGGATAGTGATAACTTCGGTAAAGTGCTGAAAGCCTGGCAAGTGTCTGATGCATTGGAGACTAAAGCACTTAAATCCTACCTTCAGCTAAGTTGGGAGGGGGCGCCATGGGCTTTTGATATAGCGGCAACAGATGGGGAGTTGCAGTTTACAGCTAAAAATGGGCGACTGTTGGATGTAGGAAACTCTGGCAACTTTCTTCGTGTATTTGGCATCCTCAATCTGCAATCTCTTGGTCGTCGCTTACGCTTGGATTTTTCAGATCTGTTTAAATCGGGTATGGCTTTTGATGAGATGACAGCAAGCTATCAGATTCGTAAAGGTGTCGCTTCGACGACCGAGCCTTTTGTTATGACGGGGCCATCTGCGAACCTTGCGATGAAAGGTAAGCTTGATCTGGTTAATGAAACAGTAGATAAGGATATGGAAGTGGCGCTTCCAGTTACTGACAATATCCCACTGGTGAGTGTGTTATTAGGAGCCCCTCAGGTGGCTGGAGCGGTATTCCTGTTTGATAAATTGATTGGTGACCCATTGGCGAAGTTTGCCACGGTTAAGTATCACTTATCAGGTGATTGGGGAGATCCAAAAATTGATCTTCACGAAAACAAGGATGAAAAGGTAAAACCAGAAATACAGGAAAATAATCATGGCTAAGGTTGCTGTTGCACAAATGCTATCAGGTGAGGATTTGGAAGAAAATCTTCAGCAGGCCGGGTTTTTAGCTGAAGAGGCTGTAGAGCAGTCTGCTGACTTACTCCTGTTGCCAGAAAATTTTGCCATGCTTGATTCTAAAGCGCTGATCACTTTAGCCAAAACGGAACAAGAATCAGGAAAGATTCAGGAGTTTATCGCTAATTTGGCTAAGCAACATGGGCTCTGGGTTATTGCGGGGAGTGTGCCGCTGCTTTGTGCTGAAGCTGACTCCGGCGAAGAGAAGGTCTATGCCAGTTGTTTGGTTTACGATGACCAAGGGCAGCTACAAGCGCGCTACGATAAGATTCATTTATTTGATGTGGATGTGGCAGATGCTCACTCCAGTTATCGCGAATCCGATTTTATCCAGCACGGTAAGGATCTGGTTGTTGTTTCTACGCCATTTGGAAACATTGGCTTATCTATCTGTTACGACCTTCGCTTTCCTGAGCAGTTTCAGAAATTGCGTAATATGGGAGCAGAGATCCTGACTGTTCCATCCGCCTTTACCTATGTTACCGGACAGGCTCATTGGGAAGTATTGTTACGCTCTCGTGCAATCGAAAATCAGTGCTACGTGCTCGCGGCTAATCAGGGAGGACAGCATAGTAAGTCCCGGCAGAGTTGGGGGCATTCAATGATTGTAGATCCTTGGGGAGAAGTCATTGAAGAGAGAGAGCAGCCAGGTCCAGGACTAGTAGTAGCGGATGTGGATTTGAATCTTCTTCACGAGAAGCGTAAGGCTATGCCAGTCCAGCAGCACCGGGAAACGGCTGGTTTTTAAGATGGGCAGGCTTTCAGCCCGCCCTCCTGTTTTACGCTCCGGCTACTTCACGCAGATATTTAAAGAGCTTTCGCGCAGCCGCCGGCGGCTTTTCCATTTTTTTCTCTTTTTGCGCGTTACGAATCAGTTGTCGGATATGTTGAATATCGGCATCAGGGTATTCGGTAACATATTCTTGCAATGCAGGGTTGCCATCATTTATTAAACGGTCACGCCAGCGCTCCAATTTGTGGAACACCTGGGTATGGGCTTGCTGACCAGCTTCAAATAAGCCGATATCGTGCTCAATTTTTTCTGCATCCTCTGTACGCATAATCTTACCGATGTACTGCAGATGACGCTTCTGGGCACCATTGGATTTAATACGGTGAAACTCTTCAATAGCATTACGTAAAGAATCACCAAGTTCTAATTTATTCAGCTGCTCTTTGTTCAGCTTTGTGAGTCGAGCCCCCAGTTCCTGAAGAGCATGCATTTGGCGCTTAACTTCGGTTTTACTCAGCCACTCTTCGTCCTGATCATCAAGGTGGTTATTATCAAAATTATCGTTATTCATAGAAAGTCTCAGGCGTAAAAGACGGTAGCAAGACCGAGAAAGGCAAAGAAACCTACCACATCAGTGATAGTTGTTAATAAAACGCTTCCGGCGAGGGCAGGGTCAATCCCCATGGATTTCAACATGATGGGGAGAAGAGTACCTGCTATTGCACCAGCAACCAGGTTGATGACAATTGCCAGAGCGATAATGATGCCAATGTTCATGTCCTGGAACCAGATCACGGCAACAACGGCAATGACCAGCGCCCATAGAACACCATTCATTGCACCCACAATCATTTCACGATTAAGCAACCAACCTGCATTGGACCTTTCCACATGTCCGAGGGCTTGGCCGCGTATCACCAGCGTGAGGGTTTGCGAACCGGCGATACCGCCCATGGAGGCAACAATGGGCATCAGTACCGCCAGGGCTACTACTTTTTCAATGGTATCTTCAAACAGCCCGATGACAGCTGATGCGATAAAAGCTGTCAGCAGGTTGATCCCCAGCCACACAGCTCGACGGCGAGTGGTTTTCATCACCGGAGCAAATGTATCTTCATCTTCATCCAGACCCGCCATACTCATCAAGGAGTGGTCGGCATCTTCACGGATTACGTCAACTACGTCATCGATTGTGATACGACCGAGAAGTTTTCCTTCTTCGTCTACTACGGGTGCTGATACAAGATCATGTTCTTCAAAAAGCAGTGCAACCTGATCATCTGGCATATTGGCATCAATAGGCTCAATATCGGTATTCATCACTTCCCTGATGGTGATCGATGGATCAGTTACTAGTAGTTTTGTCAGTGGCAGCAGGCCAATATAGGAATCTTTACGGCTAACTACGATAAGGCTATCCGTCATCTCAGGGATTTCGTCGTGACGGCGGATGTAACGAAGTGCGGTTTCGATAGTGATATCAGGGCGGATTGTGGTGGTGTCTGTATTCATCAGACCACCCGCAGTGTCCTCTGGATAAGAAAGCAGCTGTTCCACCCTGCGTCGATTTTGCTTATCCATGATACGCAGGGTTTCTTTCATAACCCTGTTTGGCAGCTGCTGTAAGATATCCACCATATCATCTGAATCCAGGGATTCGGTTAAGGCAGCCACCTCTTCTGTGTTCATTCGGCTGAGGATATCAGCCTGAATATCATCCCCAAGGTGTTGCAGTACTTCGGGTTCAAGCTCCTGTGATACTAAATTCCAAAGTACTTGTCGCTCTTTTGGTGGCGATTTCTCGATCAGACGTGCTACTTCAGTGGCGCGCAGAGTGTGGTTAAGCGTATAGCGGATCTGGCGAAATTCACCACTATCCAGGGCTTCGCTTAGTATATCGAGCTGTGATTTGGTCTCGTTCTGAGCCATCTACGGTCGCCACTTACTTAAACAGGGAGTGCTCAGGTTGGAAGAGCAGGTTTGGATGAGATTATAGCTAAATGCGGAAGAGGGGATAAGGCTTTATTTATTAACTATTCATCTTCATCAAAGCGATTGTTGATCAGCTCTTCAATAGCCAGCATTGCGTTCTCTTCGTCAGAACCATCAGTTGTGATGCTGAGAGTTGTTCCCTTGCTTGCAGCAAGCATCATAACCGACATGATGCTTTTGCCATCAACTTCACGTCCATCCTTGCCCAGTTTTATGTCGGCTGAAAAACGGGATGTGACGCCAATAAGTTTCGCGGCAGCGCGGGCATGTAATCCCAGTTTATTGATGATCAAAATCTCTTTTTCTTGCATCGTTTAACCTAGCTCCCGGTGGCGTACATGAACATTATCCATATGCTTGCCAAAATGAGAAGCCAAACATTCGCTAATGTAGACTGAACGGTGCTGTCCGCCGGTGCAGCCTATACCAATTGTTATGTAACTACGGTTATTTTCAGCAAACCGGGGTAGCCAGCGTTCGAGAAAGCTCTGGATATCATTAAGCATCTCTTGAACCTCGTCAGAAGAGCCGAGAAAATCCTGAATTGGCTTTTCTTTACCCGTGTATTGTCTCAACTCGGGCACCCAATGAGGGTTGGGCAGCGCCCTGACATCGTAAACAAAGTCCACATCCAGAGGGACGCCATGCTTAAAACCGAAGGATTCGAACTGTACTGAGAGGGTTTGCTCTTTTCGCTTGGCAACGCGCAGTTTGATGGTGTCCCTTAACTCGTACAGGGAAAGGCGGGTTGTATCCAGACGGATATCAGCTAGTAATGCGATAGGTTCCAACAGCTGTGATTCGGCCTGAATCGATTGCTGAAGATTTTTATGCTGATCTGAAAGAGGGTGTTTTCGCCGCGTGGAGCTATAGCGTTTTAGTAGTACCTCTTCTGCTGAATCGAGGAACATGACTTCGTATTCAGCCCAGTGTTCCTCGCGAAGCTTCTGCAGAATGGCAGGAAACTTTGAAAGGTTGCTCAGTAGGTTTCTGGCATCAATGCTGACCGCTATTTTGTCCGGGTGGTCAGGCTCACTGCTCATCTGTTCCACAAGATCCGGGAGTAGCATAGCTGGAAGGTTATCTATGCAGTAGAAACCTATGTCTTCGAGTGCTTGTAAGGCGGTGCTTTTCCCAGAGCCAGATCGACCACTAATCACAACCAGCTTCATATTTCTGCCTCAGGAGCTCAATCTGCAGATTGTATCGTATAGTGATTGATTACATTCTGTCTGGCGGAGGGCTGTACGGACCTCTTCTTTGCTAAACAGTTCAGCGATCGAAGCGAGTGTTTGTAAATGCTCTGAAGTAGCATCCTCAGGCACTACCAGGGCAAAAATCAGATCGACTGGCTTTTTATCAATCGCATCAAAATCGATAGGTGATTCGAGCTTGATGAGGAAGCCAATGGCATCTTTACACTCGGCTAAACGACAGTGCGGGATTGCTATGCCATCTCCGATACCTGTGCTGCCCAGCTTTTCTCGACCGTGAAGTCCGTTGAAAATACAGGAATCTTCCATATCCGTGTGTTGCTCGGATATAAGGTGGGATACCTGCTCAAGAATTCGTTTTTTACTACCCCCTTCAAGCCCGCACAGGGTGCTTGAGGGGGTTAAAATTTCATGTACCAACATACGTTGAAACGTGAGGCCTATTTGTGATTTTTCATTTTTTCTTTGTGCTTGATAACCTGGCGATCCAACTTATCAGTCACACCATCAATAGCAGCATACATATCTTCATGCTCGTGTGTAGCATGAATATTTGCACCTGATACGTGCATCTCTACTTCTGCTTTCTGACGCTGCTTCTCAACACTAAGCGTGACCTGAACATTTGTAATGTTGTCGAAATGGCGCTCTACTTTCTGCATCTTTTCCAGAACGTAGTTCTGCATTGAATCGGTCAGTTCGACATGGTGTCCAGTAATATTAATCTGCATAGGTCTCTCCTATTGGCAGTGACGATCACTCGTCTATTCTTGTTATTGGCCTTTATTAAACCAGACGTTTTCGCTCATTAGAAGGAGGGATTCCCATCGCTTCTC
>NZ_JAAEQH010000236.1 GCF_024231755.1 Neptuniibacter sp.
TCACTCTCGGCAGATTATACGAATAACGCCACTGAAGTTTGATTTGTTATTGTTTTTTATGTCAAGAACACCGTCCTGAAACTGGTGCGGACGCGTGAATCCGAGAGACGTTTCGAAGGATTACGGTACAACCTGCACGCAATAACCTGAACGTCAATTCAACGTCCTGTATCAAATTACCTGGGGAGTACTCCCTGAATTACCCCACGTATCAATAAACAAACACTAGTGGCACTCGAGGGGTCGCAGTTCATTGAACAACAAGTACATCAGATTGTGCGCAAATAGGTGCCCTATCAATATCATGGTGCACCACATGTGCCACTTCCCTTCGAGCAACGCAATCTTCATTTTAATATTTTTCCCGTAGACACGAAACGAATTTTGAACGTTACACATAACACCAGGTTTAGTTGTCCATGCTTAATTTGTATAGTCATCGGGCCTGCTAGTCACTGCTGACTAGTGACTGGAAACTGGCTTCCCCTTGTCGACCGCTTCTTTCCTTGTTACTTATGCTTATGCGGCTATTTCAGGGTGGTACTTGATGGATGCTGCTTCGTTGTTTCCAGTCCTGGCGTTGTCTATTGCTCAGGGAGATTCTGTGCTAGATATGTGCGCAGCTCCTGGTGGGAAGTCACTGATCATTCTTCAGACCTTACTTCCTGGTGCCTTCTTCCAACTGCGAGTTTCAGGGCCGCAACATAGCTGAGCTTTTTCAGACATGCTAGTCTGCAATGATGTAAAAATGGGTCGGGTCAGTCGAATGCGCCGAACACTGACCTCGTATGTTCCGGAATCCGCGGAAGTTCGCGAGCAAGTAATTTTGAAGCGCAAAGATGCCACATCACGAGACTGGGACGAACTTGATAAATACGATAAGGTTTGCAAGGCATGGGTACTATTAAAA
>NZ_JAAEQH010000237.1 GCF_024231755.1 Neptuniibacter sp.
AATCGTTTCCACAATAATCATCCCCAATATCGCCTCGACATTCTGGTTCAAATGTCAGGCAGGTTGCACAACAATGGGGAGGGGTCAAAATTGAATGCCGATCTCCCCGATTAGGGGGTCAATTTTGCATGCCTATCTACAGAGTAAATTTAAAACGCTCATGAGAGCGTGCATTTTTACACGAATCGGGGCGGTACCCTTAGAGGCACCATTTAGGATAAAATTAACAAAATTGTCTTATTGCCTCTCTGGTCAAGCGGAATAACCGGCCACCATCTGCCGTCTCATCCTCTTCCACCAACCCGATACGAATAAGGTACATTATCCTGTAAAAACGCTCAGCCGTCGTTAACTCCAACAGGGCCTGCTTGATCTCGTCAATTCCTTCAATTTCCTGATTGTCAATTTGATGCTGCATCAATGCATGCTCGGGGGCTTTCCATAACAAGTACAGAAGATCATTGTTGAGCTGTCCAAGTTTGCTGATTAGCTCATTCAACGGTTGGTCGTTCAAATCCCGCACAGCAGTTTTACCGACGAAGCCCTCTACGGGAGATTTATTTGGAACTGCTAGAGTCTCTGCATCGCGTAGGAATTCATCAACCGCCCAATACGCCGGTTCTCCCTCAGCTTCAGCATCATACAATAGGGTTTCTATTTGAGCATTGTCTTTAAGCCAAAATTGTCTTGAACGATTTTCCAAGTTGTTTGGCAACAATGCATAGGACGTAGGGATATGTCCTTGATAATCGAAACAGAGGCGACGCCGTAAACGCAGAACTTCATCCTCTAAGGAACATCCTACAAATACAATATGGTATCGTAGCATTAGTGCTGATAGGAAAGTGCTAACCTGCGGCGTGTTCACGTAAGTCCTGTCATACTCCTCGGTTCCAAGAACATAGCCACCTGCTGCTACAGACCCATGCAGCTTGACAAAAAACAAATCCGAATGAGATTCGATTGAAAGCACATTACCTAACCGGATATCGTTGCCGTTACCCTGGGATGGATGGCCACCCTTGTAGAAACGCCCCAGTCCCTGCTCTACCAATTCATCATAGTTAGTAGTGATAATGCCTGCCCAAGGAGCCGTCACCAAGCACCGCATCCGATCCAGCATTCGCTCCTGATCTCCTTGGGAGGTTTTATGGAAGACGTCCATGCTAAACTGCCTAGCGATCGCTTGATCTAGATCAGCACGCGTCATAATTTGCTCAATTTGCTGTACTGCCATGGCGTAATTATAACGTTTGATGGCTTCCTCGACTCCTTCAAGGTACATATCTTGGTCTGAATTAATTTGGGCATCCCTGGCTATATCTAGCAACCGGTCAAGCAGCTTCCCCCAACCGGGCATTCCTGCTGGTGAAGAAAAACCCGCCCCGACAAATGCTACGCATTGGCGTCGCTCAACCCAGCGTCTCAGTTGTCTTGGAATATTCATGTTACTTAGAGCCCCCTCAGAAAGCCATTTCCAATAATGTCGATTGTTTCAGTTTGTCGGCCTGGCGAGTGGTGCTGGTGTGTAGCCAGTGGATATAGGCTTCCAAAACCACTGCCACATGGTGTCCCGTGTGCGTCAGAACCCAGACAAACGATAACCTGAGCAGGATCAGCAGGTTCATGACCAGAAAGATGCTCCTGATCCATGCTTCGCTGGTTTTGGCCGTGCGGGCGCGGATGTAGTTGAGATCGTAGCCGTTCTGTCCGAACTTGCCCTCAACGGGGATGCGCTCGCGGTAATCCTGTTGTCGCTGGCGTCGGTTTATGGTGTCTTCGGCGTTGCTCATCTTTGGTGGACGGCCCAGGGGTTTTCCAGCGAACCAAATGCCTTTTTCTTTTAGGAACTTACGATTATCACGGGTCCCGTAGAGGGGATCGGCTAGTAGTTTCACTGGATAATAGCCATGACGTTTGTGAAAAGCTTCGACCTGATCAGGCAGATCGTGCCCCTCGTGATAAGCATCCCAACTCAGGTTATCGACACAGGCGATGCCGTCGCCACTCAGGCTGACACCCAGCTTGGCACCAAATTCAACTGGTTTATTTTGTTTACCCCGGATGATGGGTCGCACATGCGGCTGGTGGATGCTGACGATGCGATCATCACAGCGTCGGGTACGGCTATCAAACATCTGCTTTTGCTGGAGGTAAAGGTGGCCGATGACCCAGTACTGGCGAAGCTGTTTGTGGGGTAGCGGGATTTCCTGACCGGGCAGCATATCAAGCATTGTTTCAATATGACCAAGATTACGCTTGAGGTAGCGCAACTGCTGGCCGACGGCCTTGCGCACTTTTTTGTTGCCGGGACGGCGTTGCTTGACCAGAGCCAGATAGTCCTTGCGTGCGTTGCGACGATAAGTGCGCACCTTCTTTTCCATCCCCGTTAGAGGATGCAAGGTATCGATAATCTGTTCACTGATCTCGCGGGCCTCATTGAGAAGACTCAAGTCAGTAGGGTAGCGGATCGCCTGCTCAACTACCATGGCATCAACAATGAGTTTTCCCTGATGTGTCGGCGTATCCTGATCAGCAGACGTCGGGGTGGTGGTGGCTTCACAGGGTACAGCCTCGCTGCCTTCCGTGGGGGGGGTGTTGCCTGGTTATCATCATCGTTAGTAGAAACTTCCGGCTTTTGATGATCCGCCAGACGGGCGATGATGCTGCCCTCGAAGCTGGCAAAGACCTCAGGCCCCATGCGGCGGCGTATCTCGACAAACAGCGATGGCGCAAAAGCCTGTTCCTTATGGAAAGCCGTGAAGCCAACAAAGTACTGAAGATACGGGTTCTCGCGGATTTGCTCGATGGTCTCCTCATAACTCAGACACAGCTTGTGCTTGATAATCACCGCCCCGATGACAAGACGGCCTTCCTTACCCGGACGACCAGTATGCGCCGACAGCGATGCCTCATAGGCAGTCGATAATTCCTCCCACGGAATAACCTGGCTCAACAAAACCCAGCGATTGTCTGGCTCCAGCCACTTTTCAAATTCCGTTTCAAAACCGTCAAACATCAACTGATTGGGGGAACGGTGATTGCGCATGGTGCAAGCTTTTCATCTGGTTGCTGGAGAATAGCTTGCATTATATCAGAGAGAACCGCAAATTTATCTTTAATTTCAATAATTTGACGTTTCTGAGTGGGCTCTACTTACTTTTGTCATTTGAAACGGCCGATAGCGTTCAAGACCATCTGTGCTATATTTTTTAAGTCTGGATACCCTAAAGCGGCTCCAACCTTTGGACTGATCCGCTCAATCGCCTTCCGCTCCAAGGCAGTAGGTGGTTCTGGAGAATGATCAAATGCATCATCAAGAAGAAATTGGATTCCGGCAGACATCGCCTTGGCCCCTTCTTTATGGGCAATTGGATCCATCTGTAGATTACGGACGCAATGGTCTAGGATGTTCGCACACATGGTGATAATGGCGCATACCCTTCCAATCCGACACTGTACCGACTCCTTGAATAAGCTCTCATTAAGACCAAGACCCTCTGCTATTCCTTTCAAATTGCCCCTACTTATTGCCCCTCCACCACGCGAGATCGTAAACAGGCGAGGCATAGCCACTTTCCCATTAACTTCTGGCACATAGTTATTGTGCCTAGTCCTGGGGCTATTCTTGAACCTCATCTTTTTAATGAAGTAGTTCTTAACCTTGCTCTTATCCATACCTCATGCGTCTCCCCACCAATGGCCGTGTCATTTTTCCTAGAGATTAAGCACCTTCACCATTAGTCAAAAAACCCCCTATACTTGATTGCTTGTTTTCCCTTTCTAAAAAAACTTTACATAAAAATGACGCACTCAGGACAACTGCTCAGGCGAGAGCCGCAAGACATGTTCATCCAGTCGATTTTTAATTAATGCTGCATATTCAATTATCTGTTCATCCGGGTACTCGTCTAACTGTTCCTTAAGATTCATAATCTTGTCGGCCAGATCCTTGATAGCTTCTTCTACATCATCACCTCGACCTGAATCAAGAAGCCCCAAATGCATACTCTCTGCTATTGCTTCTCCATTCTCCCGTCGGCAAACTACTTTGAGGGGCTTAATAATTTTATAGTGTTGGTAATCAGCAGGTACTTCTTGAATAAAAGAAAATTTCATTGACTTATGGTGTTTCCGAAACCACTCTAGAACGCTCTCATATGAGTCGTCATCATCTGGAAGCCAACCCTGTCGACTGGCCTCATCAGCCAAATCACCGCCCTTCATAAGAGCCTCTCGCAGAAGGTCTCTTTCAATCTGCGACCAAGGTGTCTTCATCGGATCACCATAATTAAGCTTGGGAAACCAGTTGCGGATTTTCAACCCAAGTTCATCTGACTTGTCGTGAAAGGCTGGTTCATCAGACCACATGGAAATGACATACTTTGGAATATTTGGGTGACAGCTTTGAACAAGGTTAAGCATATCCAATCCGTCTTCCAACTGATGATCAGGGTCAGACGTATCTCCCGCAAAGCTAATATCTGATAAAACTGCATCAACTGATGAGCTCTCGTCATCGAAGAAGAGCTTGGCAGATTTAAGATCTGAAAAAATTAAGGGCGCAAGAGAGCTTTCGTTGTTAAAGCGTCGCCTCAGGAATAGTCTCAATCCAGGGTCATCATCCACCAATAGCACAACTGGTGCAAAAGAATTCATTATTTCTTACCTCTCTGATTTACCGGGAAAGTTATTTTGAACATTGCTGTCTTTGGATCTAGCAAGGTCAAGTTGGCTCCAAAGAATTCCCCTAAGAGCCCCCTAGAAATAGTCAGCCCACGCCCGGTTCCACTCTCTTTGGATGTGGCCCCTAGTTTGAAAATATCACTAGCTACATTGAATACTTTCCGGTTAATTCCTGGCCCTTCATCCCAAATCTTTACTACAACAGTGTTACCACTACCTTGCAATTCATGCTCAGCAGAAATTGTGATTTGGTTGTTTTTGGGATTTTTTTTGGATCGTTGAGCATCAATAGCATTGATCACGAGATTGAACATTGCTTGAAGTAAAATCGCGCGGTTCCCATAAAGTGAGATGTTATTAATAATCCTTGCTGTAATTGAGCACTTGTTTCGGCCCAAAGCATCCTTCATCGTCGTTTTAACTTCCTCAACTACCCCCACCAAGAGAAATGTTGTGCTCTCGGGGGTGCCCTGGGCACCTCGCGCCTTAAAGAGGGTGTTAATTGAATCCAAAGATCTCATCATGACATCTGACGCCGCTAACATCTCTTTCGCGGCATTCTCAACATTCGAGAAATTCCCCTCTTTTCTGAAAGTCTTTTTTACATCCCCAATGAATTCTTCCTGCTGCGCATGAATGTTAATAACTTTGTGCCCCAAATCATGGGTTAGAAGGGTAACAATTTCCACCCTGGTCATCATCTGTCCGTCAAGGAACATCCTTTCATTTGTTGTCCGAAGCTCACGAGTCTTGTTGAACAGGGCGACGGCATCAGCTGCGCGTTGGCAAAGGGAGTTAGCAAGTGAAATATCTCTCCAAGAATAGCGGTGCTGATGGCGATGGAAAAAAGATAATGTTCCAATTTCAATACCCTCGTTCCCGGCTTCTACATTTGAGACCAGTTGGAAAACACAATAGGCGCGAATCCCAAGACTGCGTAAAACATCATCCATCTCCTTTGAAATAGCTGTGCCTGAGAATTCCTGTTCGGCCCCATTTTCCAACATCCCAACTGTCCAAGTGTGTTCTTCATCCTCATAGACCAAGCGGCAAATCTCCTCGCCAACGGAATTCTCTGAAAGAAGAGTATCTGAAACGCGAGCAATCTCATCATCTCCATGAGAGTTGTCTATTGGCGCGAAGGCCTCGGCTATAAGCCGGTCACTCTCACGGTCATTAATTCTAAGGACTACTCCATCCGCCGCAAAGGCTCGTATGGTACGGTCCACAATCTCTTGGTAAAGATCCACTAGGGTATCGGTCTTGGCTGCTGCTTCGAAAGGCAAAGCCATCTCGCGTAGACGCATGGAAAAAACGGCATCAGCACAGATTCTTGAAATTAGTGGTTGGTAGGCAGTCACCGTTTGAGCAAACTCCTCAGTTAACACCCCTTCCTTATCAAAATCAAAAGAGATGAACGCGAACAGCTCACCATAACCACGGAGTTGGACCAAAAGCTTCTCACAGTAAGGCAATGGCCCCTTGTAATGTGGATTGTTGTGAACGTTGCGCACAAAGGAAACCAACTTGGCATTATTGAGAAAATCCGAGACTGCTGTCTCATCCCTGGTGATATGAATTCTAGCAAATTCGCTAATTTTGCGACCATAGGCAACCACTGGAACAAATTCTTCCGGAACAATTCCGGCGATTGCTATATAGGCGCTATGGCAGGGCGGGCAATTGGAGGAGATTAAGGTATCTAGAACATCCTGAAAAAAACTCTTAAGGAGGTTCTGTCCTGCTGCAGGATCCATAATATCCTGCTCAGTCCAGCAGGTTTCCGAATCAAGAGCTAACAATTTCGCTTGAAAACTATCCATTGCTTATCCAAACTGAACTTTCCCAAGTAATTTTCATACTCGATACGAGTATATAGAATCACACCGTTTCCTAAAGATTTATTTTCTCCAACCACCCTATATCGTTAGCGTCCGGCCTGGCCCACCTTCCATCAGATCACCGGCCTGAGTGTAAGGGGTATGGCAAGGGCACGAGCCAGGGGGTACAGGAATACCGAAACTTTCATCACCATGATTTACTTGATTGCGGCTCCACTCCAAAACTTGTTCGTTTCCACATGAAACGTCGAAGAGCCAGTTTCTTTGTGAGCGTCCGGTGCTCCACCTCTCGACGGTTTAACGATGTTATATTACGCTCAAATTGTAACCGTTTGGCCTCGCACACCTACCGGCGGTGTTAGCTCTGGTTATACTCAGCGTTGCTGAGTCCAGTTCCAGGGCAGCAGTTCATCAATACGGTTGATCTTGTGATCGGCAATGCGAGAGAGCACATCGGTCAGCCAGGCTTGCGGATCAACGCCGTTCAGCTTGGCTGTCTCAATTAATGTATAAATAATTGCTGCTGATTTACCGCCGCCTTCTGATCCGGCAAAAAGCCAATTTTTTCGCCCAATGGCCAGACCCCGAATGGATATCTCGGCAGTATTGTTGTCGATTTCCAGAAATCCATGATCGAGATACGGCCTTAGTTTCTTGAGACGGGTCAGTGCATAACGGATCGCTGCCGCCAGCGGCGTTTTACCCGACAGTTTTGGCAGTTGTGAGTGCAACCACTCTTCCAGATCGTCGAACAAAGGTTTGGCCTTGGCCTGCCGGATAGCTGCCGTGCGCGAAGGCGACACTTTGGTTGTGCCAAAACTTGATCGTCTCGCCAGATCGGTTCCTGATGCCCGCGCAATTGCAGAACAGCTTGAGGCTAAGGGCGTAAAGCTGGCTCTCGGTGGTTCGGTATACGATCCCAGCGACCCAATGGGTAAAATGTTTTTTAACATTCTGGCCACATTCGCCGAATTTGAGTCAGATTTGATCCGCATGCGCAGCCTTTCCCGGTACACCGTTATATAACCGTCTGAAGTCTGAGGGCCGACTGATCAATGAAACAGCATGGGAAACTTGTACTCTTTTTGATTTGAACTATCGCCCGGATCAAATGTCACCGGAAACTTTCACACAGGGTTTTAAGGGCTTGGTCTCTCGGATTTATAGCAACGAAGCTACCCGGGCAAGGCGACGTAAGTTTTTCGAACACACCTCACGCAAGAAATCCCCGCATCATTCCAAAAACGCCCGAATAGATGAAAATCAAAATTGCACATAATCCATTTGGGGGCGAACCTGGAGCCTACCGCCGTTGTCGTAAACGGAGCGGTACTCTAAAATCGGAGCCGTAACGCCTTATGATACTATCCTGCTCCCTACCAGAATCTACCCCTAACCATTTACAGCTGAGTGCAGG
Organism: Neptuniibacter sp.; assembly: GCF_024231755.1. GTDB lineage: Bacteria > Pseudomonadota > Gammaproteobacteria > Pseudomonadales > Balneatricaceae > Neptuniibacter. The sequence goes on from NZ_JAAEQH010000237.1 coordinate 7,945, forward strand.
GCCGAATGTCAATCGGCACGCCCACATTTTTAACCACCTGTAATCTCCATTTTTTTTGCTTTAATGATTTGCTTTACACTGCGCCAAATGCTTACAGCAAAAAGGTCATCCGCCTTATTGGCATCTATAGTCCTCACAAGTGCATCAAACTCGGCGGCTTCCAGGCTGCCATTTTCCTCTATTAGATCACTGGCTATTTGTTCGGTATAGTATTCCATGTTCCTCAAACTCCCATTTCTCACAGGCGGTTCTTTTGTAATA